>NZ_CAMVTE010000026.1 GCF_947170395.1 uncultured Methanobrevibacter sp. | reverse complement strand
GCTGAAGAACCAAAAGAAGAGGTAAAAGAAGAAACCATTCAAGAAGTTTTAGATGTTGAAGAAACTCCAAAAGAAGAAAATGTTCCTGAAGCAGCTGAAAGTGAAGTGGAAACTGAGATTCCACAGACCACAACACAAAAAGACATTGAAGAAGCCATTGAAAATGCTTCTCAGGAAATCGAAGAGGAAAAAATCGAAAGCATCTCTGAAGGCGACGGCATTACAGATGTCTTATTAAATACCGAAGAAGAAATCAAACAGCCAACATTAAAATCCCCAACCAAAATCAAACCGGAAGAAGACAATTCAATCAGCGAACCTGAAGTGGAAAATGACCTTGATTACAGAAAAGATTTAGCCAAAATCACAAATACAATTAAAGGGTCAAGAATTTTCCAGGACGTTAAAGAAAGACTAAGACCTGAACCTGAAGAGGAATACGATCCTATTTCTGATTTGGAGGAAACATACATCAGAAACGTCAATGAATATGAGGACGAATATGAACCAATCATCAATGAGACCCATGATGAATTTGGTCAATATTACGAACCCGAAGATGATTATGATTATGACCAAGCAATGAGAGAGGAAAATACTCGTAAATTATTCGGTGATGTAAGAAAAGAACCTGAAATAGAAATTGCTGAACCGAAAAAAGAGGTCATCAAATCCAAACCTGCAAGAAACAACATCAAAATTGAACTAAATAATGTTGAAGTCGTGCTTAAAAAAGGTGACGAAATCATATTCAATCATGACGGGGAAACCTACTCAAGCCAGGTTTATGCTATCAACGGTGACGACATCTCCGTAAGATACAGACGCAAAGACATTACCATCAAACCGGAAGATATCAAAAAAATCTACTGAACAAAATTAAAAATGAGAGTTATTTCATAACTCCTATTTTTCTCTTTTTTACACAACCATAACCTCAAAGTAAATTAAAAATCCCACTGATTATTCTAATGTTTTACTAAAAAAAATGCAAAATTATTAAATCTAAATTAAATATAAACCAAGACCATATTAAAAACATTATCAAGTCATAAGTTCATACACACATATCCATTAAAAAAAGAAAAGTTTAGAAGAGATTTAATCTCTTCTAGTTAATTTTTATATTTGCAGTTGTCTTTGTGGCAGCGTATGTGTTATCTCCTGCGTAGCTGACGGTGGCTTTGAAGGTTCCTTTCTTTTTGATGTCCAATTTGAAGGTTGCCTGACCTTTGTCGTTTGTTTTTGCTGTGTAGGTCTTGCCGTTCAAGGACAGAGTAATGGTTTTACCTGATCCAAGATAGGTTTTACCGTCGGCAGATGAACCCTTAATTGTTTTTAGGGTTACTGTGTAGGATTTGGTTTTTGCGCTTGCTTTATATGTTTTTGCCGGAGCGGAAAGACTTGTGGTCTTTTTGTTTATTGTGATTTTGTATACTTCAAATGAAGCGTCGTAGACGTCATCACCTAAAAATGCCACAGCAAATGTTAAAGTGTTAGCGGCAAGCAGGTTGATTTGTACTTGAACAAATCCGTCGTTATCACTTTCCAGTACAAGGCATTTACCGTTGTATCCGATATTTACAGTTTTATTAGCTAATGGAGCACCACTTGCATCTGTTAATTTAACTTTAAAGAATCCTCCTCTTTCACCGGCAAAGAAATCTACAGCATATTGGGTGTAGTTTTCACCAATGATTTTGGTTACAGCCCTTACAGGAACAATATTTTTTAAAGTGATTGTTGCATTAGATGCTAAAAATGCATCTTTACCGGCAAACATGATGATAACTTCAGTGTTATCTTTTGCCTGAAGGGTAAATGTACCTTCATCATCAGTTTTGACAGTTAAATTACTGTCTCCAACTTTAACGGACAAATCAGCATTTTTAATTACCTTACCCCCAATCTCTTTTAAGACACCTTCAATGACACAGTCCCCTGACACTTTAGTGATACTGATGTATGTTACAACATCATCCACATTTAAAGTGCCTGATTTGGTGAACTGATTATATTTATCATCACCTGAATAGGAAACATTGTAAGGATATTTTCCTTTCTCAAGGCTCACTAAATTAAAATTTACTTTACCATTTTTAACTGTAGTATTATATTTATCGCCGTTGATTTCGAGTGTTACATTTCCGGATGCATCAGAAGGCAAATCAAAGCTGAATGTGGTTTGCTTTTGTGAAGCTGATGTCGGCAGCTGCACATCTACTATGTCAATTTTTTTAACTTCTATTGATTTGGTGACACTTGAGTTTTTATAAAATTCATCTCCACCATAAATAACTTTAAATGTTTGATTTCCAGCCAATAAATCAGAAATGGCAAATAAAGCCTTGCCGTTTTCAATGGCTTTAGTGTAGTTTTGTTTATCAAATGCCAAAACGACATTTCCAGTAGCTGTAGTGTTCAATGTAACATTAATGTATGCGACCTGACCCACTTCAATATTTGCAAAAACAACATCCAAACTGGATGCTACTTTCTCAACAATTACATCTGTTGATTTTTCAGCCGGAAGGTATGTATCATCACCGTTGAATTTAATCTTTGCAACATAATCGCCAGGATCGATACCGTCACAGGACAGACTGATTTGACCTGAAGAATTGGTTGTCAAATTAGAAACAACCTCATTAAGAGTAACTGAAACTCCAACACCACCAACTGCCTTACCGTCACCGTCAGTTAATGTGGCGATCAAAAACTTGCCCCCATTGTAAGGAGTGGTAACTGCGGGAGCTGTAATTATAACCTTTGAAAGGGTTTTTACAGTTGTGTTATATGTATCATTACCTGAAATGCCTGCAACATTATTTTCGAAGTTACTTCCAGCAACAGATGCACCATACATTGCTCCACCGTTTTGTGAAGCTTTGTTATTTGTGAAATTACAATTAGTTGCATTTACCGAATAAAGTGCACCACCATTTTTAGCAGAGTTATTAATGAAAATACAATCTACAGTTTTGTAAAGAGCACCCATATTCAGAGTACCAAACTCGACAGCACCACCATCTCCGCCAGCAGAGTTATTAATAAAAATGGAACTTTCAACAGCAGAACTATCCAGATTTAACTGATAAAAAGTATAAACTGCACCACCGTTGCCTCTTGCAGAATTATTTATAAATTCGCAATCGACAACAGACAATCCATTATTACTATGAATAGCACCACCGGAAGACTGTGCATAATTATTTATAAACTTAGAATTTACGGCAGAAAACTTATTATGACTATAAATGGCACCGCCATGCCAAGGACCACTTGGGGACTTTGCTGTATTATTAATAAAAGTACAATTTTCAACAGACAACATATATTCATTATGTATAGCTCCGCCCCTAGTAGCCACGTTATTCATAAAAGTACAATTTACAACAGACAGAATGGCAGTATTATAAATAGAGCCGCTCTCATAATAAGAAAGATGTTTACCATTCACAAAAACAGTATCTTTAAAAACGATATTGCCTTTACTCAGTACAAAAAGTACGGCCGAATTATTACCATCAATAATGCAGCCGTTACCATGAATAGTTACATTACGTGAAACCTTTATTCCTGATTGATAACTGGAATCTGAATCTGAATGATACAGATAGGTTCCATTCAGATAAACATCACTATCATCATTACCGTTAATAGCTGAATTTAAATCAGCAAATGTTTTAGGATTATCAGCTAAAACATCATCATTAACTTCATTTACAACATTATTTTGATTTTCAATGCCAACAACATCATCCGTAGTATTCTCAGCTGCATTTACAGCACCTATTGTAAAAATAACCAATAAAAACAATGTTATTAACATCATCTTTTTTAATTTCATTATTTTTCAACCCATTTTAATTAATTGAATTGATATATATTTATAAATTAAATTGTATTTATTATTTCCTAAAAAGGCATAAATTATTATACAATAATCAAAAAAAGATTAATTTTCAAAATAATATTCAACATGGCAAGAATATTCAAAAAATTAAAAAAAAAATTCCATTAATAATCAAAATTCTGTTGCATTTATTAATAATTAAAAAAAGGCGTAAATATTTAAATGAAATTTATTCAAAAAAAGTAAAAAGAAGAATTATTCTTCTTTATTCAATCGGTAACCACCGTTTTCCACAATGTATTTTGGAGCAATAATCTTTAAAGAACGAATGACATTTAAATAAAAGTCATCAAGTTCCCTGTCAGCATAAGGATAAGTGTATTCAAAAATATAGAGATTATCATCCTCAACATATAAAAATTCATTGCGGCGGATTTCTTTTTCCCCATCAGAAAATGATGATACGAACATATAATAAATGACATCATTGATTACAATAAAATCTGAAGTAATCAGATTAATCTTATCGTTAGTCTCCACGTTCTTTTCAATGCCGTCACAGATTTCGGGAAGGCCCACCAATGTAGGAGTGGTTGAAAACTTAATTGACATAGGTATTTTGGTATTTACCAGATACATGTCATTAAATTCTTCCTTTGTTGCGACTGCCTCAAAGTCTTCAGGCATTTCAAGGGTTGCAAACCCGTTTGAAAATAAAGTCATCAAATCACCTATTTGTGAGCATAGTAGAATATCAGTTCATCATCTGAAATTTCATCCAAGCGGGCAAAACCTACCCTTTCAAACTGAACTACATCACCGACTTTCAAATCTTTGAGTGCACTTTCACCAAGACCTTCTTTAACAGATGCATCATCCATTACGATTTTAACGTTGACATTGTCCCCGGTTGGAACCCACTGAATGATTCTGGCTTTAACTTCCCTTGCATCTTCAAAAGAAGTTGAATGATATTTTACTTCATCACCTGAAATTTCAACATTGACCGCATCCATTAATCTGAATAGACCATCTTTAATGTCGGATTCAGCCAAATAGACTTTTCCATCAAACGGCAGAATTCTGTTTCCTCTGTCAAGGTGGTCTGCATGAAGCGGTCTTTCAACGTCAACTGCTCCTCCTTCATAACCCTCAACAGCAATTTCAACAGGATTTTCACAGAAAAAGTACCTGTTGGCCACAGGCTCAAGGAAGTTGCGGTTTAGACCATAGATTTTCTTCCAGCTGATGGCTGAATCAGCCATCTTGACACCCATTTCGGTAATCAAATCGTAAATAGATCTTGGGTCGATTCCACGCCTTGCAATAGCTCTAAGAGTACCTAATCTTGGGTCATCCCATCCGGAGTATGTTCCATCCTCAATTCCTTCCTTAGCTTTTGAGGTACTGAGTGCAATGTCTTCCATCTTAAGTCTTCCATAGTGGATGAATTCAGGCAGGTCCCATCCCATATGGTCATAAAGGTATTTTTGCTTTTCAGTGTTTGCCAAATGGTCTTTTCCTCTTAGGACGTGTGTCATACCAAGCAAGTGATCATCTACTGCAACTGAAAAGTTCATCATAGGATATATTCTGTATTTTGTACCTAAACGTGGATGAACCTCATCAACCAATCTCATTGCAACCCAATCCCTGATTGCAGGGTTTTTGTGGTTGATATCAGTTTTAACTCTTAAAACTGCTTCACCAGCTTGCATTGTGTCAAATTTATCCCATAACTCAAGGTTTTCCTCAACAGTATTGTCACGGCACGGACATGCCTTGCAGTTGTCCTTAAGTTCCTTGAATGTTGCACCGTCACAGGTACACATGTAAGCTGCGCCCTTTTCTATTAATTGGCGAGCATAATCATAATAAATTTCAAATCTGTCTGACTGATAGACAATTTCATCAACTTTGACACCTAACCATTCCAAATCCTCAGGAATCATATCATAGGCAGGTTCAAATACCCTTTTTGGATCAGTATCCTCAATTCTCAATATTAATTTACCGTCATGTCTTTTTACATATTCTCCATTTGGAACTGCTGCACGGGTGTGTCCAATGTGTAATGGTCCACTAGGGTTTGGAGCAAATCTCAAAACAATGTTTTCATGAGATCCAGGAAGTTCCTGCAATCCTTTTTCCTTTGCTTTAGGTTTTTTATCTTCAAGTTGGATACCTAATCTTTCCATTTCACCAGCTTGCTGTTCTGGTGATAGTGCATTTACCTTTGCTACAATTTTACCGGACATAGGCCCTATTTCTTTTGCCTTGCTTCTGAGTTCAGGTTCATTTGACATGATTGAACCCATAACCGCTCCGGGATTTGCAGACCCTTTATGTTTTGCCGCATTTAATAAAGCATGTTTATAGATAATTTCTTCTAAATCATTCATTTAATCATCACAATTTTTAATTTTTAATAAAAATAAGATTTCTTATAATAGATATGAATTTCTTGTTAAAAATAGTTAATGATTAACCTCATAACAACTACAAGCAAATATTGATTTAGACATGTTTAATTGTTACCAAAGCATTAAATTGACTTTATTTTGTTTTTTAAAAAGTTTTAAATAGTTTAAAATATAAATAAAGCAATATGAATGATTTAAAAAATATTCCAAATGAGAATTATGAATACCTGCATTACACAGATTATGTGTTCAAGCAAACCGTCCAAAAACGTGCAAACGGACTTTTGAAGTTTTTGAATATACCCTACAGAATTCACAACATAATTCTTTCAGAGGTTGCAAGCAAAGGCCCCGCCTTGCACCGCCTTGACTTTGCAGGCGAAGCCCTGAAGAATAATGAAATTATCTGCCTCATTTTAGAATGTCAATCAAGATTACCAACAGAAGAAGATATAAAACGCTTTTTTCAATACGTATCATCATTAAGTGTTTTAAAAAATAAAAAAATTGAACTATATATCTTATGCACTGAGGATGCACCATATAAGACTCGCGAATACATATTAAATGATGACTGTTCATATTCCATGAAAGTAATATCTTTAAAACATATTAATGCCAAAGATATTATTGAAAATATCGAAAAGAAACTAAGCGCAAAAAAAGAAATTTCAGATGAAGATATTGCTGCCCTGCAGTTAATAGCCTATACTGCTTATGATGAACCAACAGTAGATATTTTAATAAGAGCAAGCAATCTTGTAAAAGAATTTAAAATTGATGATAACGAAAAAGAAGTAATCCTATACATTTTAGATGTTCTATGTACAAACATGTTAGATGAAGAAGACAAAATTCAATTATTGGAGGAAACAAAAATGTTAAACCCAAGATATGAATACCAAAGAAATGAAGGGAAAATAGAAGGGAAAATAGAAGTTGCAAAAAATATGCTAAAAAATGGAACTTCCATCGAAGAAATCACAGAACTAACTGGCTTAACCAAATCCCAAATACTAAACGCAAAATAGTCTCACAAAAAGAGACTTTAACATCTTTTTTTTTGAAACATTGCAACAGCAATTACTTAATATAATTAGACCAAATATAATAATTAGAGTAGTTATAGAAAAATCGGAGTCTGATAAAAAAATTAGGTCGATATAATGAGTGATGCTATTTTAAAGGCAAAACAATACATTGAAGAGGAAAATTACCAAGAAGCTTTAAGAATTGCAAGAAAAAGACATGCAAAAGATGACATCGATGAATATTTGGCAATTCTAGACATGTTAATCGAAAAGGATTATCTTCTGGCTTTAGAAGAAAAGGGACTTTATTATCAATACTACGATGAAAGCCATGACGGTGGAGATTATGGTGAAAAATACTTCAACCAGTACCTTGAAAAGCAACCTAAATCCATTAACGCAATGTGTGACAAGGCAATGTCACGTTTCAACAAAGGAAAATTAAATGAAGCTTTGGAGTTAATGGATTTGGCATATGACAAATATAATTCCTATTCAAAAACAGAAGAGCCAAGAATCAAGAAAAATGAAGTCAAAATGGCAAAGATTGAACTGTTGGTTCAGGCAAAAGAGTATGATGATGCATTGAGTTTGCTTAAACACTACGAAAATGAAAATGGAACCTCCGAAAAGGTTCAAACATACAAAGGACTATTGCTGCAGAAAACTGGTGCCAATGAAGAGGCTCTGGAATTTTTAGACAATGCGCTTAAAAATGAAGAGACAATACTTTTAAACAATTCAAAAGCTGATGCGCTTTACGATTTGGGAAGATATAAGGAAGCTCTGAAATATTACAACCGATGCATAAAATATGAAAAGGAAGTAGATGACCTGGAGATCATTACCAATTTCAACTACAAACCAGCATATTGTGAAATAAAGCTTGGAAACAATGAAGAAGCAATAAAATACCTAAACAAAACAATAAATATGCTGAATGAACATGGCAGACTTCCGAAAGATATTGAAACAATATATCAGAAATGTTCATTTAAAAAAGATGAACTGATGAGGCATGGAGACCTTGAAGACAAGGAATTTAAACAAACCAAATTTTTATCTGGAAAAACAACTATCTATATTTTAATTATCATTATAATACTTTATATTCTATTAAAAATGATTGGTTATTAAAATGAGGCTTGGAAAGACTAATTTAGAAGTAAACAAAAATGGATTTGGAGCACTTCCAATCCAAAGACGAAACATGACAGATTCTATTGAAATACTTCAGAAAGCATATGAAAACGGAATCAATTTCTATGACACCGCACACTTCTATACAGACAGTGAGGAAAAAATAGGTAAAGCATTTGAAGATATTCCTCGTGAAGACATATATCTTGCAACCAAAAGCGGATCTGAAAATGTTGAAGACTTCTGGAGGGATTTGGAAACCTCCCTTAAAAGTATGAAAACAGATTATATTGACCTGCATCAATTTCACAATATATCCTTCTGTCCAAAGGAAGATGACGAGCTCTACAAGGCAATGCTTGAAGCAAAGGATAGCGGTTTAATCAGACACATCGGAATAACCACCCATAAGATTACACATGCCCATGAAGCACTTGACAGTGGATTATACGAAACATTGCAGTATCCATTTTCCTATTTAAGTGGTGAAGAGGAACTTAAACTGGTTGAAAAATGTAAACAGTTAGATGTAGGATTTATTGCAATGAAAGCAATGGGTGGAGGATTACTTAAAAACTCAAAAGCCAGTTTTGCGTATATCAACCAATTTGACAATGTCCTGCCAATTTGGGGAATCCAAAAGCTTGAAGAACTTGAAGAATTCCTAACCTACGATGAAAATACCATTTTAACTGATGATTTAAAAGCAATTATCCAAAAAGATAAAAAGGAACTTGGAGAAAATTTCTGCAGAGGCTGTGCATATTGCATGCCATGCCCTGAAGACATTAACATTAGCCTGTGTGCCAGAATGTCCCTTTGGATCAGGCGTTTTCCAACCGAACCTTACCTAACTGAAGAGTATCAGGAAATGATGGAAAAGACCACAGAATGTATGGAATGCTATGCATGTGTGGACAACTGCCCATATGAACTGGACATTCCTGAGCTTTTAAAGGAAAATTATGCTGATTATCAAAATGTTTTAAACGGAAATGTGAAATTATGAAACAGTGCATTGAAAACCCCAATGATGTTGACTGGGTCAGTTTTTGGACTGAAAGACTTGCCACTAAAGTTGATAAAGACTGGGATAAGGCAGCTCCCGGATTTTTTAAAAGAACCCATAAAGAAGACTATGACGATGCATTATTTGATATGCTGATTCTAGATGAACATGACACAGTACTTGATGTCGGATGCGGTGAAGGGTCTGTTACCATACCCATTGCTAAAAAAGTCAAACAGGTAATAGGACTTGATTCGTCACCCAAAATGTTGGAATATCTTGAAAAAAGAGCTGTTGAAAATGATATTTCAAACATTGAAACCATTTTAAAACCGATTGAAAACATAAAATACGATGAAATAGGAGATGTGGATGTTGTTGTCTGCTCAAGGTCTCTAAATGGAATTATACCTATTGATGAGGTGTTGTCTGAGCTGAATAAAATAGCTAACAAATACGTTTTTATAACCATTTTCGGACCTGAAAACAAAAAAATAGAAAAAGATTTTGATAAAAGAATAGGAAAACAAACCGAAAACTTCCCCGATTACAATTATTTCTTCAACATACTTTACAATATGGGAATATATGCAAATGTCCAAAGGTTTGATCTGAACAATTACCGAGAATATGACAGCATTGATGAAGCAGTTGACAACGGTAAATTCAGACTGGATTTATACACTGAAAGTGAAAAAGAAGAGCTTAAAAAATATTTATCTGAAATTTTAACCAAAGATGAAGAAACCGGAAAATTATTCAATGTAAAAGACAAAGCCGACTGGATAATGGTTTGGTGGAAACAATACTAGGTTATTAGGAGAATCAATACTCCTAACTCCCAGTTGGTTTGGGTGACAATATGAGTATAAGTATTTTAAAAAAAGAGATAAAATGAAATTAATCACTTTTAATCATGGTTAAAATCATTTTATATGGACTGTTTTCAGCTTGAAGTGCGTGAGGTTCATTTGCAGGCATGATAATCATTTCACCAGCTTTAACAGTGTGTTTTTTACCGGAAATTGTGATTTCCGCTTCACCGTCAATTACCTGAACCATCGCATCAAAAGGAGCGGAATGCTCTGACAATCCCTGACCTTGATCAAAGGCAAAGAATGTAACGGTTCCCAATTCCTTTTTGATTACTTCACGACTGACAACAGTATTGTCCTGATAGTCAACTAAGAATTGGATATTCAAGGTTTGAGCTTTAATATCCTCACTCATTAGTTATTCCCCCATAATTCTTTTAATGTCAACTAATGCATTTCCAGAAGTTGGAGTTAAGTTGTAATTTTCAACCAAGACATTAATTATGTCTTCATTACACCATGCAGGGAGAATTGGTCCAATCCACATGTCAGTTTTTCCAAGGTATAATAATGCCCATAAAACTGCAGCTGCTTTTTGTTCCATCCAACTGAGGACAATAGTCAATGGTAAATCATTCAATGGCAAGTCAAATAATTCGGATAATGCTAATGCCACATCAACTGCAACAATGGTGTCGTTACATTGACCTACATCCAATAATCTTGGAATGCCTTCAATGTCACCTAAATCCAAATCATTGAATTTGTATTTACCGCATGCTAATGTTAAAATTACAGTGTCTTGAGGTAAGTTTTGTACGAATTCTCTGTAATAGTCGTTGTGTTTTGCTGCTTTGTCACATCCACCGACAACGAAGAATCTTCTGATTTTACCTTCTTCAACTAATCTTTTGATTGTATCAGCGTGTTCAACAATAGCTCCTGCACTCCAACCTGTTGTTATGGTAGTTAATTCTTCAGGTTCTAGAGATCCAAGAGATTTGGCGCATTCAATTACTTCGGAGAAATCATAATCATCGATTGTTTTTACTCCTTCAAGTTTAGCTACATCCATGGTGAACATTCTTTCTTTGTATGCGTCAAGAGCAGGAAGTACACAGTTACTGGTTCCAACGATTGCTGCATTGTATTTTTTAAAGATTGTTCTTTGGTCATGCCATGCCCCACCTAATTGTCCTGCCAGGTTTTCATATTTGTTTAGGCCAGGATATCCGTGAGCAGGCAACATTTCAGAGTGAGTGTAGACTTTAATGTCTGTTCCTTCAACTTGTTTTAATAATTCTTCTAGAGCTTTTAAGTCGTGACCAGTTACAATAATTGCTGGTCCTTCCTGTGCTCCAACTTTAACTTCTACAGGTTGTGGTTCGCCGTAAGCTTTAATGTGAGCGTCTTTAAGTAATCTCATTACAGCTACACTTTTTTCACCTGCTTCAAGTGCCAATGCAACTAAATCTTGAACATCAAAATTAACGTTGGTTAATGTTGTGTATAGCCCTTTGGTTAAAAATGCATCGATTTCAGGGTCATAAGCTCCTAAAACATTTGCATTGTAGTTGTATGCACTGATTCCTTTCATAGTAAAGATCAGGTTATCCTGTAATCTTGCTACGGTTGGCTTTTTACCACAAACTCCACTTACAGTACATCCAGTACCTTTAGCGGTTTGGGAACATTGATAACAAAACATATCTAATCCATCTGCCATAATAATTACCTCTTTAAGAGTTGTTAATATTTATTAAATAAAATTAAATATATAAAGATTTTGTCACTTTTTAAGGGTGAAAAGTAACAATTATATATATATAACAACACCATAATATTACCATGGATGAAAATTTATCAGTATTAAAAGGAATCGGCCTGACAATGTATGAAGCTCAGGCCTATGTTGCACTTACTTCACTGATATCTGCAACAGCCATTGAAGTCTCTGAAACTGCAGAAATTCCAAGAAGTAAAATATATGACGTGTTGAAAAAACTCAATGAAAAGAACTTCATCGATGTTGAGGATGGAAGACCACTGACATATAATGTCAAATCCCCCGTTGAAGTGCTGTCCCGTGAAAAAGAGCGACTGGAAAGCGAAATTGACGATACAATAACAAGACTAACTTATGTTTATGAAAACGGAATGAGCCAAGTCCAGGCCCCGATTTGGAGAATCTATGGTGTCGATAAGATTATCGCACAGGAACTTGAAATCATCAAAAGGGCCAAAAAATCAATAAACATGAGAATAGGATTTCTTTTTGAAGGTGAAGGCGAAGAGTTGGTAAAAGCACTGAAAAACAGATCAGATTTGAGAATAAATATCCTTGCCTCACCGACCTGCTACATTAACGATGAGGAATTCAACATCATTAAACTGTTTAAAGAAAATGGCATCAATATCCAAAAGGCAGATATCCCATTTGTTAAGGTTATGATTTCCGATTCAAAGGAAATGCTTCATACATACACCAAGTTCACAGAAGACAAAAGAAATGTCATTCCAGAAACTGCAATTGGAATCTGGAACAAATATGAGGATATCGCTAAAAACTACGATGACCGGTTTATGAACCAGCTAAAAAAGTTGAAAAAGAAATCTAATATGAATTAAATTTCTCTTCAAAATCAATTAAAACATTCAACAATCTATAATCCAAACGGTGAATGGTCTTATAAGCTATATTTATTGGAACTTCCCAATATGCTGATGCAATGCTTCCTGCAATGGCTGCTTGTGTATCCGCATCACCACCCAATGATACTGCATTTCTGATGGTATCTTCATAGTCTTGGGCCTCTAAAAAACAGATTATTGATTCTGGAACACTGCCCTTACATGATACGTCAAATGAATAGTAAGGTCTGATTTCATCCAGAGACCTGCTTAAATCATATTCATACCTTACTTCAATGTGGTCCCTAATCTCATCCTTGCTTGCACCAACCCTTGCAAGATAAATTGCATCGGATGTTGCCAGCGCCCCTTTAATTCCCTCAGGATGGTTGTGTGTTACAATGGCTGAAGTATAGGCCAAATCCTGCGCCTCTTCCAAAGTGTTGGCTACCCATGCACATGGTGAAACACGCATTGCAGATCCGTTTGCCCAACTACCATAGGGTTCGGGACTGTCTTGCCTTAACCACTGCTTAAATCTGCCGCCATAACCTCCATCAGGATAAAGATTTCCATAATATTTCAAGTTTTTAATTAAAACTTCCTTTGAATCCTTATTTTCACATAGCCAATTTGCTACCGCCAATGTCATTATAGTATCATCGGTAAATGTGGATTTTCTGGTAAATAAGTTAAAATCCTTAGATTTATTAGCTCTGAACTCCCTGGTTGAACCGATGATGTCTCCGCTTATCGCTCCGATTATTCCTTTCATAATATTATATTGTGCTTAAGTGGTTAATAAACATTGTTGCTTTCACACTGTAAAATTGCTCCAGAAATAGAAAATTGTTCTGAGTATGTAAAATTGCCCTAGAAACGAATAAAAAGAGTTATATAATTCCTAAAACATACTTAGATACGATAATATCAGATATTATCAAAAATACGGAATTTCTATATAAAAAAACATTCAAATGACTCACTTCTTAAAATATTCATATACGTATTACCATAGAATATAGAAATTCCGGAGATTACTTCACAAAAAACTAACATAACATGGTTCTGGGATTATCCCAGAATCATGAAAAAAAATTAAAATATGAGAGAAACTATGCACTTCTCTCAAGAACAAAATCTGCAATGTTTGCAAGTACCTGTTTAGATGAAGAATCAGGTAAAATTTCAAGCACTTCTTTAGCTTGGTCAACAGATTCTAGTGCCAAATTGCGAGCATATTCAATAGCACCACAATTTGATAAAATTTCAATTGCCTCATCTATCTCATCTTGAGAATTTTCTTCAGCTTTCAAAATTTCTAATAACCTATCATCATCAACACTATCAAGACCTTTTATTGCAATAATAGTCATCTTACCTTTTCCAATATCTGAACCAATCGGCTTTCCTAATGTTTCTTCATCGGAAGCCAAGTCAAGATAATCATCCTGGATTTGGAATGCAAGTCCAATTAAACGACCATATTCATACATTGCATCAATGACTTCATCTGATGCTCCTCCCATGATAGCTCCTGCTTTAGTAGCAGCAGCAATCAGTGCACCAGTTTTTTTGAAAATCATTTCCATATACTCATCTTCAGTCACGTCAAATCTATCTTCAAAGCCCATATCAGAAGCCTGACCTTCACAGATTTTTACACATGCATCTGCAACAGTGGCCAATGCCTTATTGTTTTGCTCTGAACTAGTGCCTTCAGTACATATAATTATTTCAAAAGCTTTTGAAAATAAAGTGTCCCCTGCGAGAATAGCTACATCATCTCCCCAAACCTTGTGAACTGAGGGCATTCCCCTTCTCATGTCATCCTGATCCATTATGTCATCATGGATAAGTGAAAATGTATGAATCAATTCTATGGCCGCAGCGGATTTCAAAGCACTTTCACGTTCTCCTCCAACAGCTTCAGCAACAATTAAGGTCAAAGCTGGCCTAAGCATTTTTCCTCCAGCCCTTGTAAGATAAACAGATGCTTCTGCAAGATTGTCTGGAGTAATAGTTGCCAATTCATCTTCAATAGTTTTTGTAATGTCAGTTGAATAATTTCCCAACACTTCTTTTACATCACTCATATTATTCCCTCTTTAACTTTTAAAAACCTGTGCTTGAGCATTTCTGAGGATATGAATGTCATATCCAATCCTGTAGCCTTCCTCTTCTGCAAGTTCAGCGTAAGCTGCAAGCATTGATAAGTCTCCGTGTGCTGGAATAATATGTTGTGGTTTTAACATACGTAGGAATTCTCTGTGATCTTCTCTTCCAGCGTGTCCAGAAACGTGAGCATTCGGATAAATTCTAGCACCTTTCAATTTTAATCTCCTTTCCATAATATGTCTGTTTGCAGCATTGGTTGGATTCGGAATGATTGGTGCTGAAATGATTACATTATCTCCCTTTTTAATATTGAACGGTGTTCTGCCATTTGCTATCCTTGGAAGCAATGCATCAGGTTCACCCTGGTGACCTGTAGTTACAAGCAAATAATTTGCCCTGTCTTCATCGGCTCTCATTAAAGCCTTGTTAACAGCTTTTGGAGAACCATAAATGCTGGCATTTTTTGGCAATTTCAAAATGCCCAATTTTTGTGCAATACCACAGAACCTTTCCATGGATCTGCCAAGGAAAAATATTTCCCTATGGCTTTTTTTGGCAATGTCAGCAATAGCCTGTACACGTTCAACGTGAGATGAAAATGTGGTAACAATCATACCTGTTTTTTCTTGAAGAGGTCCTTTCATTACATCCTCTAAAATATTTTTAGCTATTCTTTCTGAATGGGTTTTGACCTCATTGTAGTTTTTGGCATTGGTTGTCTCTACAATCAATGCAAGCACTCCTTTTCTTCCAAGTTCCTTTAACCTTTTGTAGTCAGGCGGTGGAGATACTTTTTGATGATTGTCAAATTTAAAATCCAGTGCATAAACGATAACTCCTTCAGGAGTGTGCAATACCGGAAATACTGCCTGTGGAATACTGTGTGTTGACTGAACAAATTCCAAAGTAATGTCTTTTGACAACTTTACCTTATTACCCGGATTTAAAGGTCTGATTGGATTGGTTACCTTGAATTTACGTTCCCCTTTAATCTGTTTTTCAATTAGGGCAGCAGTATACGGTGTTCCGATTAAAGGTGCATCATATCTGTGTGCCAATTTGGCCACTGCACCTATGTGGTCCAAGTGACCGTGGGAGAATACTATTCCTTTAACTTTACCGTCAACATCCTTCATCAGTGTATCGTCCGGAATAACTCCCCTTTCAATTAAATCTAAGCTATGCATCCTATCAATATCAGTATCTTCGTGCATACTGATTCTGTCAAGATGGATTCCCATATCAAAGATGACAACATCCTCACCAATCCTGACAGCAGTCATGTTTTTCCCGACTTCTTGATATCCGCCGATAGCGATTATTTCTACGCTCATGTTTTATCTCCTTGAATAATTTTTAGTGTTAATACCTCTTTCATTGAGCCACTCCCTTGTTTTTCCTCGAATGACTAAATTAGATTGTTTTAGTTCATCAATGTTATTAGCTCCAACTAAAAACATTGCAATTCTAAGTGAATCGTTGAATCTGTTAATGAAATCGTTAAGTTGCTCTTGAGATGCACAATTTTTCAAAAACGGTAATGCCATACCTACAGCATCTGCTCCAAGAGCAATGGCTTTGGCAGCTTCAAGACCTGTTCTTATTCCTCCGGATGAAATGACAGGGACATTGACTGCATTGGTTACTTCAGCTGTGCTGATTGCAGTAGGAATTCCCCAATCCCAGAATATTTCACCCAAATATCTGTCTTCAGCTCTATATGTCTCAACTGCGGCCCAGCTGGTTCCACCAGCGCCTTCAACATCAATAAAATCAACACCTGCATTGACAAGTGTCTTTGCTGATTCGGCTGATATTCCACAACCGGTTTCCTTTGCAAGTACAGGAATATCAACAGATTCTGTTATTTGATTAATTAAATTAGTATAACCTCTTGCATCCAAATCACCTTCAGGTTGAATGGATTCCTGAAGAGGGTTCAAATGAATTGCCAAAATGTCAGCATCCAAAATTTCAACAGCTTTTTCTGCCAAGTTAAGTTGTGGTGCACCAATGTTTCCAACAAGCAAACAATTTGGAGCATTTTCACGAACAACTGTATAGGTATCCTCAAGTTCAGGATGCTCACAGGCAGCCCTCTGAGATCCCACTCCCATTGCAATATTATTATTTTCGGCTGCAATAGCCAATTGTTTATTGATTGATTTTGCAGCAGGATGACCTCCAGTAATAGCTGTTATAAATAAAGGGGAGTCTAGTTTCTTACCAAAAACTGAAGTTGACAAATCGATTTCGTTCTTGTCCACTTCCGGAAGGACATTATGGACTAATTCAATGTCCTCAAATCCTGTGGTTTTGTTTTTAAACTCCACATCATAATTTTCACAAATTAATAAATGCTCTAATTTTCTATCTGAAATCATATTATTAATTTCCCCTTGAAATTACTGTTCCTTTTACTTTTTCATCTTCTAGAACCTTGAAAATATTATCCTTAACTTCAGCATTTATTATCATAGATTCAATTCCCAAATCTGCTAAATATAAAAGTTCCTTAATCTTTCCAACCATTCCACCTGTAACATCCACATTTGTAGTTCCTTCCAAGGTGTCCAAATCCTCTAGTGATGAGAATTTCTCAAAAAATATTGCATCATCATGTGTTTTCGGATTCTTGTTGTAAACACCGTCTACGTCAGTTCCCAAAATTACCTTATCAGGACCTAAATTAACGGCCAAATACTGGATTAACTGATCTCCTGAAATAACACAGATTTCCAATTCGCTGTCCAATACAACATCACCGTAAATTACCGGAATGAATCCCTTATCCAAATATTTTTCAAAGGATTTTAAATTTCCTTCTGTGATTCTTTTGTTTGTGGCTGTCATGAAACTTGAAGCCGGAATTGCAACAACAGGCAAACCTTCAGCTATAAATGCTTGACATATAAGCATGTTCAGTTTTTTAACTGCATTTTGGGTTTTGCAAAATCCTATTCTTTTTTGAGGATACTCATTTTCATCGAACGGTTCTCCTATTTTATATTCCTTTGCAGGAGGATGTCCGAATGAACCTGCCCCATGAACAATAATCAGTTGCTTATCTGAAATGTCAAGTGAAGATTTAATCTCGCCAGCTATCCTTTTTAAAGATTCACTGTCAATTTCACTTTCAGCAGAATCCTTATTGGTCAGGATACTTCCGCCAATTTTTAAAATAATCATATAATCACTTATAAACCCTTGAAGAAACTCCTTTTCGAGTGAAATGGATTTTTAAAATATTATCATCACGTGCTATGGCTTCAGCAACTTCATCCACCTTGCCAGGGCAAAGTGCAATTATACTGCCCCCTCCACCGGCACCTGTGGTTTTTGAACCGATAGCTCCAGCTTCCCTTGCATTATATACCATTCTGGACAATTCCAATGTATTTACTCCCAGAACATCCAAAAATCCATGGTTGATATTCATCAATTCACCGACTTTATTGAAATCCCTTTTTAAGATTGCCTGCTTTGCATAATTGGTCAAATTGCCCATTGAAGTTATTACAGGATTTATGATTTTAGGATTCCTATTTTTCAGATTCCTAACATCTTTTACCATTTTACCTGTGTTTCCATGTTTTGTTGTATAACCTACAACAAAAGGTACATTGAAATTGACCTTGAAATGCTCAACTTTCTTATTTCTTGACAAGTAGACAAGACCGCCATATGTTGAAACCAAAGTATCGAGCGGACTGGCCACTCCCTGAACTGCCTGTTCAACCATATGGGCGTCATGAGCCAGAGATTTCTTGTTAAAACGAATGTTGTGATATCTGTATAATGCTGCTAAAGTAGCTACGGTAACTGCAGCAGATGATCCAAGTCCAGAACCGATAGGGACATTTGATGATAATGTTATATCAATTGGAGTATGGTCATGTACTCTATAAACAGACTCTAAAATATATCGAATAATACCTGGTTTTCCCTTCAATAAAATATATTTCTTTTCACGTGTAAGCAGTTCGGCTTCAAAGTTAATATTTGGAGCTCTAAAAATAGATCTATCATCATCGGATTCCCTAATTGTAACGTAAGCTCTTTTATTAACAGCACCCGCTATAGCAGGTTCATCATAAACTACGGAATGCTCTCCAAATAAAATTGCCTTTGCAGGAGCCGAAGCTTTAGCTATCATGGATACACCTTATTTAAAAATACCTGAAGCATAACCTACAACAGAAGTGAAATCCCCCGTAACGTCCCCACTTGTCCCATAGGCCAATATTTCACAATCGGTTTTATCGGTCATTTTTGAGACAAGAATTGTAGTCATTACCGGACCGTAACCACACATGGTTATATTATACTGAATAACCTCTTCAAAAAGTTTGAACTCGTTCATCTCGGCAATATCCTCCAAGACAAATCCGTCAACTTTATTGGCTTTTTCTTGATTGTTAAAATGAGATAAATCCGTACTTGCTATAACACAGTAGGATTTGTTCAATTTTTTGGAAACTTCAACAATGGATTTTGCCAAATCATTTGAAGCTGCAAAAGATTGGGTTCCCATAGTAATAGGAACTATTTTAAAATCATCTGAAAAATATTGCAGGAAAGGCAGCTGAACTTCAATACTGTGTTCATGAGTATGAGCGGCGTAATCGGCAGCAGCAATATCCGATTCGGCGATGATTGCATCTGCAAATTCGCCGTCAACATTGACACTACCTAATGGAGTAACCCATTGCCCATCATTGAACACTGAAATTTCACTACCGAAACCCGTGTGATTAGGACTTAATATAATAAAAACTTCAGGAAAACCATTTTGAACTAATTTGCAATAGCTGTGAGTTGCTATTGCACCAGAATATTGATAACCTGCATGCGGAACCATAATATTCAAAGGATAGTCTGAACCTTCAAATTTATTCAATTCAGGAATTTCACCAACGCCAAAATCATCTAAAAAACAATTTTCTATGGTTTTTACGAGGATTTCGGGACTCGCCGGATAAAATGCTCCGGCAACAGCAGGTTTTCTTAACATTTAACTCATTTAGAATTTAAGTTCAAAGTCGGTTGCTTCAATATCTAAGTCACCATCTTCTGGGATGTCGCCTCTTTCTCTTAAGATTTGTCTTGCAAGTAACCAGTAAACTAATGCAATAGCTTTTCTACCTTTGTTGTTTACAGGTACAGCAATATCAACAAAACTGAGTAAGTTTTCAGTATCACATAAAGCAATTACAGGAATACCGTTTTGTTTTGATTCTAAGATTGCTTGTGCATCAGATCTTGGGTCAGTTACAACAATAATTTTTGGTTCGATGAATTTAGCGTAATTAGGATTGGTTAAGGTACCTGGGATGAATCTGCCAGGAATGGTTTTTGCACCAGTGATTTCACCGAATTTTTTAACAGGAGCTTGACCGTATTGTCTGGTAGCTACTACTAAAATGTCTTCAGGGTCGTATTTTGCTAAAAGTTTTGCAATTTGTCTGATTCTTTCATCTGTTTTTTGAATGTCTAAAACATATAAACCGTCAGATCTTACTCTGAATATATATTTTTCCATGTCACTGGTTTTTTGTTGGGTTCCGATATGTAAACCTGCTGCTAAATAATTGTCTAAATCTATTAAAAGTTCGTTAGTCATTAATAATCACCTTTTTTATTATATTTAATCTTCATCATCAATTTGTACACATTCGTTTGGACATACATCCATACATACTTCACAATAACTGCAATCTTCCGGATTGTTGATTGTGATTTTATCTCCTTCGAGAACTAAAACTTCCATTGGGCAAACGTCAGAACATTCTGCACAGTCAGCACCATCACATTTATCGTAATCAATAGTTACTTTTGCCATTAAACTCACTCCCTTAACTATTATTAGAATTCACCCATCTTTGGATTTGTAAGTTCCTCTTCAATACGGATAAGTTCGTTTAATTTTGCTATTCTCTCGCCACCTATAGCTCCGGTTTTAATCAACGGGGATGAAAAACCAACAGCCAAATGAGCTATGGTTTCATCAGTTGTTTCACCGGACCTGTGGGATACAACCGGTACAATACCGTTTTCTTTTGCTAACTTTACAGTAGCATAAGTTTCAGATAAAGAACCGATTTGGTTAGGTTTGATGATAATAGCATTTGCGGCATTCATTTCAATACCCTTTGCCAATAATTCATTATTGGTTACAAACAAGTCATCACCACAAATTAAACATTTGTCTCCAGCTTTTGAAGTCAACTGTGAAAATCCTTCGAAATCGGATTCGTCAAATGGGTCTTCCACATAAAACATTTTATAAGTATCAATGATTTCTTTTACAAAATCAATTTGATCTCCAGTGTCTCTTTTAACACCGTCTTGAGCATAAATGTATTTCTGCTCATCTGCATTCCACAATTCAGAAGCTGCCATGTCTAAAGAAGGTCTGATTTCAATACCCAGTTCATCACCGACTTCTTCACATGCTTGGGCTTGAATTTCCAAAGCATCATCATTGGTGATATTAGGCACCCATCCTCCTTCATCTCCTTTGCCACCAGTAAAATTGGAGTCTTTAGTTTGAATTAAATCCTTTAATCTTTTGTGAACACTGGCGTTTGCAAATATGGCTTCACTAACTCTGGTAGCTCCAATCGGAACAACCAAAAATTCCTGAATGTCAGGTGCATTAACGCCTGCATGCGCTCCTCCGTTCATCATGTTTCCTAAAGGAAACGGCAATTCATTTACTAAATTTCCACCAATGTATTTGTATAATGGCATGTTATAAGATTTTGCAGCGGCTTTAGCTACAGCCATGGAAATCGCTACAGTAGTGTTACCACCTATGGCAGACAGATTATCAGTACCATCTATTTCACGCAGTACCTCATCGATGGTTGACATGTCTTCAGCATCCATTCCGATAAGTTCGGAAGCTATGAAATCTTCCATTTCACGGACTACCAAATCCACTCCACCTTCCGGAAAGGATACAACTTCCCTGGAACCTGTACTGGCTCCACTTGGTGCAGCGGCTCGACCGAAACCATTCCAGGTAACCACATCAACTTCAATGGTTGGGTTTCCTCTGCTATCCAAAATCTTACGAACTTGGACATCTTCTATTATGCTATCCAAAAAAAACACCTCAGTGTCATTTGATTTATTACCATATAATCTATACTCTTTAAAAAATCAGTAAGTTTCTTTATAGAGTTATGTTGGTATTTTTTATTTTTTTTAAATAAATTATTAAGAATAAATAGATTAACTATTTATTCATCTCTAATTACATCT
Source organism: uncultured Methanobrevibacter sp. (assembly GCF_947170395.1). Classification (GTDB taxonomy): domain Archaea; phylum Methanobacteriota; class Methanobacteria; order Methanobacteriales; family Methanobacteriaceae; genus Methanocatella. The sequence goes on along the minus strand of NZ_CAMVTE010000026.1, from coordinate 10,594 downwards.
AATGGTAAAACTCCAGCTTTTAACTCCTCATAAGCTATGTCAATCGGATCCAATGAATCTTTAATTTCAACTAAAGGTTTTGCACCCATTGAAATTTGAATTGCTCTAGCTCCAAGAAGTCTAGCTCTTTCAAACCTTGTTAATTTTTTCTCAACGTTCATGAATAATACTCCATTTAGGCATATATTTTACCAAGATTTATATTTTACAATATAACATCCCTATAATTGTAAAATTATTCCCATGTTTCAACATGTGAAATCAGCATTCTTCTACAACAATATCTAGTTAAACCTAAGTCATCCAAAACATCTTTGGACTTTTCACCAGCTGCAATTCTTTTATTGTATTCATCGAAATGAGCTGATACAGGTTTTCCGCAACTTAAACATCTAATAGGAATCATTTATATCATCTTTTTTTGATTTAAATAAAATATAAAGGTACAGAGTAATTATCTGTAACTTTTTTGTTTACGTGCTCTTGCTCCAGGACCACCGTATTTTTTAGGTTCTGAACGTCTTGGGTCACCTACTAACATGGTTCTGTCGTATTGAATGAATTTTTCTTTTAAATCCATATCTTGTGACCATTGTACGAGTCCTTTTGCAATTACCATACGTGCAGCTTCAGCTTGACCCATTACTCCTCCACCAATAACTTTGATATTGATATCAACTTCATTAGCTAAGTCTCCAGCTAAGGTTAATGGTTCTTGTAATTTTAAGTTAGCAAGCTCAGGAGAATAAAGTTCTAAAGGAACTCTGTTGATTCTTACTTTACCGGTTCCTTCTTGAACGGTACCTCTTGCGATAGCTGTTTTACGTTTTCCACTTGTATGAATAACTTTAACCATAATCACACATCCATTTATCTAAAAGGTAGCTCCTAAAAGTTTGGAGATTTCTCCTAATTCGATACCTTTTTTAATGTTTTTGTATTCTGCTTCAGGAACTGCAGTGAGTTCAGCATCTGCATATTCTGCAGGTACGCCTACGAAAGCTTTTAAACCTTTGTATGCGGTTTTACCTTTAGATTTTTTGAAAGGTAACATTCCTCTTACAGTTCTTCTAAATATATCATCTGGTCTTCTAGGATATTTTGGACCTAAATCACGAGGGTTGGAAATACTTGCCCTGTCAACTCTTTGTTTGTATTTAGCATAAGCCCAGTCCCTGTTACCAGTTAACATAATTTTTTCAGCATTAAGAATTACTACTTCTTCGCCTTCTAAAAGATTTTTACTAGTTACACTAGCTAATCTTCCTAAAACGCATCCTTCTCCATCAATAATCATAATAACACCCTATTTATTCCATGATCCTAATGTTTGATCCTTTAGGATTTGATTCGATTATCTCATCAATTGAGATGCATTCTCCACCAGCACTTTCGATTTTTTCTTGTGCTTTAGCTGAGAATTTTAATGCTACAACATCTACTTTTTCTTCTAAATTACCGTTTGATAAAACTTTACCTGGTACTAAAATAGTTTCACCAGCTTCAGCATATCTTGCAATATCAGACAAATTTACTTCAGCTGTTCTTCTATTAGACCTTTCAAGTCTTTGTGCAACATCTTTCCATATAGCTGCATCTTCACTTCTTGATTGTTCATAAAGTTTATTAATAAGTTCAATAAGGTTAGGATTTGTTTTAATTACTTTCTTAACCATTATTTACTTCCTCCTTCTTCACTAAATTTGATAAACTTATCCGCTTTTTCACCTAATACATCACAAGCTTTTAATAAAACTTCCTTAGGAGGCATTGCTCCATCTGTTTCAATTCTGAAAATGAAATCATTTTCGCGATATCCTACATTAATGTATCCATTTGAGGAAGCTCTTACACAGCTTTTACACATGGTACAGTTTTCAACACCTAACAAAGGACTGTCATCAAATTTTTCATTGATTTTGATTTTTTTAGACCTTCTATCAGATTTTAAAATGCCTCTTGGACATGCCAATGCGCAATCGTAATCAATTTCCTCATCTTCATTAAAAGTAATTTCAGGATATTGTTTGTATGCACATACTGTTGTAGGCATCCATTTTGCATGGTCCTTACCATATCCAACTTTTGCAGAAGCAGTAATATCGATTATTTCATCTTCTTTAAGTTTTACTAAAGGAATTGTGTCGTATACTGGTTTAATTTTTGAGTCTGAAGATATTAAATCCTTAGAATAAACAACTTTAGGCCCTTCTTCTTTTAGTTCAAATAAGATTCCACTGTTGAAATCTTCCCACTCTTCATCTTCAGGTAAAGGCATACCTTCAAGAGCATCAAGATCAGAAACTAAAGGAGTTAAACCTAGTCTATGAGCAAGTACCTCATTAAACATTGCAGAATCATTTCTAACAATATCCACATCTTCAATAGCTATTTTAGGCACATTTACCATTGCACATCTTCTAATAGCATTGATAAAAGGCACTTCTGCATCACGAACAATGAAAACCATCTCATTGTCGCTTTGACTTCTAACTTCTATCTCCATATTAAACCCTTCCAATTATACTCTTCTTCCTCTTTTACCACCAGGTCTTCCAGTACCATCGTGAGGAATAGGAGTAATATCTTCTATTTTTCCTATTTTAATTCCAGCTCTTGCTAAAGCACGGATAGTAGCTTGTGCACCAGGTCCTGGACTTCTAGGTCCGTTTCCACCAGGAGCTCTTACTTTAATATGTAATCCAACAAATCCTTTTTCTTTAGCATCATCAGCTATTCTAGTTGCTGCAGCCATAGCTGCGAAAGGTGAAGCTTGTTGTCTGTCTGCACGTACAACTTTTCCACCAGACCATTGTGAAATAGTTTCAGCACCAGTAATATCTGTTACAGTAATAATAGTGTTATTGAATGATGAGTAAATATTAGCTATACCCCATTTTTCATCTTTTGCCATAGTTACACCCTTTATTCTTCTGTATTAGCTTTATTAGCTTTATTATTGTTATACTCTTCAATTTGTTTAGCTACAGGTGAAGAACGGTAAAATCCGATTTCATCTTCTTGACCTTTTAAAACCACATAACTTGGTGAGTTGATTTTTTTACCACCTAAAGCAATGTGACCATGTACAACAAACATTCTTGCTTCTTTAGGAGTACGAGCTAAACCTTTTTTGTATACAATAGTTTGTAATCTTCTTCTTAAGATATCTTCAACGTTTAAATCTAAGATTTCTTCAAGAGCAGCACCTTCAGGCAAAACACCGGTTCTAGCTAAGTGTCCTAATAATTCTAATTTTTCGTTAACCATTTGATCAGTACCGAAACCAAGTAAGTATCTTGCTTCCCTACTGTATCTTCTGACTAAAGTATCAGCTTTCCAGATTTCTTTTTTATTTTTTAAACCGTATTTAGTCATTAATTTGTTTTCATTTTTAATTCTTTCTGCATTCCAAGGATGTGGTGGTGTATTATACTTTTTCCTTGATTTTCTAGGTTGTCCCATTAAAACATCTCCTTATAAAATTGAATTTCAATAATTTAAGTTTAAAAAAAGTTCTTGCCTATCCTCTTGAACGTTTTACACCAACTGAAGAACTTTTTCTGAAAGTAGATTTGGTTCTTTGACCTCTAACAGGTAAACCGACTTCGTGTCTTCTACCTTTGTAACTTCTGGTCTTTTTCATTCTGTTTAAATCATCCCTTAAAGTCATGTCAAGATCAGATTCGATTAAGTGAATGTCATCACCAGTTTCATAGTCTTCCCTACGGTTTAACATCCAGGAAGGAATGTCAAATTTCTGAGGGTTTTCCAAAATTTCTTCAATTCTTAAAACATCTTCGTCAGCAATGTATCCAATTTTAGCATCTAAATCTAAGTCTAAAGTACGACACAAAGTTTTAGATAAAGATATTCCAACACCTTTGATTTCAGTTAAAGCTTGTTCAATGGTTTTGTTACCATTTACATCCTTTCTTGAAATACGCACTAAGTGCTTAAAATCGTCTTCCATTAAATAACCTCCATTTATAGAGCGAATCTACGAGACGTAAAATATAGATTCGAATGTTTTGAAATTCAAAACACAGTTCTTTCAACTATTTAAAACTTAGTTTATGCAAACTAAGAGTGCAAAAAAATATCAGCTTAACAAGTATTTTAATAGAAATTAAAAATTAAAAAACTAAGTTAAAAACTAATAAACGCCGAGACTGGGATTTGAACCCAGGAGGGCTGAACGCCCACGAGATTTCCAGTCTCGCGCCTTACCAGGCTAGACTATCTCGGCATAAAATAGTTAGCAATACTTGTACATCATATCATCTAGAATAATATGATAACATAATATATCCACTTCAACATATATAAACTTATTGTTTAAAAGGGAAAAATCTAAAAAAAATATAAAATACAATCATTAATTATATTTTTCATTATTAAAAAAAATAATCCCGGCAAACATGAAAAGATAAAGTATATCTCATTAGTATACTAATATTATATATTAGGTGAATAAAATGAATTTACTTTTAATTATTATTTTAATAATAGCTATACTATTCGTTGTCGGTACTATAATACATCTATACAACAATTTAGTAAATCTTAGAAATCGCGTGAAAAACAGTTACTCTCAAATCGAGGTCCAGCTGAAAAGAAGAAACGATTTGATACCTAATCTTGTTGAAACTGTTAAAGGTTATGCAGGACACGAAAAAGAAGTATTCGAAAACGTTACAAAAGCAAGATCAAGTGTCATGAACGCATCAAATATCGATGAGGCAAGTGCCGCAGATAACCAATTGACAGGCGCTTTAAAATCATTGTTTGCTGTTGCTGAAAATTACCCTGAACTGAAAGCAAATTCAAATTTCCAACAGTTGCAATCAGAATTGACTGAAACTGAAGATAAAATTTCATATTCAAGACAATTCTATAATGACATGGTACTAAAATACAATAATGCATGTGAACAGTTCCCAAGCAGCCTTTTTGCAAAATGGTTCAATTTCCATGAAGCGGAATTTTACAAAGTTCCCGAAGGCGAAACTGCAGTGCCTGAAGTCAAATTTTAAAATGATGGTGAAATTATATGAATGTTAAAAAAGCATTTTGTATAATTTTATTATTTTTAATATTGCTTTCATCAATGGCCTTTGTCTCAGCTGATGACGACAAACAATACAGCATCGATCAGGCATTCATAGAGCTGACTGTTGGAAGTGATGGTCTACTGCATGTAGATGAAATATATGATTATACATTTCAGGGAACTTTTAATGGAGTCTACAGGGATATTCCCCTAAAGGAGGGGGAATCAATAACTAACCTTACCGTAAATGCAAAAGGCGCATATCCTGTTGTGAAAGTCACTGATGGAGACGGCGTGAAGCATATACAGATATATCTGTATGCCGATGAGGCGCACACTCAGAAAATCTCAAATACCAAAGTATATATCTACATCAGCTATGACATGGAAAATTCCATTACACTTTTCAATGACGTTGCAGGACTCCAATACAAACTTTGGGGAGAAGATTGGGACGTAGGAATTGATGCTCTTACAGCAATTATTCACCTTCCTGGAAATAAGGACAACATTTATTTCTTAAATCCTCAGGAGTACAATTCAACAAGCTTTTTAAGCAACAATACGATTACCTTAACATCCAAATCCATACCTTCCGGAGAATTCTATGAACTTCTTGTTCTAATGCCGTTGGATGATTTTAATAACGCAACATATGCAAAGCATGTAAACGAGAACGGTAAAGAACAGATAATGCATAATCTTGAAGAGAGCGTGAACGAGCGAAACCTCTGGAGCGTTTCCTATATTGTTTTAGGACTGCTATCCCTAATCAGCCCAATAATTGCAATAATAATTTACTTCAGATTCGGAAGAGAACCAAAAGTTGATTATGATGGAATCTATGAAAGGGAACCTCCAACAGATGATGCGCCTGCAATGGTGAATGCATTGATTGACAATACCCATGACATTGGAACTCCGAACATGAAGGGATTTGAAGCAACAATACTCAATCTGATAGACAAAAAAGTATTCGAACTTGAAACCAGAAGAGATCAAAATACCGATTTAACCGAACTGTTCCTGAAATTAAACAGAGACAAAACCTCCGGTTTGGCCATCCATGAAAATACTGTGTTTGACATTATGGAGATGTTTTCAGACAGCCATGATATAGTGAATCTGTCCAACTTAAACAATGATTTGTCCTATGAATCAAATGCAAAACTGTTCATGGAAGAATTTAATGAATGGCAACAGGACGTCAAACATGAATATTTGGATTCCGAGAATCTTGAAACCTATTTCAATGCCAAAGGATCAAAATTCATGAAAATATTCGGAATTGCAGGATTGGTTATTGGAATAATAATATTCATATTGGGATTGCTTACAAATCTCCATAATGGAATCTTTGCAATAGGAGGAGGAATCGTACTTTCAGTATTTTCCTTTATTGTAATGATGCTTCCAAACGACATTTTCGGACAATGGACTAAAAAAGGCAGACTCTTCTATCTAAAATGGAAAAACTTTAAGAAATTCCTTAAGGACAACAGTTTAATTAACGAACATCCTCCGGAATCCATAGTCATTTGGAAAAAGTACCTGATTTATGGTACTGCCCTTGGAGTAGCAGATAATGTCTACAAAGCCATGAAACTTCAGGAAAAGAATATTTCAGGTTTTGATGATGACATATTCCTGTACCACCATTATGGAGGATACTATATGATGCACAATGCATTTATTACTGGAGAATCCTCAGCCACACCTTCATCTGATTCAGGAGGATTTGGTGGCCTTGGAGGCGGATCCGGTGGTGGAGGCGGAGGTGCTTTCTAGCACTTCATCCTTATTTTTTTATTTTTTTCATGTAAATACTACTTAACCTATATCATGAAATGCAATATTTGAAAAAAATGAAAGCGGATTATTTAAAATTGATTTGCAGTTGATTAAATCACTTTAAAAAATAAGATAATGTAAAATAAATTAACGGATATTCAATAATATTGCAAAGAATTATTTGACAGTAATCTTGACTGTCTTTTTAACAGAATTGAAAATTGAACTGCCACCATAAGTAACTACTGCACTATATGTTCGTTTCTTGGTTAATTTAGTTAACTTGAATGTTGCCTGCCCCTTGACATTTGTAGTAGCTGAATATGTTTTACCGTTGACTTTTACAGTAATTTTTGCACGATACATGACCTTGTTCTTATTATTTTTCAAGATGACCTTATATGCTTTTGTTTTATCTTTTAATTTAAGTGTCGCTTTATTTGCAGTCATTTTAGGGGTTAATTTTTTAACGGTAATTTTAGCAACAGCAGATGAGCCGACATATGTGTCATCTCCAGCAAATTTAATTGTTGCAATGTAAGTATTCGGAGTTAATGTTTTGGTCGGAACCATTACCTGGCCGTTATCGTCAGTCAAGTAAGATTTAGTGGCGCCGTTGAGATTGACAGAAACCTTTGCGTATTTTATTACTTTACCTGATGCGTCATGCAAATTGACAAGCAAAACTTTTCCTGACTGATAATTGGTAGTTATATTTACAACATAAATGGATGAAGATTTGAGAATTGTAATGGATATTTTCACAGGGTCTATTTCATAACAATCATCATCAACAGTGATTGATGCCTTATATTTTCCTGCAGCCAAATTAACAAACCAGTTATATCCCACTTCAGATTTATAAGTTCCAATGACTTTATTTTTGGAATTGTAAACTTTAATTGTTGCATTCACACCAGTGACAGGATAATTTGGATTGTCATATAAACCTATATGGATATCTCCTCCAAATCCGTAAATTCCATTGAAATCTGAAACATATAATTTATATATTGGTAAATTACCTTCAAATTCAGAATCTGCTACATATGCGTCGAATTTGGCGCCTCCAGTTACTTTAGCAGTATTATACTTGAAAATACATGTTGATGCGGAACTTGAAACTGACAATGCACCTCCAAATTTAGCTTCATTGTAAGCAAAGTAGCATCCTCTTGCAGAAGTTCTATATGCAGCACCGCCATATTCCTCCGCAGTGTTGTAAAACAGCCCACAAGTTACAAGGTCAGTCAATGATACTGCACCGCCGTTTTTTGCAGTATTATACCTGAACTCTGATGAATCGGCACCTCCCTCATCAATTGCGCCTCCCTGTACTTTGGCAGTATTGTATAGGAATTTACAAGTATCTGAATGGGCATTGAACATTGCTCCTCCATAATCTGCATGATTCTGTGTGAAATTACAGTTTCTGGCTGAGTTTTGAAACATTGCTCCTCCCCTGATTGCAGTGTTGTTTGTAAAAACACAATTTACAGCATAAGTATCAAGTATGGCACCGCCGTCGTTAGTGGCATAATTATTATCAAAAATACAACCGGATACGGAACCTGTATAAGTGGCCCCTCCGCTATCTGCATGATTATTTATGAAATTGGAATCATATATTGAAAATCCGTATGATGCTCCACCATTTTTCACTGCAGTATTTCCTGTAAAATTACAATATTGAGCAGAATTTGATCCGCCCCCTACCGCACCGCCATTTGTAGCGGAGTTATTTATAAAATTGCAGTTCACAACATATGCATTGAATACCGCACCTGACATTTCATCTGCGGAATTTGCTATGAATATGCAGTTTCCGGCAGAACTGCCGTACATGGCCCCACCATATTTGTTTGCATGATTATTTTTGAATGTGGATTTTGTTGCATAAACATCGTTGATTGCTCCACCATAGTCAGCGGAATTACCAACAAACAAACAATTATCCGCACTTCCCCCATACATCGCTCCGCCATAAACTCCAGCTGAATTATCTTCAAAAGTACAATTAGAAGCATAACCCCCACTTATGGCGCCTCCAAAACCGCTGGCATAATTATTGATGAATTGGGAATTAAAAACAGCATAATTTGTTCCGGTGATTGCAGAACCCCTTTGGGAATTGGCATTGGTAAAAATAATATTGTTAAAGCTAACATAACTACTGGAAGAGACAGTTACATTAAAAATTCTTGCTTTATTGTTGCCGTCAATAGTATGGCCGCCACCATAAACATTAACGGAACGGGAAATGACAATTCCATTTTCAAATTCGGAATCAGAATCAGGATTATACATATAATCATCTGTCAAATAAATATTTAGATTCGAATTATTGTTAATTAAATTATTTAAATATGAAAATGATTTGGGATTTGTCGTTAATGATTCACTATCATCAATGCTTTCAATAGGAACCTCATCAGAATCAACATGACTGCCAAATGTTTCATTAGCATAGCTATCATCTGCATTAACAGAAGAAATAACTAAAAAAAATGCAAATAATATTGAAAACATTATTTTTTTATTTAGCATGTCAATCCTCCAAAAAATCCCACTATAATATATTTGTGTAGGAAATAATATATATTAATTTTGAAATATATGAACAAAATTTAGTGAAATATATCAGACATGACGTAGTGTAATCATCTCAAAATATTAGTCTTTTTGAAATCTAATTATCCCTTGAACTACCTCGAGCTGTGGAGCTCGAGGTAGTTCAACAAATATTTTTTCCAGCAAGAGACGATTTAACCTGCCAAAAGAAACGCATTTCAGGTATAAATAGTTGACACCCGCATATATAACTTATGTAACTACCGGGAAACCACTGCAATCACATCAAATGACAATTGAAATCAAGTTTTCAAAAAAAGTGATGACAAACTATAAAAATCATTTATAAAAAAAAGCTTATATTTAATGTCTTATTGTAGAGTTTTACTCTACAATATTCTTTGCCAGACATTAAATTGTTTCATCTCTTAGGGGTTTACTAAAAAGAAACACACCTGTGTAAAACTATTATGAAATGCCATATATAAACTTAATTATTTTCTTGAAAGGGCAACTGAATAGTGGACATCTCGGGAAAAGACCCCTCGAAAGTGTGTATTGCTTTTAAAGACCATCATCGATAATTTTTAGATTTATATTCAATTGTTGCAACAGATCAGTCGTGAATTAAATTTAAATGACAAAAAAGCACAAATATATAGTCTAGAAAACCACAAAAATATAGTATGAAAAAGCACAAATATCTAGTCTAGAAAACCACAAAAATATTTTAATAAGGTTGGCAACATGTCCGAATTATATTATAAGAGAATATTGGATGAAACAAATTATATTATTTATTTTAACTGTTTAATATGTTTTTTGTTATTGGACATGTTCCATAAAATAGAACAAAATTTAATTTATAAAACAAATAACATATAATTATTTGAGTGGACAAGTTCCATAAAATCGAATATATATTATTCAATAGTTAAATCAATTAAAAATCATTTAATAGAACCCATTCCAAAAAATAATAAACACTAATTAAAGATATTATGTATTTTAAAGTATTTAAAATTAATTATTTATTGTTTTAGGGATTAATATAAAGTTAAAACAACTTTAAACAATGCATACAATATTATAAAGTAAAATCAATATTTTACAATGAAAACAATAGGGTGTCCGCCAAAATTAATTTTTTGATTTTTACGTCAAAAAATTTTTGACTTA
>NZ_CAMVTE010000025.1 GCF_947170395.1 uncultured Methanobrevibacter sp. | reverse complement strand
TTGAGTGAAAAATAATCTAGGAATCCTAGCCTTCTATAAGGCGAGGTTGTTCAATTAATTATGACCCAACGAAAAGATAGTGATTCTTTTTCATTTTCATATGCTTCTTTAAAGATTTTCCTTTAACCAAGTTAAATAATATGCAAATTATATATTTAAATAACTGAAGATGTGAGGTGATAATATGTTTGAACTCAAGGGAAAATATGCAACTGCAAAGGTTTTCGCAGACGATGTTGAAAGCGAGAGCATTTCCCAGGTAATCCAATTCCTAAACCAGCCTATAGCCCAGGGCCAGACCATCCGCATGATGCCCGACATTCATCCCGGTTCAGGCTGCACCATAGGAACCACAATGACAATTAAGGATAAGGTAGTTCCAAATCTTGTGGGATCAGATATCGGCTGCGGAATGGAAGTAGTATACCTTGACTGCGATGAAATCGATTTTAAACGATTGGACGGGATTGTTCGAACCAGAGTGCCTCACGGATATGACAAAAGAGCCGTACCCCACAGGTTCATGAAAGACATTGACCTTACAGAACTTAAATGCTATTTTGACCTTGAATCAGCAAGTGAAGGCAATTTCACTCTTGGAACTCTTGGAGGCGGCAACCATTTCATTGAAATTGAGCGGACCGCCGAGGGGGATTTGATTCTGGTTGTCCACTCGGGAAGCAGAAGGATTGGGGCTGATGTTTGCGAATACTACCAGAACCAGGCTCTAAAGGAATTCAAAAGGTTCCACAACATGGCTTCACATAAGGATTTGATTTACTGCGAAGGCAAACTGTTTGAGGATTATCTTCACGACATGCAGATTATGCAGGATTATGCCTCACTTAACCGCAGGGCAATTGTGGAGACAATATTGAGCGGATACGGAATGGATTATACCAAATCATTCACTACAGTCCACAACTACATTGATTTGGACAGGATGATTTTAAGAAAAGGTGCCGTTTCAGCCCTTAAGGGTGAAACCCTAATCATTCCGATGAACATGAGGGACGGATCGCTGATTTGTGAAGGCAAGGGAAATCCTGACTGGAACTTTTCAGCTCCCCATGGTGCCGGACGTATTTTAAGGCGTTCAAGGGCAAAGCGTGAGCTGTCTGTTGATGAATATAGGCGTGAAATGGATGGAATTTTTTCAACATCTGTCAGTGAAAGTACAATCGATGAATCTCCAATGGCATATAAGCCGATGGAGGCAATTTTAAATAATGTCGATGACACAGTTAAGATTGTAGATATTGCAAAACCTGTCTATAATTTTAAAGCTTGAAAATATCGTGAGTTGGAAAATATGTCTGAGTTAAAATACATGGGTTTGTCCCTTGATGAAATATTGAAAAACCTGAACAGGTCCAAAGAAGTTATTGACAAACAGGAAGATGCAATCTGTCAGTTTCGTGACGTGATTTTATCAGCATCAAACAAAAGGATTTCACCTAAAAGAAAATCGACCATTTATCTTGCCGGTGCCGGAAGGTCAGGACTCGTTGCAAAGGCGTTTGCCATGAGGCTGATGCATCTGGGATTTTACGTTTACGTTTTCAATGAAACAATAGCTCCTCCCGTAAAGGAGGGGGACATTATAATCATAGTTTCAAAGTCCGGCAAATCCAACTCCATCACTCAGATAGTTGAGGATTCCAAAATAGACAATGTCAGGTTCCTAGCGGTTTGCGGAAATACCGAAAGCGAACTTGCACTAAACTCCGATGCAAGAATCGTCATTGATTCTCTTCCTCAAAGCCTGGTTAAGCCGGAAGATGCAGACATTAAGGAGTTCATGGATTCTCTGCCGAGAAGACTGGCCAACTTTGAAAGTGATGGCGAAACCAAGGAAAAGATCGCCAGACTTCCTGCAAGCTCAGCGGATTTGACCAACAGACAATTAAGACAATCAATCGAGGATTTGCCACAAGAGATTCGGGCAATAAGCAACATTTACCGTCCTTTTGAGCTGATATTGATGGGAACTGCATTTGAATTGTCTGCTCTGATAATCCTTGATTCCTTGGTAAATGAGCTGATGTGGCATTTGAATTTGCGTGAAAAGGATTTGAAGGCATATCATGATGTTTTAAGCAGTTCGATTTAAAATTTATATATTGATTAGAATAAATCTTATAATAATAAGGAGATTAAATATGAGTGATTCAGAAATGGAAAAGACAGTGATTTTGGATTCCGATTCAAATTTGATATCAGAGAAATTATCTGCCGTAAACAACGAGGTCAGGTTTTCAATACTGAAGATTCTGAGGGATTTTGATAAGGAAAATAAACGTGAATCTGGTGAATATAAAAAGGAACCGTTATATTCTCGTGAAATCAACTCTCTCCTTTTACAAAGTTATAATATTGATATAACAACCCAAATGTTAGGTCAACACTTGAAGCAGCTTGTTGAAGCAGGTTTAATCAGGGAAGTAAGCGTTAAAAAGGAAGTTCCCAATAAGATAGGTCCGAGGACTGTAAAGGCGTTTGTCCTTAAGGAGGATGCATTTGAAGATTTGTTTTTGGATATCAACTTCCTGTCAGATGAACTTTTGACATTCTTTAAATTATATAAAACCAATCAGCGTTTCTGTGATGAGGAAAACTGCGTTCTGACAGTTTTCAACGGTGTTGACAAGGGAAAAACATTTAAGGTTAATAAAAATGAAACTGTTTTAATTGGAAGGAAAGGAAATTTCTCAACCGGTGATTTGGATTCGTTTGCAGTTCTTCTTGATAACAGCTATGATACTGTTTCAAACGTTTCAAAACCTCATCTGAAGCTATACTATAAGGATGATGGCTGGTACATTCTGGATGAAGACAGCTCAAACGGAACATTCATAGCGGACAGGGAAATTCCTAAAGGTAGAGCCACTAAATTAAACAACAATTCCTTTATTAAATTGTCTAAAGGTAATGGTGGAGCAGTTATCTATTGTTCTTTCTAATTAGATTTTTGAATCTAATTTGGTGGTTTTGGTGGACTTTGATAAAGCAAAACAGATGGTTGATGATTTTTCCAATGGAAAGTTTGAACTTCAAAAATTCCTGGGGGAAGGATCGTTTGCGGAGGTTTATCTTGTAAAGCATAACTATCTCAAAAACCTCATGGCAATGAAGATTATCAAGGAGCCTTTGAGTTCAACCACCAACATAAATTCCATTTTTCAGGAGGTCCAGCTTGCAATTGACCTTCGCCATGAAAACATCATCGCAATCTATGATGCCGGAGTTATGGACGTCTATGAAAATGACGTAAAACAGAAGAAAGCTTATTTTTTAATGGAATATGTTCCCGGAGGGGACCTGCAGCAATATCTGAATTCTTTCATAAATTCCGATATTCTGATGCCGATTACAAGGGTTTTGAACCTGACTGAACAGACACTGAACGGTTTGAATACTCTCCACTCGGCAAAGCCTCCCATAATTCACAGGGATTTGAAGCTCAACAACATCCTTTTAAGCTATAACCAAAGCGGTGAAATAGTTATTAAAATTTCCGATTTCGGCTTTGCAAAGCAGGTGACAAAAGGCATTTCCGACATTGACATTGCAGGTACAAGGCCTTACATGGCTCCCGAATGCTTCAGGAAAATCTCATCAACACAAAGCGACATGTATGCGGTAGGAGTTATTTTATATCAGCTTTTAACCAACAGATATCCCTATAACATCAACGAATTCGGCATTGATGAGATGCTGGAGTTAAAGCCATGGGATGAGGAACTTATTTTACCAAGCCATTACAATGAACGGGTTTCACCGGAGCTTGACGCAATTGTATCCAAATGTCTTGATGCGAATCCCAAAAACAGATATCATGATGCAATGGACCTTTTGGAAGACATTGAAAAGGTAGCTGAGAAATACCGCTCTAAACAGTCTTTTGACGAAAGCGTCAGGGCACAATACAGTGACGATTACTTTGAATACATAATAAATGATTCTCTTAAAAAGGCATTCTTTTTGGCCAAATGTGAAAACGGACTGGCAGAAGCCATTGAAATATTGGAAAGGGAACTTCTTCAGGATTATGACATAAGAAAATGCTACGGCGAGACATTGAGGATGTGGAAATCTCAACATCCTGACATCAAGCTTGTTTCCAAGGCGTTCACAGTCAACTTAAGGGGAGATAATTATAAGCTTTCATGCAACCTTTTAATGGAGGCTATGGCTTATAATCCTTCCATAAAAAACAGATATTGTCATTACATTGATTTGTGGGAGATTTTCATAGACCTTGCAAAGTACGGCAATCTGATTAAGGCGGTTTTAAGCCTTGAGGATTTGATGGCCTCAAACAGCCAGATAGAAAAAATATATTCAAATATAATCAGCACGTTAAAGACATATTCCACAGAGGAAATCATTGCAGATGCCATAAGGCTTGCAGGTATAAATCAGCTGGCAGATGCAGCCAATCTGATGGAATTTGCAGTTGTAGGTGACGTTCGGGCAAGGGCAAAATATTCCTATAAGCTGTCACTGTGGAAACAGAACATGAAGTTGCATCTAAAAATGGACGGCAAACTTAAAAACGATTCAATCGACTATGCAATTGATTTGGGAACAACTGATTCTGTAATATCCTATTTCAACAATGGAAAACCGGTCATAATCAAAAACTATAAGACAGGTGATGATTTCACTCCTTCAGCAGTTCTGATTGACAATAACAACAATGTCCGTGTTGGAGCCGATGCAAGAAATGCGCTGGTTGAGGACGGAAAAAATGCAGTATCCGAGTTTAAACATAATATGGGCTTTCCGGTTCCATTCAAGTTTGAAAACTCTTCACGCGTAATGCTTCCCGAAGAGTTGTCTGCAGAAATCCTTAAGGAATTGAGAGTATCTGTTTTCAGCCAATACGGCGTGAGCATTGACCATGCAGTTATCTGCGTTCCTGCAAATTCAAACCCGATTAAAACAAAGGCAGTCAACGATGCAGCCAATCTGGCGGGATTCCGTTCATACAGTCTCATATTGGAACCTATTGCAGTGGGACTTGCATATGGTCTGCAGAACTCCAGCGGAACATGGATAATATATGATTTGGGTGGAGGAACATTCAACGTTTCAATTTTAAAAAACAGTGATGGTGAAATTGAAAAGATTGCAACCGATGGTCTGGACAATCTGGGAGGAAACGTGTTTGACTGGGCAATCGTGGAAGACATTCTTGTTCCGGTCATTTGTGATGATTTGGATTTGGATGATTTCGCCCGCAGCAATCCACGCTACAGGAAAATATTTTCAAAGCTCAAAATAGCTTCCGAAACAGCCAAAAAGGAGTTGTCCCAATCCCTAGAGACAGACATATTCATTCACAATCTCTTTGACGGCTATGACTTTAACTATACTTTAACACAAAAGCAGTTAAGCCAGATAATTACTCCTCTTTTGGCAAATACCTTTGATTTGGTTCATAACCTGTTGGATGAAAACTCCATTTTGGATGCAGATGTCGACAGAATTGTTCTTGTTGGAGGCTCATGCTTAAGCCCGATTGTAAAGCAGGCAATTCGCGATGAGTTTGACATCCCTCTTGAGGACAGTCTTGACCCGTTAACCGTCGTTGCAAAGGGAGCTGCCATCTATGCGGGATCACTTGAAAAGCCGCATGTTGACGTCAATGTTGATTTGATGTCTGTGGTTATCCGCTCTCTTGAAGATGCATATGTGGGAAGGGTTTTCTCACAGGATTTGAAATTTTCATTTTTAGGCTATGACATCGAATTTGAAAACCTCAAAAATCATACATCTCAAAGGATACCTGTAAACATTGACGGAACGTTCAGGGCATTCATTGAAAAGGGAGAATATGAAATCAGACTCTATAATGGTGATAAGCGTATTGCACTTGATAAGAAATCTCCTAATGAAATTAAATATGATAAAATTTCAATTCCGTTTTTCAACGACGAATTTTCAACTGCAATCGACAACATAGACCTTGACAGGCTTGTTTTCAAATACATAAATCTCATAAAGCACATCGATTATCTAAGACAGTACTCATACATCGGAAAAATAGACATTCTTGATTATGCCCAAAGGCTGATTGAAATAGCCAAAAGGGATGAAAGCGCCATAAATCAGACCCTTATTTATGTCAATCACTTGGAAATATTGGTTGATGAGGCAAGCGATGAGTTTGAATTCAACAGCCTTCTTGAAAACGTTAAAAACAAAATCAGTATCGCATCAGAAAAGGGCATGTTTGAAGTTGACGGTATAAATGAAAGGCTACAGTCAATCTGTGAAAACAGGGACTTCAGTGAACTGGCGAAAATCCACTCCGAGCTTATTGAAAGCTATGTGTCCCTCAACAGGGATGATGTTATTGTAGATGTGTTCTTTAATCTGAGGTATGATGGAATATTTTCAACCAGCAAGTCCCTGGCGGAGGAATTCATCAAGGATGGGCTGGCTGCACTCAACGGTTCGGATTATCATGAACTGTTTTCGGTAGTAAAGAAATTGTATGAAATTGACGAGAGGAATTTTTATAGCTAAATGAAAAGCTTTAGCCGATTTAAATATATAGGGGATTAAAATAACTATTAGAGGTAATTGAATGGAAAATCATGATGATTCATTGAAACCTACAGTGGTATTGAATAAAAGCAATTCGGATGGATTTTTGGATTTTAACACCACATCCGATTTAAAGCAGGTTATTCGCGCACTGAACAAACTGATTCAAAGCAGGTGATAGTATGATTAACCCTAAAATGATTGAACTTCCTAATCATGGTCGTCTGATAGTCGTAACAGACCTTCATGGGAATCTGGATGATTATAACTATTATGTAAATCTCTGGGATGAAAGCGACACTGATTTTCACATTGTATTTGTGGGGGATTTGATTCACGGCCTTGACATGGACAGTGACGGGTCTGTTGAAATCCTTGATGATGCAATGTCAAAGTCCTCACAGTTTGCCAATTTCCACACTCTTCTGGGAAACCATGAATGGGCTCACATAACCCACAAGACAATCTATAAAAACCATGAGGATTTGCTTATGAACTTTAAAAATCTGGTTTCATTCAAAAAGGGATACATCGAACCGGCACTTACCAACTACATCAGATTCTTCAAGACAATGCCATATTTTGCAAGAACCGCAAACGGCATTTTCATATCTCATTCGGGCCCTTCAGCCAAGATCCGTTCGATTGAGGCATTCAACAGGATGTTTGAGGATGGCTATTCAAGCCCTATGTTGTATGATTTTTTATGGAACCGATTTACGAAGGTTACCCAGTACACAAGAGAAGATGTGGACAGGTTTTTGGACATTGTGGGATGTAAATGCATGGTTGTCGGGCACTGTCCTGTTGAAAGCTATGAGCTTTTCTCAAACCAGATTATCATGTCCTCAAGCTTTGATACAAAGGTCAAGACATATCTGGACATTGATTTGTCCGCTGATGTGGATTCAATCAAAGATGTGCAGAAGCAACTGAAATTCAGAATCTAGATTTTTAATGACAATGTTTAATTAAAACAAATGATATAATCTATATTAATTAGGTGTTTAAAATGAGTGACAACAGTTTAAGAGATTATGTGGATGACTTTTTTGAAGAATTGGTGCTTTATGATGACTACCACAACGGTCATTACTACAAGGACCTTTTAAAGGCAGGAATTGATGTATTCTTTGACAATGAAAATTCCTACAACGCTTATGAGATATACAGAACATTTTTCATGATTTATCAGATTACTGCTGAAAACAAATCCGATAAGGAATCAGAAGTGATTACCATTACAAAGGAACCGAACACACTTCTTGATTTGGTAAAAATCATGAAAAAATACGAGGAAAATACAGGAGACCTGATTGAAAAGCAAAGGGACCACTTCATTCACTCCGTCAACGTTTTCCTTTTGGGTCTTGCAATATACTCCCAAAACAAGAACTACAGAAAGTTCTTCAAACAGTACATTTTAAGAAGCCCTTATGAAAAGTTCTACAAAATCGATGATGAGTTTTCACATGAGGAGTTCCTCTACCGCTGGGGGGTAGCTGCCCTTTTCCACGATATAGGTTATCCTGTTGAAATTATCGGAAAACAATTGAACAAATTCATTAACGACGGTGTCAAATCAATTTCAAGCTCATACGGTGCAGACACTGCAATTGACTTCAAGGACTTCAACGAATTCAACACAATCGTAAAGATAGAAACCGATTTTGCAGACAAGTTCCATAAGGCATATCCGAAATCCAAGTTTCTCAACATGTTCAAGCCGACAGACATCATGGCTCACAAGATTGCAACCGATTTCAAGGGAGTCAATGTCAATGCCGTTGCAAAACACCTTGATTCATTTGTAGACATTATGGGTGAAAACGGTTTTATTGACCATGGATTTTTCTCATCTATTCTTGTTTTAAATTCCTATGGTTATCTGATGCAGAAATATGCCAAAAACCATGATTTCTTCTTCTATCCGATTGTGGACAGTGCAACTGCAATTCTATTGCACAATTACTACAGAAACGTATTGCAGAAAAAGCCTTTCAACTTAAAGGCGCTTCATCCTTCACAATGTCCTCTTGCATATCTGCTCATTTTATGTGATGAGCTTCAGGAATGGAACAGAAGACCATTCGGTATCAAGGACAAGAAAAGAAGTCATGTGAATGAACTTCTTTTAAGAATCGATGACAGGGGAATGGATGTCGAATACATTGTAAAAAGCGGTTCAATAGGTCTTGGATTTTCAGAGGATAAGGAGGAACTGCTTAAGAATGTCCTTTCCATTCCAAGCGTTTTCCAATTGGGTTTAAGAATCATTACTGATGTTAAACAGGATTATGTCATAAAAGAAATTGTCCACTCCGAAACCCAGTCTCCGGACATTCTGCTTAGAAACGTGGAAAAGCTGGCTGTCAGCATTCACAATCAGTATGTGGAGACAACCAAAGCCCAGTATGATGAGAAAAAGGCAAACGGTGAGGAGCTTGATGAGGACTTCATGGAAAAGTATAACGGATTGTGCAGTTTTGATGATTTGACTCCGCAGCTCAAGATAGCCAATATCAGACAGGCAAGGTCAATTCCGCTTAAGCTCAGCATCATCGGATGCGAACTTGCAGACATGTCAGACGAAAGGCCTGCCATTGAGGAATTCCTTGAAGATGAAATTCTTGATTTGGCTATTTTCGAACATGAGGAATGGTGTGAGGAAAAAATCGGTACCGGCTGGACATACGGTGAGGAAAAGGATGTAAATAATCTGGTTACTCCGTATCTTGTTCCATGGGAAGAGTTATCTGAAGAAATCCAGCAGTATGACATTGATCCGGTCAAAAACATTCCTTCTTTAATGAAATCAATTGGACTTAAAGTGGTCAGAACCAAACAAAGGTTGCTTACCTTTGAAATGCACAAGTTCTACTCTCAAAAGGACGATTTCGATGAATTGCCGGATTACATCAAATATTCCAATTATAAACAGGCTGATTTCCTTGTTAAAATTTTATCAGAGCTTGGATATGATGTGGTTGATGTTGCATCTCCTGGAAAGGCAATCGACGGTTTCGATGAGGATGAAATTGAGTATCTTGCTGAAAGGGAACACAATGCATGGTACAAGCTCAAGGTAAACCTGGGTTGGAAATACGATTCAGTCAAGGATGAGGATGCCAAAACCAATCCTAATCTGGTGGAATGGGATATTCTTGACTATGACGCTCAGGAAACCAACAAACGTACATTCAGAAATCTGACAACATTATGCGATAATGTCGGATTGAAAATTGTCAAAAATTAATTTGACAATTTTTCCTATTTTTTTAAAACATTATGTAAACTATTTTTTCCACTTGTGTATAACTATTATTTAATAAAAGGATAAATACTAAATATATAATACTTTTAAGGTGGGAAAATGGCAGAAAAAACTATTGAAGAAAACAACGAAATCCTCGAGAAATCCAATCTCAAGCAATACCTCGACAAGTTCTTTGACAACATTCAACTGTATGATGATTTAAAGGAATTTGACGATGCCGACGGCAATCCGACACATCACAATTACAAAAAAATCCTCAAATCATCCATTGACGTTTTCATAGACAATGAATCAACCTACACTGCATATCAGGTTTACGAAACATTTCTGATGATTTACCAAATCACTCCCGAAGATAAAAGCGAAATCGACGAAAGCAGTCCTGACGCTTTGATAAGCGAACCGAACACTCTTCTTGATTTGGTGGACATAATGAGAACCTATGAGGAAAATACAGGCGATTTAATCAACAGGCAAAGGGATCATTTCATCCACTCCGTCAACGTATTCATTCTGGGTCTTGCAATCTATGCTCAAAACAAAAGGTATAGGGAGATATTTAAGGAATATATTCTCAAAAACAAGCATTACACTAAATATTATAGAATCAACGGTGAAATGTCTCATGAGGAGTTCCTCTACCGCTGGGGAATAGCCGCACTGTTCCACGATATAGGATATCCTTTTGAAATCATAGGAAAACAGATCGACAAGTTCATTGAAGATGGTGTAAAATCCATTTCAGTCAATTATGATGTCGATGCCCACATTGACTTCAGGGATTTCAACGAGTTCAATGCAATCGTAAAGCTGCCTCCTTATAATTATGCCGATGAGTACAGGGGCAGATACAAAAGAACAAAGGTCCTTGATTTATTCAAACCCACCGAAATCATGGCTCACAAAATTGCAATGGACTTCAAGATGGAACCTCTTGAATTCAGAAAGTTAATCAAGCATCTTAACGGCTTTGTAAAGCACATGAACGATAAGGGCTTCATTGACCACGGTTACTTTTCAGCCATTCTGGTTTTGAACTCTTACGGTAAACTTATTCAGAAATACGCCAAGAAAAATAAGGATTTCTTCTTCTATCCGATTGTAGACAGTGCTACAGCTATTTTGCTTCATAACTACTACAACAAGACCTTGCAGGAAACATTTGATTTTGGTAAAATGAATCCTAGAAGTTCACCGATTTCCTATCTTTTGATATTCTGTGACGAGCTTCAGGAATGGAACAGACGTCCTTATGGTGTGATAGACAAGCAGAACAATCGTGTAAATGACATGGATGTCTATATTGATGACCAGCGTATGAAAGTAACTTATATTCTTAAAAACGGTGCAATGGGTCTTGGTTTTGAAAAGAAAAAGGACAATTTCATTGCAAGCGTTCTTGATGTTGAAAAGATATTCCCTGAAAAGCTATCAATTATTCCGGATATCCGATTGGATTCCGTTAAAAGGGATGTTCATTTCTCCCAGATTTCCGCTCCGGATGTCCTTTTGAGAAACATTGAAAAACTGGCTATCGAACTCAACCACATCTACAATGAGGAAAAGTTAAAGGAAGCCATTGAAAACAATGACGAAGAGGAAATCGAGTTGTATCAGTCTAAATGTGCAAATAAAAAGGATGACTTCTACAAACTCCCTTCCGACTTTATAATGTCCAACATTCGCCAGGCAAAATCTATTCCGGTCAAGTTAACAATGATCGGTTGTGAAATAGCTCACGACGGTGTCGTAGATGATGACGACAAGCTGATTGAAATCGACCACATCAATGAAAAGGATGTTGAGGATTTGGCAATTTTCGAACATGAAAGCTGGCGTGAGGAAAGGGAAGGAAGCGGCTGGATTTTTGGAGACGACAAGGACGTCGACAGAAGAATATCTCCAGGTCTTACCGAATGGGAAAACCTCTCTCCGGAAGTGCAGGAACTTGATAAGGAATCAATCAGAATCATTCCTCAACTTTTAAAGTCAATAGGATTGAAGGTTGTAAGAAGCCGACTTAAGGCACTTACCTATAAGATGAACCAGCTGTATGAAACAGGAAATATCGACCCTGATTCCGATGGGGAATCCGTTTTCAAGGATCTGCCTAAGCAGGTACAGTTTTCAAATTATATTCAGGCCGAACATCTGGTTAAAATTTTAAAAGAGAAAGGATTTGAGCTAGTTCCACTCTCAGACCAAAGGGATGCCATAACTCAATTTGATTCTGATGACATAGATTACTTTGCTGAAAGGGAACATGAAGCTTGGTATCAGCTCAAACTTAATTTGAATGAAACTGACAGCGATAATTTTGTTCAATGGGATAATTTAAACCCTAAAACAAAAAATAAAAACAAACTTACCTTTTCAAAACTTCCAGAGTTATGTGCAGATAAGTTTGTTGGCCTAAAGATTGTCAGAAGCGAGTAAATTTAACATTTACTTGCACTTTTATAAATTTTGATAAATATTAATAACGATTAAATCCAAAAATATTTATGGTGAATTTAAGTGGATTTGTTTATAACATTAATTCAGTTTGTTATTGTAGTGGCTATTTTTGTCATTTTGACATTTATTGGTGTTAATGTTAATAATAGGTTGAAGGGAAGTTCCAACAGGTATCTCAATCCAAGGGAATTTCTGCCTGAAGATGAAATCCACACATTAAGGCAAGTGGGATATCTTATTTTGATGGCGGCATGTTTTGTCAATGTCTTTTATTCACTGATAGAGACAGGCAACAGTTTTTTTGAGTTTGCAATATTTGACATAGCTCTTTCACTGTTCATTGCAATAACAATGGATAAGGAATCTAAAAAATCTAAAATCCTTTTTATTCTTGTAATACCTTATGGAGCAATATCCTATCTTTTATTTGACATTTCCCCATTGATATTTCTTGAATTTATAAGGGTTCCCGCTTTTCTAATCTTCATTAAGATTTATTATGACAAGTTTATGGAATACACTAATTCAAATGGATTGGGAGTAACCATAATCCTTCTGTTTTCAATAATTTTCATTAGCTTTTTCATCACTCAATTGGTTGAAGGGGTAAATCCTTTGGATTCTCTTGTCATGGTTTCCAATGCTTTTACAAGTAACGGATATACGGTTTTGGGTGATAGTATCCCGGGTAAGATCAACAGTATTTTTCTGGTTTGGGGAGGATATATCATATCCGGCGCAGGTACTGCAACTTTGACTGCTGCAATTTTAATGAAACACTTTAAAAAACGTGTTAGGGAACTTGAAAAGCTAATTGAAGAGGGTGGTGACGAATAATGTATGGATGGACATCTGAATTGATGATATTTGCTGTTCAGTTCATTGTTGCATGTTTGGTTTTCGGTGTTCTGGTTTATGTTGGAAAATTTGCATTCAGGAAAATCAAATCCAGCGATTATTTCAAATCATCAAGGTTTTTCAATCCTAATGAATATATTCCCGAAGAGGAATTCACTTCCATAAAACAGGTTTTTTACCTTTCAATGATTCTGATTTTTGTCATATGCATACTCTACCTTTTATTTAATTGGCGTGACACTTCCAGAGGTCTTTTAATTATCGATGTTGTTGTTTCACTTTATCTTGCAATTCATGTTGACACATCATCATTCAAAAACAAATGCCTGCTGTTCCTGCTGATTCCTTTCGGATCAATGTCATGGGTACTGTTTTCATATTCATATTTTATATTTCTATTAGATTTCTTGCATATTATTGCTTATCTCTACTTCATAAAACAGTATTACAGGAAGTTTGTTGAATATACAGAAACCAACAGTTTGGGAATAACAATAATACTTTTGTTTTTTATTATATTCATCAGCTTTTTCTTCACGATGGTTGTGGAAGGAACAACCCCTCTAGACTCAATTGAAATGGTTTCCAATGCATTTACAAGTAATGGATATGCGGTTTTGGGCTCATCAAATGTGGGTAAGTTAAATGCAATATTTTTAGTTTGGGCGGGTTTTTTGCTCTCAGGTGTTGGTACCGCAACATTGACTGTTTCTATTGTTATGAGATATGTCAATGATGATTTTGACCGCCTTGAAAATTTAGTTAGAAAGAAGAAATGACATGAGTTCCAATATCAATTCAATAACTGGAAATCCAAGAAATGCAATTAACAAGCTGGCTTTTCCAACAATCCTTTCAATGCTTTTGATGTTTTTAAACAATCTTATTGACAGCTTTTGGGTTTCCGGCATTAACAGTGAAGCTCTTGCAGCTTTGGGGTTTATCGCTCCTCTGTATCTGGTAATCATTGGCCTTGGAAACGGTGTCGGTGCAGGTGCAAATTCCCTCATATCAAGGTTCATCGGAGCCGAGAGATTTGAGGATGCAAACAATGCGGTTATCCACTCGTTTATTTTGATGGTATTTGTCTCAGTTGTAATTTTTCTTGTGGGGATATTTCTTTTAAAGGATATAATAGTGCTTTTCGGCGCTTCTCCTGTAAGTGCATATTGCCTTGATTATGGCCAAATCATATTTTTCCTTAATATCGTGTTTTTGGCACCGAATGTTACCTCAAACATATTCCGCTCTGAAGGTGATGTGGGGCGTGCAACCATTCCGCTGATGCTGAGTGCAGTTTTGAACATGGCATTGGACCCGATTTTCATCTACATATTGGATTTGGGAATTTTTGGGGCAGGCCTTGCAACTGTCGTTTCATCATTTGTCGGATTTTTGCTGATGGTCTACTGGATTTTTGTTAAAAGGGATACATTTTTCAATTTCTCTTTCATCCATTACAGACGCAAAATGGAGATATACCGTGAAATATTGTTTGTGGCCATTCCGGCGGGAACAGAAGAGATTATCTTTTCTCTTGTGGCAATAATCCTTAATTATCTGATTGTCGTAACTGCAGGTGTAGATGAAATAGCGTCATTTACCATAGCATGGAGATTCATATCAATCGCATTTCTGCCATGTATGGCAATAGGAATTGCGACAATAACGGTTTCGGGAATTGCATATGGGGCTCGAAACGGACCCAATTTCAATGAAACGATTAAATATTCAACAATGTTGAGTCTGGCCATTACATTGATTATAAGTGCCGTATTTTTCATATTCGCCTATCCGATCTGTGAAGTTTTCAATTTCCAGGCAGGAAATCCTGCATTGGTTGAGCGCTCAGCAGAGATTTTGCGATTGCTTGTCTTTTACAATTTTTTAATTCCTTTTGGAGCCACTGCTGCATATGCATATCAGGGTGTCGGTGCCGGTTTCAAGTCACTGGGACTGACCGTGCTGCGTGAACTGGTTTTGAGCATGGCATTCGCCTATATCATGGGAATTTTGATGGGCATGGGAGTCTTTGGAGTTTACCTTGGGGCAATAATAGGCATGAACATAGGGTCTCTGTTTGGTTTTGTCTGCATCTGGATATTCAACATCCGCTTTCAAAGGCAATGTTCTCCATGTGAGTAATGCAAAGTATTACTTTTTTGTCTGATTTTCCACTTTTAGTATTACTCATTTGGGATGTATTACTTTTATTTTGTTTATTTAAATACGAAGTATTACTATTTATATTAAATAATCGTTAGTATTACTTTTTTTGCGATTTAAGGCATTTTAGTATTACTTTTTTTAGAAAACTTTAAATCAAATTTTATTACAAAAATATTGTATGTAGTAATAATTTTATTTGTAATTTTGCTACGGTCCTTTAAAATTTAAGGTGAATTTTAATGAGTTTTTTTAGAAATAAACAGATGATTGTTTTGATGCTTTTGGTAGTGCTGTTGTTTGGCATTTCACTCAACACTGCATTTGCCGAGCAGAATGCCACAGATAGTCTCAGTCAGGATTTGTCTGAGGGTACTGTGAAGGTTTCAGACAGTCAGGATTCTAAAAAGATTCCAGTTAACGATTCATATGAGAATATTGCAAATTCTCAACAAACTACTTTATTTATAATTAGCGATAATCCGGGAGTGAATGTTTTAGACAAGGCAGCTTTTGAACTTCTCGATGAAAACAGCCTGAATAATGTTAATCTGATTGTCAGAAGCGGTGACCAGGTCAAGACAATGGATGAAAGTGAGCTTATAGGCTATCTTTCAGCTTGTGACGGTTTTATCGGCGAATGGATAAGCAGTGATGTGGATTCCGTTTTGACAAGTGTCATGGGCAAAAATCCCGACCTGTCCAATAAGAAGATATTTCTGATATTGGAGCCGCCTTCAGGCAACATGAATTCAGAATCAAGTTCAATAAGCCTTATTCGAAACAATACATTGAACTACAATAAGATTTTCAATGGCATCTCCAACGAGGATTTGATAAAGTACTTTAAAAATACCAAAAGGGGACTTTCCTATTCGAAAGTGTATGATTATCTGAATGGTGAAGGAAAGAATTTCAACTCCTTTTTAAACCAGATGGTTCTTTACAAGGACCTCAATGACAAGGACAATCTGAAAAATCAGATATTGTGCATCCTGAATTATCTGGGTCATGATACAGAATATGAAAATCCAACCTTTACAGGGTCCAAAACCTATGGAATCTATAGGGACAGATGGTATTCACTTGATGAATATATGCAAACATTCTTCAACCCGTCAAATACCCGTACCGTAGGTATTCTTGAAAGTACAATGTATATCGAATCCCAACAGTTGCATACATGCTATTCAATCATAGAATCTCTTGAAGCAAGAGGCTACAATGTAATTCCTGTCTTTGCTGCAGGGGGATCTGCCGAGCAGTTGGCCGTAATGGTTGAATCATGGACAAATGCGGGAGGAGACATTTCAGGATTTCTGGCAAATTCCACAGACTATGACGTTTACGTCGATGCAATAGTGTCCATGGTGGCATATGGTGTAGGTGGAGAGAACTTCACCAAGGCAACCAAATTCTTTGAAGAGGTAGGTGTGCCTGTATTTCGTGCTGTCCATTCTGATTACGTTTCAAATGAACAGTGGGAGCTTGGCTCAACAGGTCTTACAACAGAAAAGAGTGACAAATGGTGGCACATTACCATTGCCGAAACCCAGGGTATTATTGATGCGACATTCATAGGAGGAGCTTCAAGCTACATTTCAAACCTGACAGGAGCCAGAATCTCAACATACATTTCCCATAAGGGAAACATTGAGCTTCTCTCGGACAGGATTGATTCATGGGTGGATTTGAAATACACATTGAATGAAGACAAAATGATTTCAATAATCTATTACAACTATCCTCCGGGAAAACAGAACATCGGTTCCAGTTATTTGGATACAATAAAAAGTGTTTACAACATGCTTTTAACATTAAAGAATGCAGGATACACTGTAGAAAATCTGCCAAGTAACGTGTCCGAGCTTGAAGATTTAATCATTTCCTGCGGTATAAACGTGGCCACATGGGCTCCGGGAGAGCTTGAAAAACTGGCAAACCGCAGCGGTGTCGTTCTTTTAAGCGTCGATGAATATACCTCATGGTTCAACTCACTTGACGATATCGTAAAGATACAGGTTTCAAACGGAACCGTTGCATATATCGGCGAGCTGACCAGAAGGGCTGTTGAGCTCAACTATACAGTAACAATCTCAGATACCATTGACGACTGGTACAATCAGGTTGTAGCCCTTCTGCCGGATGAAAAGTCAGTCCAATCCAAAAGGGTTCTGGACAATATAGTCTCAGCATTGAAGAATTATGCCAAAACACACAATCCCGATTATTATGGATTATACTTAAAGTATTATGATGAATTCAAGGAGTTAAACGTTTCAGGACTCAACGGCTGGGGTGAAGCTCCAGGTGAAGTCATGGTGGTAAACAGAAACGGCAAGGACTATTTTGTAATTCCGGGTCTGACATTCGGAAACGTATTCATCGCCCCTGAACCTCAAAGGGGTTGGGAGTCAGACATTGAAAATCTCTACCACTGTACTGCCGTTGCTCCAACACATCAATATCTGGCCGCATACTACTATATGCAGACAAGATATTCAAATTCAATGATTTTTGTAGGAAGACATGCAACCCACGAATGGCTGCCTGGAAAAGAGATTCTTTTGTCAGCCACCGATTACGGATCAATTGTTGTCGGTGACGTTCCGCAGCTTTATTTCTATATCAGTGACGGTTTGGGTGAAGCTATCCAGGCCAAAAGAAGAGGTTTTGCAGTGATAATTTCACACCTCACATCTCCGATGGCATTCACTCATCTTTATGGCAATCTTACTGTTTTGGCCAGTCTTGTCAATGACTATGACGGTGCCAAAACCGATTCCCAAAGACAGAACATTTCCAGCTCAATCAGGGATTTGGTCATTGCAAATGACTATTCAACCAATCTTGGTCTTAACAAGAGTGATGTCGGACAAATTGGCGATGCCGATTTAATCCAGAAGGTAAATACATTCCTTAAATCAGCTCAGGATACCTTATATCCTTTAGGTCTTCATGCTTTAGGAGAGGCATGGAGCGAAGCTGACATTGCCAATACGGTAAGTGCAATGCTTGCTCATGATCTGGTATTGGATGACAATCAGGGAGTCCTTAATTTATTCACTGAACTTTCAAAAATCTACTACTCAAAAGATTACGGTGACTTGTCCGCATTTGAAAGGGAATTTATAATGAACAAGTCCTATGACATCTGCAGGGCACTGATTTATTGGGATGTGGATACTGTCGGTTCAATGATTAAGGATGCAAATGCAAATCTGATTGCCTGTCTTGACCTTGCAAAAACATACATCAATTTAATTAATCAGAGCATATCCTGTGAGCTCGATTCAATGCTTAACGGTTTGAACGGTCGATATGTTCCTGTAAGTGAAGGTGGAGAGGTTGTAGTTAAACCTTCCGTGCTTCCGACAGGTGGAAACATGTTCCAGGACCAGTCAAGTGAGCTTCCTACACAGGATGCCTGGAATTATGCAAAAACCCTTGCACTCCTCACACTGGCAGACCTCAATGATACAACCGAAAAGGTCATAATGGGTATCTGGTGTGTTGAAACAGCAAGGGATGATGGGGCATTGGTTTCATCAGTCCTTTATCTGCTTGGAATGAAGCCTGTCTGGACAGATTCATCATCAGCAGGTTTTGACGATGAAGGAAATCCTACTGGTAAAAAGGTTGGTGCAATGCCTGAAGTTATTAAACTCAACGATTTGACCCGTCCTGATGGATGGGCCAAAAAAAGAATAGATGTAACCGTAATTACAAGCGGACTGTTTAGGGATTTGTACTCTTCACAGTCAATTCTTTTGGACAACGCATATAGGGTGACTTTGGCAAGGTCATATCTCACAATAATCAACAATGATACTTTGATGAATGGGGAATACGGCAGTCAGCTCAGACAGGCTCTTGAAGGCGTTGTCGGTGGAATCAATTATTATGGTGCTTCAAATGAAGATTTAAGTGACAATTATGTCGCTCAACATTGGATAGAGGATTGTCTTTATTATTTAAGCATAGGATACAATGCAACCTATGCAGGCGAATGCGCAATAACAAGGATATTTGCACCGCCTAACGGGGATTACGGTGCCGGAATATCAAAATTGGTATCAATGTCATGGACATGGAACAATACTGATGAGCTTGCCCAGTTCTACCTTGGAAGAATGGGAAACATGTATTCCAAAAATTACTGGGGAGATACAAATTCCCTTGTTTTTTTAAGGGCGCTGTCAAATTCCGACACAATAATTACCAGCCGTAACACAAACCAGTATGGGGTTCTCGACAACGACGACTTCTTCGATTACTGGGGAGGACTGTCCATGGCTGTTGAAAACGTTTCAGGAAAATCCCCTAAGATGAAGGTGCTGATGTATGCCGATAAAAGCAACGCATATATCTCATCTCTTGAAGAGGTGATGTATAAGGAAATCGCAGCAAGATATGACAATCCGAATTGGATTAAGGGAATGATGGCTGAAGGATACAGCGGTGCACGTTACATGTCAAACAAATTCGTAAGCAACCTTTACGGTTGGCAGGTAACAAGGCCTTCTTCAGTTTCAGATGACCTGTGGAACAGGGTTTACGATACATATTACAATGACAAATATAATCTGGGAGTAACAGAATGGCTTAAAAGCGGAAACAATGCATATTCACTCATTTCAATGAGTGGAACAATGCTGACCTCCATTCACGAAGGATATTGGAATGCTGATGATGCCACATTGAGCAACATTGCAAATACATGGGCTCAGGCAACTGTCAAAAACGGTGTGGCATGCTGTGACTGCAGCTGCGGAAACATTGCGATGATGCAATGGGCAGTGCAGTACGTAAATCCGGATATCCTTGCGCAACTGCTTCCGAAACTCTATGACGCAACTCAAAACCCGGTATTTTTAAACAATACCCAAAACGTTCCGCCTGAAGCAAATGCGGATCCTTCAAACAGCGCACCTTCAACTCCAAATCCGACAAAAGGTTCAACATCCAGTTCAACAATATCTTCAAACGCAACTACAACAAATACTCAGCATTCACAAAGCAATGGAAACTCCAACGGCGATGCAGTTTCAGATGTGGGGGAAAGTTCCTCTTCAGGAGAAGTTGGTGCATCTGCTGCGGAAGGGGCTGACGTCAAGAAATCCATTGAAATCAATCCGGTAACCCAACAGTCAGCAAGTGAGGTCGGAATGAGTTTAATAGCAGTTTTAGGAGTGATATGTTTAATTCTTATAATTGGAGTCGGTTACTTTAGAGATAAGGATGATGTTAAGAAAAGCAATAATTTGGATGAACTATTCAATGAAAAGTTATAGTTCATTTTATTTTATTTTTTAAAAGAGGGAAACAATGGAAGTAATTAACTTGTTATGGCAGCTGGGAATCTTGTCCGCTGTTTTGATATTTGGAATCAAATTGGGTCTTGCAACAGGACTTGCAAACATGTCAAAAAGATATTTGGCAATGGTTTCTATTGGTTATGGTGGAGGGGTTTTGATATTGACAGAGATATCCTCGTTCTTTACAACTCAAATCACCGATTTGATTTATACTTATAATTTTGAATTTTTCCTGATAATGGCAGTCATAATGATTTTGGCTGGAATATTTACGATTAGGGAATATAAGGTATTTGAAAAGAATACAACTGCAGCTACATGTATGGCGGTTGTTGCTCCCTGCCCGTGCTGTTTTGGGTCAATCATCGTAAGTATCATGCTGGTGGCTCCTACCGTTGGATTGGGGCTCATGAATTTAAGCGTAATTGTAGCTGTTGCATTGGTTTTGACAATACTTTTAACATATTACGCTTCAAATTACCTGGTCAGATTTGTAAATAAACCTTATCCGATTGTTTTGGGAAATTTCATGTTCTTTTTAGGAATTTATTTCCTATTGTCCGCTTTATTCCTGCCGAACATTACTGCACTTCTGCAAAATCCTATGGATGCAATAACAATAGCCTCTCCGGAATATGCTTTGGCTGTTTTGGGTTTGGTGCTGATGATAATGTTTTTAGGCGGATTTTACTTTAAAAATAACAGTTATTTAGATTGATGGTGGTATAGTATATGGTAACAACAATTCCTGGAAGTGAAGTGCTGACTTCCGGTTTGAATATGATTGCTCAGAGTCTCCAGATTCCTGTAATCATATTTCTTGTAATATTTGCATTTTTTGCAATACTTACATTGGGTAGTCTTATTTCTGAATACACTTCCAGAAAGAAGGTCACACCCGACTTGCTTGAAAAGCTGATTTATGAAATATCAAGGGCAAGTTCTGCTGATGAACTGATGAACATAATCAAGAATGCCAAGCTATATGAAAACCAGAAAGTCATTCTGGTTAAGGTATTGAGAGCAGAGTCATTGACATCAGATTCCAGACAGACTCTTGCACGCAAACTGATTGAATTTGAGGAAACAAAGCTTGGAAAAACAATTGAAAGAACAGATATAGTCACACGTATCGGTCCGACATTAGGGCTTATGGGTACACTGATTCCGATGGGTCCCGGTCTTGCCGCTTTGGGAGCCGGTGACGTAAATACCCTGGCCAGCGCAATCATTGTCGCATTCGACACTACAGTTGTCGGTATCGGTTCGGGTGCTGTCGGCTATTTCGTTTCAAAAATCAGACGCAGATGGTATGAAGAGGATTTATCCAACCTTGATGCCCTGGTCGATGCCTTATTGGATAAGTTAAATCAGTAATATGGGGTTCTAGCTATGGTTAGGCGTAAATGCAAAAAGAGATTCAGTGAAGGTGAAGAGGATCCTTTAGCCGGAACCACAAACCTTGTTGATGCGATGCTTGTTATTGCCGTTGGATTTTTGATATTTGTAGTAATCAGCTGGAATATGCAGAGCGTCATATTTTCAGACACTTCCCAGGACCAGAGTCAGGCGGTTCAGGAGGCTACAGCCAACATTACCGAAGTGACTGAGGGCCAGGAGCTCAATGATACTCCGGAGTCTTCCGAAAGTTCCGGTCAGGGCTATATGGAAATGGGAAAGGTATATAAGGATCCTGCAACGGGCAAACTGATTATGGTGGAAGGTTAATATATTTAATATATAAAGTATTACTTTTCATTTTTTATTTTTTTATTTAGTTATTACTTTTTTTATATTTTTAAGCCATTTGGTATTACTATTTGGCAAAAGTATTACTTTTTAGGTCTAATTTCGCGATTTAGTATTAAGATAATATTTATATCAGTATTACTACTTCATTAACATTAAGGCTATTTTATTTAAAGCTCTATTATGTCTTAATATTTATTCGCCTCTTATTTCTTCTTTAAATAAAATGCCGAAAAATTATTATGGGATACTATGAGAAATAAATCAATTATCTTTTTATTTGTATTAATATCCATGATTGTTTTTTCTCTGGGCGCTGTAAGTGCGGACGATTTACAGAGCACTGATTCTGATGTAGTTTCAGGAGATGTGGATGTAGCTACTGCCAATCCATGGACTACAAGTGGGCAATTGACCTACGACGTGCCTTCTGATGCTAAGGAAATCAAGCATGCAGATTTATATGTAAATGTCTATGCAGGTAGTGCCAAGAATACTTACGGGGCAAATGCCAATGTAAGCATCAATACTACTGCAGGAGAAAAGCAGATAGCTTCAGAGCAATTGTGGATTGAAGATGGGAGCGCTGATGGAACAATCTATACAGTAAATGATCACATCAACAAATGTTATTCTGATTATCAGATGTATTATGATTTAACCGATACCTTTAAGGGTTTGAACGGTTCATCAGTCGTCATTAAGGTTGATACTTTCAGTATGGAAAACAAATCATTCGATGGAAGAATTAAACTCATAGCTTTGATTTTAGCTTATGATGATGGGGACAATGATACTATCTCCTATTGGGTTGATTCTACTCAAAAATGGACAAAAACAAATGTGACTACCGTTTTCCCAACAGACGCATCATTCGATATCGCTGAAGCGGACCTGATTAACATTGCCCTTTCAAGCGGTGACGGAACATACATGCTCAACGGTGAACTGCTGGGAGATGCCGCAAACCATACAAGCGGTAACTACTACCAATACAACTATTGGAACGTAACAGGTAAGGTAAAGGACTATACCTCAACTGAACTCATTTCTACAAATGCAGGTACAGGAACTTACGCTTCACTTAAAAATGTGCTGTCCGTTTTAAGGTTAAAGTCAAATAGAATTGCTGGTGAAGCCACATTGGCTACTGAATATACAAACACCTGCTTTGCAGGCACTGTAAATGTCATAACCAGTGACGTTAAAGCAGACATGGCTGCCAATTATACTGTAGAACTTTTGGCTGACGGTAAAGTTGTAAACAGTACTGTCATTGCTTTGGATGGTGCAAACAAGACTACCGTAATGTTGACTGATCCTACCGTAAGGCCAGTTGATGAGACAACTGTAAGCGGTGCAAACAACACAAAAGTCAACTATGCAGTAAACGTAAAATATGGCTCAGACATCGTTGGTGAAATATCCAAGGAAGTACCTGTTCTATACAATGGTTATCTTCAAAAGGACATGGCTTACAATGCAACATACATTGAAGACATCACCAAAATCACAGTCACCGGCGGATTCATGTTTGACGTTCAGGAGGATTCAACATACATCGGTGCTGCTGTAACCAACAGAACAGACGTTTGGGAAATTGACCTGGATGAAAATTCAACATTTGCCAATACATTAGTTTATATTGCTTATAACTGGGACAAATCCGGTGTAAACGGACCTGTATTTAACGTAACCTTCAACGGTAAGGTCATTACTCCTAAAGCCCAATACAGGGATCAGTCCAATATGGGTTCCTCAGGCAAATACGGTTACGGTCTGTTTGTATATGATGTATCTGACATTGTCCAAAATGGAACAAATACCATGGTTTTACAAAAACCTAAAGGACTGACAGCTGTCTATCCGTCCAATCTAATCTACTTCTGGAACAGTACAGACAGCAATATAGTTGTCACTGCATATATTGCAAACGGTGCTGATTTATTGGCTGGAAGTTCATACAACAAGGCAGGAAGACTGGTCAAATCCGACAGTCAGATTTCAATCGACACTGCAAATATATACTATGGAGAACTTATTGTCTTTGCAGCTGGAGCTCAAAAAGGTGAAGGTAACATCATTTACAATGGTGTAGAAAACGTCAATGTATGGAACGACACTTCAAATTCATTAAGTTTCGTTTATTACGTGTTCAATGAAACCGCTCCTGAAATTAACAATATATCATTTGTTGCAACAGGTTCCACCATTTTGGCATTGAACCAGATGATTTTTACAGCAAAAGAAAATGTTGCAGCTGATGTCAGTTTGGCTACCGAATATGCCAACACCTGCTTTGCAGGAACCGTCAATGTTGTTACTATTGATGTAAAAGCTAACAAGCCAACAAACTACACAGTTGAATTGCTTGCGGATGGTGGTGTTGTAAACAGTACCGTTGTCGCTTTGGATGGTGCAAACAAGACTACCGTAATGTTGACTGACCCTACTGTAAGGCCTGTTGATGAGACAACCGTAAGCGGTGCAAACAACACAAAAGTCAACTATGCAGTAAACGTAAAATACGGAGAGGAACTTGTCGGTGAAACTTCCATAACCGTACCTGTTTTATACAACGGTTATCTCGAAAAGGACATGGCTTACAATGCAACCTACATCGAAGACATTTCTGTCATTCAATTTACCGGCGGTATGAAAATTGATACACAGGATGTTTCAACATATGCAGCAGGATCTGCACTTAACAGAACTGATGTCTGGAAAATAGATATGGGTGATTCAGTATTAACCAAAGCGTTGCTTTATCTTGCCTATAACTGGGACAAATCCGGTGTAAACGGACCTATATTCAATGCAACCTTCAACGGTAATGTCATTACTCCTAAAGTCCAATACAGGGACCAGTCCAATCTGGGTTCCTCTGGCATATACGGTTACGGTCTGTTTGTATTTGATGTAACTGACCTCATTCAAAACGGCAATAACACTCTTGTCATTGATAAACCTAAAGGACTGACTGCTTTCTATCCTTCCAACATGATTTACTTCTTGAATGAAACCGGAAGCAAATACATTTTCACAGCATACATGGCTGACGGAGCCGATTTGCTGGCTGGAAGTTCTTACAACAAGGCAGGAAGAATCGTCAGTTCAGACAGTCAAATTGCCATTGATACCAAAGATGTAAGCATCTATAAGGCAATTATCTTTGCTGCAGGTGCTCAAAAAGGTGAAGGAAACATCATCCTCGACGGAGAAGAATTCATTGATGAATGGAACGGCTCTTCAAACTCACTTGATTATGTTAGCTATGAAACCGACAACGCTTCAGATGTAGTCAACATCTCATTTGTTGCAACAGGTTCCACCATTTTGGCATTGAACCAGATGATTATCACAGCCCAAAAGGTTACAGAATCCAGATTCGATGACATGACCATCAACGGTAACGGAACAATCAGTGCGGCTTTACTTAACGGCAATGGAAAACCAATCGCAAATGAAAAAATCGTTTACAAAGTAAATGGTGTTGAAAATACAACAACCACTGATGAAAACGGTGTATTTTCAATCGATGCTGGTTCAAACGCTTTGGTTGAATTCGGTTTCGCAGGTTCTAAAATCAACACACCTGTAAACTCTTCAATTGTCTTAAAGGACATTGCTCCTAAGAGAGTTGCAACAGTCATTGAAGGTAACAACTACACCCAAAACGCTGTAGAATACAATGCAGGTGAAAGAGGTGGAAACTTTACCGTACAGCTCAAGGACGTAAGCGGCAAACCTCTTGCAAACAAAACAGTACTCATAGGTTACAACGGTAAATGCTTAGAAAGATTCACTGATGAAAACGGTTATGCAAGTGTACAAATCAACCTTGCAGCCGAAAACAGATTGACTTTCGCTGTAGCATTCCTAGGTGATGAAGGCTATGACGCATCAATGTCAGTATACCTGATTACCATTACCAAAAAGCCTGTTACAATCACAGCTCCGAACAAATCATATAAAGCATCTGCAAAAACCAAATCCTACACAGTAACATTAAGCACTGTAAAAGGCGCAGACGGCAAAACATACTTCGGAGCAGGCAAAAAGGTAACCTTAAAAGTTGACGGAAAAACTATCACAGCAAAAACCAATGATAAAGGCCAAGCAACCTTCAAACTTAGTTTAACTAAAAAAGGTTCATATAAAGCCACTGTCAGCTACGCTGGAGATAATACATACAAATCCGCAACTAAAACAGCAACAATAAAAATTAACTAGTGAGATTTAATTTCTCACTAACTTTTTTTCTTTTAGAGTTAGAGTTCAAATGGAAAAATATTTATTTTT
Source organism: uncultured Methanobrevibacter sp. (assembly GCF_947170395.1). GTDB lineage: Archaea > Methanobacteriota > Methanobacteria > Methanobacteriales > Methanobacteriaceae > Methanocatella. The sequence goes on along the minus strand of NZ_CAMVTE010000025.1, from coordinate 6,978 downwards.
AAAAAGGTTAATTTATTAGCAAAAGTAATTTTTCAGGTGAGCTCATGAAAAAATCTAATGATGGCGATGACATTAAAGTCAACAGAAGAAGCACAGACAAAGTCTATTTTGAATCCACATTAATCCAACAGATTTCAGATGGAATCGACTTTTTAAGAGATGAAAGCAGGGAAGTTCTAAAACAGCTGGATTTGGAAGGCAAAATCGATGATATGGAATTGGAGGAATTTGCCGAGGATACAATCAATCAGATTGATGATATTTATGATGACATATCCAAATTCAAGTCAAGCATCATCAGCAGCGATGATCTTCCTGAGGATTTGAAAAAGTCTTATAGGCAAACCCAGGAATATCTCAATAGGGATGCCGATTATGTAAGGAGAGCTCAAAGAAAGCTTGACAAAATGCACTACGATGAATATGATTTTTTCAAGACCAATATGCGTGTAATTGAACTTGCAGACAAGGCAATAGCAGTCAACAAGAGAAATTTCGATGCATACTACATTAAGGGTCAGGCATTGGTCAACATGGAGAACTATGACGGTGCAATTGAAGAGTTCATCAGCTGTCTGGCAATCAGGGATGATGTTCGTGCCTGGTTAGCCATTGCAAATGCAAACAGATTGAACGGCGAGTATAATGATGCCATCAACGTATACAATTCCATATTTACTGATGAGGATTCCAATTTCGATGTATGGATCGGTAAGGCTTACACATATTATGATTGGGGCAAGTTCGATAAGGCTAAGGGCTTTTTCAAAAAAGCAGATTCCATAAAACCTCTGGATGAAAAATCCAAAGTGATGTGGGACAAGTGTTTGGAAAAAAATTGATGATTTTTTAGTTCATTCAATTTTTTTTAAATTTTCTTATTTTTCAAGTAACCTATACCATTCGCTTTGAGTAATGTCACAGTCAAAATACTTTTTCAGCACTTCCTTTCTCTCTTGAAGCATTTTAGCATACTTTTCAGGGTTGTCGGCTTTCAGACGTTCATGAAGTTCTTTTGAAATCAGATTCAGGCATTCGTCAAAGATTTCCTTTTGGCTTTCATCCAGACAGTCGAATATGTCAATGTCTTTCGGCTTTTTGAATTTGACATCACGGCCCTTGTCTGTGAGATATATCAGAAGAACTCTTTTGTCTTCACTTGAAGCCTCTTTCCTAATATACCCGTTTTTTATCAGCTTGTTTAGGGTTTCATTAAGTGATGGTACCTTGATGTTCAATATCTCTGAAAGTTCCTTGGTAGAAAGGCCTTCCCTATGCTTTAGGATGGCCAGGATTCTTCCCTGGCCTCGTGATGTGTTTTTGTTGTTGGCATTTCTTTTCTTAAGGGATTCATTGATGAATATCAATTTGTGATAAAGAAATTCATTGTTCAAAATAACGCCTCCCTGTTCTGTGCGTTGAGGGTATTGTAGTAGTATCCCCTTTGTGCCAACAGCTCATCATGTGTTCCCTGCTCTATGATTTGCCCGTTTTCAATAACGAGAATCTTGTCAGCATTCTTGATTGTGGACAGTCTGTGGGCAATAATGAAGCTGGTTCTGTTTTCCATCAGCCTGTCCATGGCCTTTTGAATCAGCTTTTCTGTTCTTGTATCCACTGAAGAGGTTGCCTCATCCAGAATCAGTATTTCCTTTTTGGAAAGTATTGTTCTGGCTATTGTAAGAAGCTGCTTTTGCCCGTGGGATATGTTGTCGCTGTCTTCGTTGAGCACTGTATCATATCCGTCCGGAAGCTGTCTTATGAAGTTGTCTGCATAAACGTGTTTTGCCGCCTCAATGACTTCCTCGTCGCTTGCCTCAAGATTTCCGTAGCGGATGTTGTTGGCTATTGTGTCTGAAAATAGCCATGAGTCCTGAAGAACCATTCCGACAAGTGATCTCAGTGAGTTTTTGTCATACTCCTCGATGTCGACTCCGTCTATTTTGATTGAACCTTTATTGATGTCATAGAATCTCATGAGCAGCTTTACGATTGTGGTCTTTCCGGCACCGGTTTCACCTACGATGGCTATTTTTTCACCCTTTTTGACGTTGAATGTGAGGCCGTTTATGACCTTTTCATTTGGAGTGTATGAAAAGCTCACGTCTTCAAATGTAATTGATTGGGTGACTTCTGTAATCTGTTTTGAGGATGGATTTTCCTCATCTTCCAACTCCAGAAATTCGAAAATCCTTTCAGTTGCAGCCATTGCGGTCTGCACAAGGTTCATCACTCTTGTTATCTGTTGGATTGGTCTTGTGAAGTTTTCAATGTATTGGAAAAACGCCATGATGTCTCCAACGGCTATTGCCTTTTGAAGTACGAATACCGCTCCCATGACTGCTATCAGCACATATGCGAAGTTTGAAATGAAGTTCATTGCAGGGCCGCTCAGGCTTGAGAAGAACTGTGATTTCCACTCATGGGCATACCAGTTTTCATTGTCGCTTTCGAATTTCTCTATTGATGATTCCTCCTGGTTGAATGCACGGATTATGTCATGGCCTGTAAATGTCTCTTCAATCTGTGCGTTCAGACTTCCCTTAAATACCAGCTGCTTTAGGAAATAGCTTTGTGAGTATCTGGTAACGAGTATTATCATTGCAAATGAAATCGGAACTAGAACCACTGTTGCAAGTGTCATCCACACGTTGAGATACAGCATCATTGAAAATACGCCGATGATTGTTATTATTGCAGTCAGCATCTGAAGGAATGCCTGTGTGATTCCTGTCTGAAGTGAGTCCACATCGTTTGTAAGCCTTGAGAGGATGTCTCCCCTTTTGTTTTCATCCACATTGTCCATTGCAAGTGATGTTATCTTGTCCATGATCTTTGATCTGAGGTTGTAGCTTATCTCGGAGGATATTCCCACCAGAAAGTAGCTTTGAAGGTACATGAATATGGAACTTATGATGTATAGGACAATCACGGTGCCCAGACACCAGAATAGTGTTTCAAAGTCAAGTGTTCCTGTGTGGTTTGTTATGTTTGTTATTCCCTCAAATATCGTTGTTGTTGCCTTTCCGATAAAAAGAGGGCTTATAACACTAAACAATGTGGATATTACTGCACAGATGACTGTTACTGCCAGTTTGAGTTTGTAATCCTTTAGAAGGCTCATTATATTTTTTATTGCCTTTCTGTTGTCTGTTGCCTTTTCCGGCGGTTTTCTTTTTGCAGGCGGCGGGCTCATAAGCTCACCTCCATTGTGTCTACTTGTGATTTTACAATCTCGTGATATATATCACAGTTTGAATTCAACTCATCATGTGTGCCTCTGTCAATTATCTCGCCGTTGTCTATCACCAGAATCTCATCTGCATCTTTAATTGTTGAAATCCTTTGGGATACAATCAAGATGGATGAATCTTCACCAAGCTCGGCAAGATTGTTTTTCACCCTTGCCTCGGTGTTCATGTCAAGTGCTGAAAAGCAGTCGTCAAAAAGATAGAAATTATGTTTTCCTATAATTGCCCTTGCAATGGAAAGGCGTTGCTTTTGACCTCCGGAGAAGTTGGACGCTTCCTGGGATACCTCATCATCTAGGGATGTTATGAAATCGACCTGGGACTTTTCCAGAGCGTTTCTGATTTCATCATCTGTTGCATCGCCCTTTCCGGTCAGCATGTTTGACTTTACGGTTCCCTCGAAGAGAATTGCCTTTTGTGGGGTAAAGCTTATCAGGTCCCTGAGTGTTTTAAGCCTGAAATTTCTGATGTTGATGCCGTTTATAAGGATTTCACCTGAAGTCGGGTCCTGTAGGCGGGGAATGAGATTGAGTATTGTTGACTTTCCGCTTCCGGTTCCTCCGATGATTGCGGTGGTCTTTCCGGGATGCAGGCTGAAGTTGATGTCTTTAAGTGTTTCCAGTTCACTTCCAGGATATCTGTAGCATACGTTTTTAAACTCAAGTGATTCGACATTACCGATTTCGGATATGTCTCCGTCGGTAATTGTGACTTCTGTGTTGAGCACCTCAGCCACACGTCTTCCTGAAACCATGATTCTTGGAAGAATGATTAGAAATCCTCCCATCATGATGAAGGATGTCACAATCATGGTGGAATATTGGATGAATGCGATGATGTCACCTGTAAGGATTGAACCTTTGACGGCATCAAATGCTCCGAAATAGAGGATAAGAACAATCATAAGATTTAGGATGATGCTCATTGCAGGTAAGAGTATTGATATGGTTCTGTATACGTAAATGTTCACGTCCAGAAATTCCCTGTTGATTTTTTCGAACTTTTGCCTTTCGGTAGGCTGTCTTACGAATGCCTTGATGACTGGAATTCCGATTAGGATTTCCCTTGCTGTCCTGTTCATCCTGTCGATGATTTCCTGGGTCAGCTTGAAGTATGGTATGACTCTTGTCATGATGATGAAAAGAAGGCTTGCAACAGCTATGAAGGTTACAAGAATAATCCATGACAGGTCTGTTCCAAGTTCAAATGCCCTGATGATACTTCCCACGCCCATTATCGGTGCAAAAAGAAGTGTTGAAAAGATTGCCCCGAGTATGTTTTGAATCTGGTTGATATCGTTTGTTGTACGGGTAATCAGGGATGATCTTGATATTTCGTTGAGCTCATGGTTTGAAAATTTCAATACCTTGTTGTATACGATTTTTCTCAAATCCTTTGCATATCCCGAAGAGACCCTGCTTGAGAGGTAGGATATGAAAACGGTTGCTATCACTGATGCAATCACCATCAAAAGCATGGATATTCCGGTATCGATTATGAAGTTTATGTCTGCATTTTGAATACCGATATTAACAATATCCGCCGTGTATGATGGTAATGTCAGATTTGTGTATGCCTGTATTATCAGAAAGAATACGATAAGCACTATCTGCGGAATTTTGTTTTTCAATGGTTTGAATAAATTTCTCATAGGTACCCCTAAATAATTTGTTATAGGTACCTTTTAGATTTTTATGATATATAAATATATAAGCATAAGGCCCGTGGCCTTATGCGCCAATTTTACTACTCAAAAACTAATTGTACTTTTCTGCATGTATTGTAAAGATTAGGATTAATCTCTACACTGTTAGTTTATTTTCGGTTTTATATATCTTTTTTGTTGGTTTGGAGCACAATAGTTTGATGTCAGGTCAATTTAACAAAAATATGCGATTTTTGCACTCTGAGGTAAATATTTGTTTCATTAAAATCGAATGATTTTTATATTGAACTTATTTTAGATTTTGGTAAGATTTAATAGATGTAATAATATAAATATTAATTAATTATAGTTTTTCTCTAAAAGTTTATATCATTTTGGTCTAGCCAATTTTCATAAAATGATTTTGATTCAATAATTTCATAATATTTATCTTTAAAAAGGTTTATTAATTCATTTGCAGAATTATATTTGGTTTTATAGGTTGTTTTTTTAATTACTCTCCACACATCTTCAATTGGACTTAAATCTGGACAATATGGTCTTAAAAATATTAAGTTTATATTTAGTATTTCTGCTGCTTTTTCAATCATTTTTGCTGTTTGTATTCTTGCATTGTCTAAAACTATGTTTATTCTTTTTTCTTTGTTTGTTAACTCTTTTATTTTTGGGTTTTCTAAGTTTTTATTGATATTGATTCTTGTTCTTCTTTCGATTTTTGCTTTGTTATTGGGGTCTTCTTTATTGCAGATTCTGCGGATTGAATTGATTGATTTTTCCTTGGAATTGTCATCATATAATTTATCATTGATTTTATTGATTAAATCATACTCTGAGGACAAATTTTTTGATATTTCTTTTTTTATATTTTTTTCAGATAAATTTGGATGATTTATTGCTTCATTAATTAGTTTACAACATTCTTCATTCTCAGAATTCAAAATTCGAAAGTTACACAAAGATATTAAAAAGGTATATGCATTTGATTTTTTTTGTTGCTTCAACGTATGATTTGCAATTTATTGATTGAAATCCAATCATATTTATTTTAATCCTATCTGGAATTTTAGTAATTACATTTTTGCTTCCGGATTCATAAAGAACTCTTGAAGTATTTGGAGTGTTTTGGCAAGCTGTTTCATCCAATATTGCCAAAAATTCCTGTTGAAGATCTATGTTTTCTAAGTTTTTTTTAAGTGTTCTTCAGCATCTTCTGGACGTGTTGAGTATTTTATGAAGGGTTTTCCATAATTTAAATCAAGTTTTTTGCGGACAATTGTCCAAACGGTTTTATAATCATGATTCACGCCAAAAGTGTCTTTAATTATTCTTTGAACATCATCAATAGAATATGATTCCTCACCAGAAGTTATTATTTCTCTTAATTCAGCCAATTGTTCGTTTGTTAATTTAGCTTTTCGCCCACAATTGTGATAATTAGAATATAATCCTTCTAATCCTTTTTCATTGTAATTTTTCACCCAACGTTCACCAGTTTTTCTACTCGTATGAACATAATCAGAAGCTTTAGAAATCGTTTCACCCTGATATACCATGCTTATAACTAGTAATTTTCGATACATGTCATAAGAATCTTTATATTCTTTCATTACGGATTTAATTTCATCTAATTCAAGATGATCCACAATCTTTTTATTTCGTTCAACCATGAATATAACTTTGTCTGTCATATGGTATAAACTTTTCGAGAAAAACTATATTTACTTAATATTATATAGGCTTTGTAGAAATCCTCATTTTTATTGAATTTGAGTTGATCGATAAATGTTGTAGATTGTATTTTTGAGTTTTGTTTCTTTATTTGATAATTGTAGGCTTCTGCTTCTATTTGTTCCGTTGAATATTCTTTTTATTACACTAAATATTGATTCTACATTGTTTCTTCTTGAGTAGATTTCTTGTTTGAATGTATTTTTGCTTTTTAGTCGATAATGTCCTGTTTTTGCTCGTGTTTTTAGGGGTATTTGATCTTGTGCTTTTGCTTCTTTGTTTATGCATTTTCTGATGGGTTCTGTGTCGTATGCTCTGTCTGCTAGGATGTAT
>NZ_CAMVTE010000024.1 GCF_947170395.1 uncultured Methanobrevibacter sp. | reverse complement strand
GCTACGTTGTTTGCTGTGTTTTGTGTGAAGTTGTTTTGTGTTATTGTGTTGTTGTTTCCTTCAATGTATAGTGCTCCTCCGGTTGTTTTTGCTTTGTTTTGGTTGAATGTGTTGTTTTTGATTTGTGCGTTGTTTGTTTTTATTAGTGCTGCTCCGGCTAGTTTTTCTGCGGTGTTGTTGTTGATTTTGTTGTTTGTTATTGTTGCTGTGTCTCCGGTTAGGTAGATTGCTCCTGCGCTGTCTCCGGCTGTGGCTGTGTTTATATTGTTGTTTGTTATTTGTGTTTGTTTTCCGTTGGTGTAGATTGCTCCTCCGCTTGTTTTTGAGCTGGTTTTTGTTATGTTGTTGTTTGTGATTGTGTTTTCGTTTCCGTTTATGTTTATGGTTCCTCCGGCTCCTGTGGTTGCTTTGTTTTCGTTGAATGTGTTTTTATTAATGTTTATTTTGTTTGCTGTTATGTATAGTGCTCCTCCGCTTTGTGCGGTGTTGTTGTTGAAGTTGTTTTGTGTTATTTGTCCTGTGTTTGCGTTGTCGTATCGGATTGCTCCTGCGAGGTTGTTTGCTGTGTTTTGTGTGAAGTTGTTTTCGGTTATTGTGTTGTTGTTTCCTTCAATGTATAATGCTCCGCCTGTAACTTTTGCACTGTTTGATTTGAATTCATTATTTTTAATTTCTGTATTGGAGGCTTTAACCTGCAGTGCTCCTGCAAGTTGTCCTGCTGTATTTTCAAGGAATTTGTTGTTTGTTATTGTTGCTGTGTCTCCGGTTAGGTAGATTGCTCCTGCGCTGTCTCCGGCTGTGGCTGTGTTTATATTGTTGTTTGTTATTTGTGTTTGTTTTCCGTTGGTGTAGATTGCTCCTCCGCTTGTTTTTGAGCTGGTTTTTGTTATGTTGTTGTTTGTGATTGTGTTTTCGTTTCCGTTTATGTTTATGGTTCCTCCGGCTCCTGTGGTTGCTTTGTTTTCGTTGAATGTGTTTTTATTAATGTTTATTTTGTTTGCTGTTATGTATAGTGCTCCTCCGCTTTGTGCGGTGTTGTTGTTGAAGTTGTTTTGTGTTATTTGTCCTGTGTTTGCGTTGTCGTATCGGATTGCTCCTGCGAGGTTGTTTGCTGTGTTTTGTGTGAAGTTGTTTTCGGTTATTGTGTTGTTGTTTCCTTCAATGTATAATGCTCCGCCTGTAACTTTTGCACTGTTTGATTTGAATTCATTATTTTTAATTTCTGTATTGGAGGCTTTAACCTGCAGTGCTCCTGCAAGTTGTCCTGCTGTATTTTCAAGGAATTTGTTGTTTGTTATTGTTGCTGTGTCTCCGGTTAGGTAGATTGCTCCTGCGCTGTCTCCGGCTGTGGCTGTGTTTATATTGTTGTTTGTTATTTGTGTTTGTTTTCCGTTGGTGTAGATTGCTCCTCCGCTTGTTTTTGAGCTGGTTTTTGTTATGTTGTTGTTTGTGATTGTGTTTTCGTTTCCGTTTATGTTTATGGTTCCTCCGGCTCCTGTGGTTGCTTTGTTTTCGTTGAATGTGTTTTTATTAATGTTTATTTTGTTTGCTGTTATGTATAGTGCTCCTCCGCTTTGTGCGGTGTTGTTGTTGAAGTTGTTTTGTGTTATTTGTCCTGTGTTTGCGTTGTCGTATCGGATTGCTCCTGCGAGGTTGTTTGCTTGGTTGTTGGTGAAGTTGTTTTCGGTTATTGTGTTGTTGTTTCCTTCGATGTATAGTGCTCCTCCGGTAACGTTTGCACTGTTTGATGTGAATTCGTTGTTTTTGATGTTTGCATTAACGGATTTAACTTCCAGTGCTCCTGCAAGTTGTCCTGCTGTATTTTCAAGGAATTTGTTGCCAAGTATTGTTGTTGTGTCTCCGGTTATATATGCTGCTCCAGCACTTTCTTCTGCATTACAGGAATTTATGATGTTTTCCATTAGTTTGATTGTTTCTCCTTCGATGTATATTGCCCCACCGCTTGTTTTGGAGGTACTCTTTGCAATTTTATTGTTTGAAACCACAGCAAAGTTACCTTTTATGTTTATGGATCCCCCTGCTCCAAGGGTAGCTTTATTTTCATTGAATATGTTTTCAGTAATGTTTATTCCATTGCCTGAAATGTATAGTGCTCCTCCACTTTGGGCTTCATTTTCATCAAAGTTGTTTTTAATAATTTCTCCAGTTGCATATTCACTATCCCATCTTATTGCTCCACCAAGGAGGTTAGCATGATTGCTGGTGAAATTATTGCTTTTTACTGTGATGTTTTCGCCTATCAGATATGCTGCTCCTCCAGATACTGTTGCGGTGTTGTTTTCAAATTCGTTATCTGTTACTGCGCTGTTGTCGGATGATAGTTGTATGGCTCCTCCAAGTTGTCCTGATTTGCAGTTTGTGAATTTGTTTTCACTGACTGTTGCGGATTTGCCTGTGATGTATGCTGCTCCGGCGTTTTCATTTGCATATCCGTTGATGATGCTGTTGTTTACAAATTTAGTGTAATCGCTCTCTATATAGATTGCTCCTCCGCTTGTATTGCAGTCGCTGTCTGTTATGGTGTTTTGGGAGATGATTGCATTGTCTCCTTTTATGTTTAGGGTTCCTCCGGCTCCTGCTGTGGCGGTATGGTTGGTGAATTGATTTTTGTAGAGGGTTATGTCGTTACCGTCGAAGTATATTGCTCCGCCGCTTTGTGCGTAGTTGTTTTCGAATTTGTTTTCGCTGATTTCTCCTGAGGTTGTGTTTCCACCCATCCATCTGATAGCTCCACCAAGGAGATCAGCATGGTTATTGGTGAAATTATTGTTTTTCAATGTGACGTTTTCGCCCATCATATATGCTGCTCCCCCAGAGGTCATTGCAGTGTTGTTTTTAAATTCATTATTTGTTACTGCACTGTTATCTGATGACAACTGCATTGCTCCTCCAACATGACCTGATTTACAGTTTATGAATTTGTTTTCACTGACTGTTGTGAATTCTCCTGTGATATATGCTCCGCCTGCATTTTCATTTGCATATCCGTTAATAATGCTGTTATTTACAAATTCAGTGAAGTTACTTTCGATGTATAGTGCTCCTCCGCTTGTATTGCAGTCGCTGTCTGTTATGGTGTTTTGGGAGATGATTGCATTGTCTCCTTTTATGTTTAGGGTTCCTCCGGCTCCTGCTGTGGCGGTGTGATTGGTGAATATATTTTTGTAAATGGTTATGCTGTTGCCGTCGAAGTATATTGCGCCTCCGCTTTGTGCGTAGTTGTTTTCGAATTTGTTTTCGCTGATTTCTCCGGCGGTTTTGTTTCCGCCCATCCATCTGATAGCTCCACCAAGGAGATCAGCATGATTGTTGGTGAAATTATTGTTTTTCACTGTGATGTTTTCTCCGTCAAAGTATGCCACTCCCCCGGATATATTTGCACTGTTTTTAATGAATTCGTTGTTTGTTACCATGGAATTGTTGGTTCTCAGTTGTATGGATCCTCCAATCATTCCTGCGGTGTTATTAATGAATTTGTTATTATTGATGGTTGTCCCTTCTCCGGTTACGTATGCTCCTCCGGAACTTTCCAAAGCTGTGGCGTTAATTATGTGGTTATTGATTATTGTGGTGAAATTTCCTTCAACGTATATTGCTCCTCCACTGGTGTTGGCGAAGGTATTTGTTATTGTATTGTTTGAAACAATTCCATAGTTTCCTTTAATGTCTATAGCTCCTCCAGCATATTTAAATGCATCGCAGTTGTTGAATGTGTTGTTGACGATGTTTATTCCATGACCTAAAATGTATAGTGCACCTCCACTTTCAGCAGAACTGCTTTCAATTATGTTTCCTATAATGTTTCCCATGGTAGAGTTTCCACCATTCCATCTCATTACTCCACCAAGGGTTTGTGAATAATGGTTTGTGAAGTTATTGTATGATACTGTACAGTTTTCACCGGACATACTTATTGCGCCACCACGGCCACCGTCCGGGTGACCTCCTACATAATTGGAGTCAAATACATTGTTTGTTATGATATTTCCAATACCCATCTCAGCTACAATTGTTCCTTCAATGTCAATTGCTCCACCGTCACGACCGGCTTTATTGCGTGTAAATGTGTTGTTGCTGATTAGAATATTGTGGCCTAATGCAGTGATTCCACCACCAAGTGTCAGATTTGCAATGTTGGCTGTAAATATGTTATTTGTTATTTTCTGGAAGTCTCCTTCAATACGGATTCCTCCCCCGCTTGTTGGAGCATAGTTGTTTTCAAATGTGCTGTCAGTTATTGTACAATGACTTGCCCTTATATAAACGGCACCGCCAATATTACCTGTTGTTGCTTTATTGTCTATAAATGTACAATTTTGCAGAGTAAGATAGTCTGTACCAGGCTCTCCACGAATTGCTCCTCCGGCAGTTCTCTCACCGTTAATAAAAATTAGATTTTTAATCACGACATTGGTGATATTTTCTTTGATTTGGAGTATTCCTGAACCGTTTCCGTCAAAGGTATATCCTTTACCGTCAATGGTTATGCTTTTATCGATTACAACTCCTCTGGCATATTTCGCATTGTTTGAATAATTTCCATCTATTTCAATTACGTCTCCCTCTTGAGAATTTTGAATTTGCTTTTGCAGTTCATCAAAACTTTTATACTCGACCGTCATGTCGTTTGTTCCGGTTACATTAATATTTTGTGAGGTGTCTTCTGCTGAAACCACACTGACTGATATAAAAAACAGAATCAATATTAATGAAATCAATTTCATATTTAACTTCACATTTCCACCTTGAATTTATTATTAATTAAATAATATATATGGTGAAAATTATTTATTAACTATTACTATTTGATTTTGCAACGTTTTTTGATGTTTTGAAAAATGTTGAACATTTAATTTTATTATAAAAAAAGAAAAGAAAATAACTGTATTAAAACAGTTATTTGATTTTTACAGTTCCGGTTTTGCTTAAACTATTGTAGTATGTGTCTCCGGCAAATTTAACGGTGTATTTGTAGGTTCCTTTTTTGGTCAGTTTAACATTGATTGTTACTTGGCCTTTGGAGTTGGTTGTTGCTTTGTATGTTTTTTTGTTGACTGTTAATGTGATTTTTTTATTGCCAAGTGCTTTGTTGTTTACTGATTTGAGTGTTATTGTTATTTTTTTGGTTTTTGCGGATTTTTTGAAAGTGTTTGTAGGGGTTGTTAGTTTAACTTTGGTTTTTTCCCATCTTTCAGTGTTGGTCTTTTTAGGTGAGTATGTGTTTCCTGAAAGTTTTTTAAGTTCTCCGCTGCCGTAAATTGCAAATCCTACTTTTGCTGTATTTCCGGTGAATTTATTTTTAGTGATAATACCATCATTTCCGCTAAATCTCACTGCTCCGCCAACACTTTGGGCTCCTGCCTTATTTTTTGTGAAAGTGTTTGAGTCCAAAGTTATTTTTGCACCTTCAATATATGCCGCTCCACCGGATGATTTTGCAACATTTTCTGAAAATTCATTATTTTTAATGTTTGCGCTGCTGGATTTGATTTGCACAGCTCCTCCAAGTTTTTCTGCAGTGTTGGATATGAATTTGTTGTTAGTGACTGTTGCTGATGCGCCGGTAATGTATGCTGCTCCTCCGCTGCTTGCTGCACTGCAATGATTTATATTGTTATTCATTATTTTAGCGGATTTTCCGGCAACATATATTGCACCGCCACTTGCTTTGGTGCTGCTTTTTGTTATTTCGTTGTATGAGATTGTTGAGTAGTCTCCATTGACATTTATAGCTCCTCCGGCTCCAACAGTAGCTTTACTGTCCTTGATTGTATTTTTAGAAATGGTGATTCCTGAACCGGTTATGTATATTGTCCCTCCGCTTTGGGTATCATGGCCTTCAAAGAGGTTTCCAATAATTTTGCCGGAATTTGAATTTGCACCGGTCCATCTTATTGCTCCTCCAAGCATGTCCGCATGGTTGTTGGTGAAGTTATTATAAGATATTTCGCAATTTTGGCCCATAAGACTTATTGCTCCACCATATGCTTCTTTTTTTGTGCTTGAAACTCTGTTTGAGTTAAATACATTGTATGAAATAACATTTCCAATACCTAATTCCTCTACTTTAGTTCCTTCAATATCAATTGCTCCGCCGTCACGGCCGGCAAAATTTTCGCTAAATATGTTGTTTGTAATCTTATTGTTGTGGCCTAATATGTTTATGGCACCGCCCAAACTTTTTTCAGCTTTATTTGCAGTGAAAATGTTATTTGAGACTATGTTTCCATCCCCTTCAATACGGATTGCTCCTCCGCTACTTGGTGCAAAATTGTTTTCAAAGGTGCTATTGAGTATTGTACAATAGCTTGCTTTTATGTAAACTGCACCACCGACATTACTTGTCGTTGCTTTGTTGTTTATAAATGTACAATTTTCAACAGTAAGGTAATCTGCACCGGGATCCACTAACAGTGCACCACCGCAACCTTTCACTCCATTTACAAATTTAATGTTTTTAATCACTACATTGGTAAGTCCTGTTTTGACAAATAATATTGCCGCTTTGTTGTCTCCATCAAGGGTATGGCCTTTGCCGTCAAGAGTTAAACTTTTGTCAATTTGGTTTCCCCATTCCGCTTGTCTTGTAGTGTTTTCTGTAAATATGTAGTCGCTGTCCAGTTCAATTGTGTCCCCTTCTTTAGCATTCCAGATTAATCGTTGAAATTCATTAAAATCTTTAGGACTGTTTGCATCTGCCTCATTGGCAGTATTTATGTCTTCATCAATATTTCCTTGGGCATCATCACCAATAATTTCATCAGTTTGTGTTGCATCATCTGCAGAAACTGCACTGACGGTTATGAAAAATAGGATTAATATTAATGGAATTAATTTTAAATTAATCTTCATTTTATTTCCCACCAAAAAATTATTATTTAATGTTTATTTTGTGATAAATGATATTTATACATTTTTTTTTGATTTTAGTTTGAATGTGTTTTCATTGCATCTGTTTTGGAAGTGTTTTTATAATTTCAGTTGTTCTGTATTGTTGGAATTTTTAAAAGTAAAATTTATATTCTTTATAAATGAAATCTATATTTAATGTTTTTCACGGTTTTTGCTGTGTTGGCAAAATTACAATAATCGCTGAAAAAATTAATTACGGATGATATTTATGAATATTCATGAAAATAAAGAACTAATCGGAAAAATCCTATTTATAATAAGTATTGGATTTTTGATTTATATGCTGGTAACGCCTATAAATCATTTTTTCACACATGTTGACGAATATTTCACGCTTTCGGCTATTAAATTTCCATTTATGGATATGATTACCATTTTGGCTAATGATTGTCACCCTCCACTGCATTATATCATGGCTAAATTATGGGTTAATCTATTTTCAGTTCTGGGAATTGGATCTGAACTTTTTGTTCTAAAGACTCTTTCAATACTATCATATGCGCTATGTCTGGTTGTTTCATTTTTTAAAATTAGAAAGGAACACGGATGGTTGGCTGCAGGGTTATTTTCTTTATCATTAATGTTAATGAGTGAATTTTTTGCTTGGTTTTTGACCGGAAGAATGTACGGTTGGGCAATTTTATTCCTGGCATTGACATTTGTATATTATATGGATGTTATACGCAATTTTGATAAAAAATCACTTGCTCTTTTTACAGTATTTTCAGTTGCAAGTATTGCCACCCATTATTTCGCCCTTCTGTCAGTAGCGTGCATGTATCTATTTGTTTTCATTTATATGATTAGATATGATAAGTTAGATAAAATAAAGTATTTCATACTTTCTGCAGTTGGTGCAGTTATTTTATATTCTCCGTGGATTCCATATTTATATTATCAGCTGTTCGGTGTTAAAAACGCTTTTTCAATTTCCGCATTGACTTTGGATACTGTGATTTCCGCTTTTTCACTCTTTGCTTATTCAAATTTGATTCCTGGAATAGTATTTTGTATCATTTTAATTGCTTTAATGGCACTATTTATCCTGGATTCAAAAGATTGGGATGAGTTGACCCGTTTTTATATTTTAACCGGACTTGCCGTTTATATCGGAACAATAATTATTGCCGTTGGCATATCTCTTGTATATAAACCAATTTTACGTATAAGATATCTATTGCCGGCAGCTGCAGTCATGTGGTTGGCACTGTCAATATGTTTAACAAAGATTAAGGATAAAAAAAGATTTTACATCTCAACTGCTTTAATAGTTTTCTTACTTTTAAGTGGAGCTGTTAACGTTTTAGACACTAATAAAACTTTCTATGATGATGGAATTGTGCAACAGGAGCTTTTTGATCAATTATCACAGGATAATGCAGTTGTTATTGTTCGTCCTTCAGTATTTTGTTTAGTATTTGCCAATCAAACAGACATGTATGCTCATCATATAGATGATTGGCGTGGTGTAAGTACGGATAAGGTTCATCAATACTTTGATTTCAAAGATATAGAACGTGAGGATATTCCTACTTTCATTAAAAATAATACTGATAAAGAAATTTATCTGATAGATTGGAAAGAACCGGATTATGATGGTATTGCCACCATGTCTGTTTTCAACTACTATACTCTTGATTTCTCAAAGGTACTTAATTTCAATTCAACAGTCGCTATTGGCAATAACGGCACTTCAAAAGTTTCAATACCTGATGGATTTAAGGTTACCAAATCTTCAGAAAATAGTGTGACAGTCACTGATGGTAAGAATAACTATACTATCACGGAAGTGAATGACACAATGGATTCCGTATTTAATGACTACCATCAAAAACATAAGGACCATAAGGTAACTGAAAAGTCATTTGATGTGGGTAATGTCACTGTTAAAGCTTTAGTATTGGAAGTTGATGGAAAATATATCCATACCAATTATTTCTATGAGAAAAATGGAAAGCTTTATCAGATATATCCTCAAGGGGATGAGAGTGAGAATCTATTAAAAGGATTTGTAAGTTCAACATCATAATTGTGTTTTGGACTCATTTATTTATATGCGACAATTAATTGCATCCTAAATAATGAATGTGTCCAATAAACACTTTTTTTCTATTTTTTCGTTGTAAATTTAATTATTTTAAATATTATTCTTTAAAATTAGTTCATTTTTTTGAAATAAGTTTTCTGAGTTAATTTTATGGGTAATTAACGAGTGTTGGGATTTAAAATTAAAATATAAATAGCACCTATATTCATATAATAATATAAGTCCTGGTGGAAACATGAAATTTTATTTAAAATTAATTTTATTGCTATTATTCCTGTTTTTTATATCAATTGCTACTGTTTCTGCTGAAAATACAAGTCAAATAGATGATGGTGGCAAAAATATTATAGAAAGCGACCCTATATCTCAACCTAAAGGATTTTATGATTTGCAGCAGCAAATCAGGAACTGCACTCCCGGAGATACAATTGAATTGGATGATGATTATGCATTTGACTCTATTCGTCCTAATGGAATTGCAGTTGACAGGACTTTGACTTTAGATGGCAAAGGACACACCATTGATGCAAACAATTCATCAGTCTTTTACATCAAAAAAGGAATTACTCATGTAACTTTTAAAAATACAATATTTATCAACGCTGAAAAAAGCTGTGGAGGAGCAATCTTTGCAGATAATGGGTCGGATTATCTTACTATAACAAACTGCACATTCATTAATAATCGGGCAACGACCAGTAATGTTGGAGGAGCCGTGTATATAAAAGCCAGTTACTGCACAGTAACAGATAATTATTTTGAAAATAATTCTGCAAGAACTAGTGGAGGGGCAATGCGCATTGAAGGAAACGACCAAATAATATCAAATAACATTTTCATTGCAAATAAAGCAGTGGGAATCCTTGGCGGTGCAATAAATGCTTTAGGCCACAACATTCTGATTTTCAACAATACTTTTAAAGGAAATGTTGCCGGCCGTGACGGCGGTGCGATTGACATTGAAGGAACAGTCGTAGCCGAACATGGTACAGGATCAGTTATAACAAATAATGTATTCGACTCCAATAGGGTATCGGGTAATATAGAGGGCTCTCACGGTGGAGCGATAAGTATCGCAGGTCAAAACTGTACAATATCAAACAATAACTTCACGAATAATCATGCAGATGTCTTAGGGGGAGCTATTAGGTGGAACGGTGTGGTTTCAAATTCGGGCATAATTACTCAGAACAGGTTTGAAGGAAATGATGCCAGAAGCGGGGGAGCAATATACGATAACGGTTCAGGTTTGATTATTTCTAAAAATATCTTCATTGATAATCATGCCGTTGGGGGTGCTGGAGGAACCTTGGATATTAAGGGTTCAAATTCCCTGATTTCAGATAATTATATTACAAAAAGCAGCACCACAACAAGTGGAGGGGCAATTTACATCGACGGCAAATCTAATACTCTAATTAATAACTTCATCAGTATGTGCTATGCGGCCGAATGCAGTGGAGCACTTTATCTGCGTGGAGATTCAGCAACTATTATTAACAACAAATTCCTTAACAATGCTGCAGAAAGCATCGCAGGTGCAACCCTAATAAAATCCAGCAATGCAATCATTAAAAATAATGAGTTTTCAGGAAATGTTGCAAAATCATCTGGAGGAGCGGCATACATTGAAGGTTCAAAAATAACTTTAGACTCAAATACATTCACCAAAAATCAGGCAGGGGTCCAAAATGTTGGTGGGGCAGTAAGATTTAAAGGAAATGATGGTATTATAACTAAAAATAAATTTATTGCAAATACAGCAAAACTGGGTTTTGCAATTTACGGTAGTGGAGAATTTAAAAAACTTTCAGGAAACACCTACTCACCCAAAAAAGCCAGTGCTGAAAAATGGGAAAAAACTAATGTTAAATTATCTTCTCCTGCAAAAACATTCAAGAAATCCGCAAAAACCAAAAAAATAACAATAACGCTCAAATCAGCAAACAACAAAGCACTTGGAAAGAAAAAGGTCATATTAACAGTCAACAAAAAAACATACAAAGCAACCACCAATTCCAAAGGTCAAGTAACAATTAATGTTAAACTGACTAAAAAAGGAACCTACAAATATGCTGTTAAATTTGCTGGAGACACATACTACAATAGTTTAAGCAAAAAAGGAACAATAAAAATCAGATAACTGCTTAAACACTAATTTCATTTTTTATTGCAAAAACTGCACGATATATAATTAAAATAAAATTCCGTAGTGTCGGATTTGTAAAAATCGTGTAAGTTTTTGAAAGATTCAAGTTAAACATATAAATATTATTCAATTTAAATAAATTATATAAAATGAATTTATGGAGCATTAATGCATGGTATCTGAAAAGGGTTTTAAATTTTCAATAATAATGGCAATTTATGACTGTGAAAATTACTTGAATCAAGCTATTGACTCTGTTATTAATCAGTGTTTTGATTTTAAGGATAATGTCCAATTGATTTTGGTGGATGATGAAAGTACGGATTCATCAAAGGAAATAGCATTAAAATATCAAAAAGAATATCCTGAAAATATAAGTGTATTGTCACAGGAGCATTCTGGTGTTGCATGCGCCAGAAATCTTGGTTTAAAGCATGCTTGCGGAGATTATATTAACTTTTTAGATGCTGATGATTATATTTCTGAAAACACATTAGTAGAAGTTAATGCCTTTTTCAGTCAAAATGACTGTGAAGTTGCAGCCATTCCAATCAACTATTTTGAAAGGCAAAACAAACCCGACCAGTTCAATTATAAATTTGAAAAAACACAGATTATTGATTTGATTTCAAATCCGAACAACCCTCAATTTTCCATATCTTCAGTATTTATCAAAGCTGATGCCAGCCCTAATGAGTTTAACACTGAATTAATCTGCTCAGAAGATATCTTATTTTTATACTCAATTTTAGTTAAAAATCCTCAATTGGGTGTTTTATCTGCTCCAACATATTATTATAGAAAAAGATATAATTTGTCTGCCATTTCAGATTCCATTCAATTTAAAAAAGAATATTATATGCACAGATTAAGGAATTTCCATTTAAAATTAATAGAAATTTCAAAAAATGATTCTGAAGTTCCAAAATTCATCCAATATTTGTTAATTTATGATTTGGAAAAAATCATCACTCAGGAAGACTATTTCATGTGTGACAGTGAAGCTGAAAAGGAAGAGTTGATTTCACTTTTAAAAGGAATAATGTCATACATTGAACCTGAAGTCATTAAAAATGCCAATATGGATGATTCTTTAAGATATTTCTTCTACAATTTGGCATATGATGATTTGGAAGTTGATTTTGATAATTTCAACTCAGTAGTAATGCACAATGGTGTGGATATAGATAATCTGTATGCCCCTGAACTGATTTTTAGAAAATTTGATTTTATTGATGGAACTCTAAAAATCAAGGGATTTTTAAATAACTATTTGGATGATGAGGTATTTTCCATCGAGTCCATTACTGAATTTTTCAATGGAAAAAGTGAAAGGAATTTGGCACAATTCATTCCAGATCCGTCATTTCGTGAACTTAAACATTCTTCAATTTATCAGAAGTTAAAGTATTTTACTTTAGACATCCCTTTCAATAAGAATATCTCTAAAATCAGCTTTAAGGTGGTCTATCATAAAAATGGAGATATAACTAATTATAGGGATGAAGATTTGATTGTGTTCAATCCTAAAATAGAATTGAAAAGTGAAATACCTGTTTTAAAAGACGGATTGAAAAAATGGGATTTTGAGGATTCACAAATTGTTTGCAAAAACACCCATGATTTCAAATTTGCGGTTGTCATGGCAATATATAATACCGAGGATTATCTGGACCAGTCAATTGGTTCTGTAATCAATCAGACATTAGGTTTTAAGGATAATATTCAGCTGATTTTAGTCAATGACGGAAGTGAGGATTCCTCAGAGGAAATCTGTTTAAGATATCAGGAAGAATATCCTGACAATATAACTGTTATCACTCAGGAAAATGCCGGTCAGGCTCATGCCAGAAACAACGGTTTTGAGATGGTGCGTGCAAAATACACCAACTTTTTGGATTCCGATGATTACCTGGAAGAAAATGCTCTTAAAGAGGCATATGAATTCTTTGAAAAGCATTATGATGAAACTGATATTGTTTCCATGCCGATTATCTTTTTTGAAAAGGAATCCGGAGACCATATGCTCAACAACAAATATTCTTCATCTAGAATCATTGATTTGACAAAAGACCCTAACAATCCTCAGTTGCATTCAAACTCAGCATTCTTCAAGACAGATGTCTTTGCAAGGTTCAAGTTTGCAACAAATGTGGTTTCATCCGAAGACGTTATTGTAATTAACAAAATTTTAATGGAAAAGAAGACATTGGGAGTCATCGATACATCTAAATACTTCTACCGTAAAAGGTTTGATGAATCCTCAACATTGGACATCGTCACTACTAAAAAGGAATTCTTTACAGATAAACTCAGGGATTACTACTTGCATTTATTTAATTATGCTCTATCAAAGGATGGAGAAATTCCTGACTTTTTAAAATACACTTTAGCATATGATTTGCAGTGGGTATTAAAAGAAGATTTGACTATTTTAAACAATCAGGAGAGAAAGGAGTTCTGGCATTGTTTATGGCAGGTCATTGACTACATTGATGAGGAGATGATTTTAAACAACAGGTTCATCAGAAATGAATTTACAATGAGGTTCTTTTTGTCTCTTAAAAGAAATGACTTGCATGCCGAATATCGTGACAATAATGTGCTTCTTGAAATTGGAGACCACAGATGCGGAAATCTTGCAAGCCACAACATATGGCTGGACATTGTAGAACTTCGCGATGGATTTTTAAACCTTTCAGGATTTTTAAACAGTTTCTTTGATGTTAAAAACATTTCCATTGAAGGGGTTAAGTATTATGATACTGTGGCTTTTGACAAGTTCCGTGCAAAACCTGTCAGATATACCAGCAGACCACACATGACCTATCTGTCTGTACCGTTCCAGTTTAAAAACACTTTTGATTTGAAGATTCCTTTAAATGAACATGAAAAATGCAAAATCAAACTGCAAATCAATTACCACAAGGACGGGGACAATGAGAACTTTGCCCATGGCAATGTCATATCAGTTAATCCGGGTCTTGCATTCACCGACCATGTAAAAATGTCAAAATTAAGTAACTACAAGGCTGACGAATCTTATATTCTCTACACTGAACACAATGACTTTTTCATTCAGCCAAACACTAAAAAGGATTTAATAAGTTTTGAAGAGAAAAACATTGAAAAACTTGTCAGGGAAAGTGAAAACAAAAAAGGTAAGGATTTGGAAATCTACAATGAAATCATTGAACTTAGAACAAATTACCTGAAAGATTTGTCTAAAAGAAGATTGTTCTCCAGAAATAAAGAAATCTATCTCTTCCAGGACCGTATTGATTCAGCAGATGACAATGCATATCATCTGTTCAAATACGCCGCTAAAATCAAGGATAATGTTAAAAAGTATTTTGTAGTGTCACATGATGCAAAGCAATTTGAGGAACTCTCAAAAATAGGCAATGTCATTGAAGCAGGTTCATTTGAACACAAATCACTGATATTGAAAGCAGATAAGATTATCACAACTCACCCCTATGATACTCAGATAAATCCATTTTTTGACGGGGACAATGATGAGAGAAAACTGATTTCCGGTTTGCTTGATTATAAGATTTACTGGCTGCAGCACGGTGTAACCAAGGATAACATTTCAGATTGGATGAGAAAATATGATAAAAACTTGTCATTAATCGTTACAGTCTGTGAAGCAGAATCGGAATCATTTTATGAGGAAGGTTACGGTTTTGATCCGCAAATCGTTCAGAATTTAGGATTCCCAAGGTTCGACAATTTAAAGAAAAATGACAACAAGCAGATACTGATTATTCCGACCTGGAGAAAAACAATTACTGGAAACAGGCACATTTTCCTAAATTCGCCATACTATGAAAACTTAAGTTCATTCTTATACAGTCCGAAATTGTTGGACATGGTCAATAAAGGTTATAAGATTGTATTCAGACCTCATCCTGAACTGTTTAAAAACATTGCCAATACGGATGAAAAATTCATTGATCTGTTTGACATTCCGGATGAAATCTATTTGTCAAGAGATGAATCCTATCAGGAACTGCTAAACAACTCTTCAGTATTGGTAACTGACTTTTCATCAGTATTTTTCGATTTCGCATACCTTAAAAAACCGGTCATTTATTTCCATCCTGAAAATGACCATTATCACTATGAAGGAAGCTATTTTGACTATGAAACAATGGCATTCGGAAAAGAATTGGGAACCACTGATGAAGTTTTGGAAAAACTTGAAGAATATATTGAAAATGGCTGTGAGATGGAAGATGAATATAAGAAAAGAGTGGACGATTTCTTCACATACACAGACCAAAACAACTGTAAAAGAGTATATGAATGGATTTTAGAGCATTAAAGACAGATTAGGATAAATCCAATTTTTTCATGATTAAATCAAGTTTGTCTTCAAGCTTGTCCATTTTATAGTCCAGATCTTCAACAGTTCCTTTTTCAGGTTTTTTAGCAATCAGATGACAATCATACCATGGATCAGAAATCTTATCGGTATTATGTCCTGTTTCAAGGATTGTGAAATTGATATATTTTGCCATTGCTTTCATTCCGTCCTGGTTAAAACGGTAGCAATCATATGGATTTTTGTGAACAGGACCTGTACTTGGAACGATTAGACAGAACAGTCCACCTGGCTTTAATATTCTTTTAATCTGTTCTAATGTAAGCCAGAAGTATTCAATGTGCTCAAATGCCTGGCCAGAAACGACAACATCATAGGTTTCATCATCAATCTCTTTCCAGTCATACGCATTTTCAACAACAATATGAACATTGTTTCCTTTTTTTAAATCAAGGCCCTGATAAGTCCATTTCTTTTCATTTAAAATGAGTCCATAATTGTAATCGCCGTTTCTGTCAAAGGAACCTATGTCCAGTATTTTCAATTCATCGTTTGGATTTAAGTAATTCTCTTTAAAGTATCTCATTTTTCTGTATGAGCTTTGATGCATTTTATCACTCTTTTATTTTAATTCTGTAATGGTTATTTCTTTTTGAATAACTTTTTAAAAGAAAACCTATTGTCCAGTTCATTTTTCAAGTAATTATTTTCATTGATTAAATTCCTGTTTTTGTTTTCTAATTTGGATATTTCAACAGTATTGTTTTTGATTAATTCGTTTTTATTATCAATATTGTTATTTAATTCATCGATAATCTCATATTTATTTTTGATGATGCCAGTCAGCTTTTCCATTGTTTGTTGGTTGTTTTTGGTTTTGATGTTTAAGTCAGTTATGGTTTGTTCTTGATTTTGGATTTTGGTGTTGTTTTCATTAATTTTTTTGTTTAGGTCGGTTATTGTGCTTTCTTTGTCTTTGAGATCATTGTTTAATTCGTTGACTGTTTTTTCTCGGTCTTGGAGTTTATTGTTCAGTTCAGCTATGGTTTTTTCATTATTTGGTATAATGGTCTTTTTAAAATCATTAATGATTTCCTCTTTATTTTTAACATTATCATTTAACTCTTTTATTGTCTTTTCTTTCTCCTGAAGTTTGTTGTTTAATTCACTAATGGTTTTCTTATTTTTTGCGGCATCTTCAGTTAATTTGGCCAATTTATTTTCATTGTTTGAGAAATATTGCTTTATTAAATCAAAATCATTATAACTTTTTGATATAATGACACAATCATAAATAAACCTCTTATCTTCATCTAAAATATTTGGGAATTCCTTTAGTTTCAAGGAAAGGTAATCATTTTTCATCTTATTGAAAAATTCTCGTTTATGCTTTTCTTGAACCTGGTTGTATCTGTCTGTTATCCAAGTAATCTTTAAGTTATACAGCATGTGTTTATATCTGTCAAGTTGATTATGTTTTTCAAAGAGTTTAACTATGTCGTTTACAACTCCAATAATGTCAATGTGGCCAATGTCTCCAGATGCTGTCAGAGATTGATCATACCGTTTTCGAGTGTATAAAAACTCATTTATGAAGTAAATCCTTTCTGCTTTAAAGATAATATCCCAGAAGAATTGATTGTCATGGAACTTTGAATTTTCTCTGAATTTGGCACCTGTACTTTTGATAAATTCTGTGTTGTAGAATTTACACCATGGGCTTACATTAAAGTCAAACAGCAAATCTCCCAAGTCTTTGTATGAAAAAACATTGTCTTTGACTTTATTGTAGATATTTGTCATGTTCTGGTATTCTGTTTCAAAGTAATGATCCTTTTCAACACCGTAGTTGATTGCCTTAAAAACCAGAAAATCAAGATTTTTCTCTTCAGAGATTCTATAAAATTCTTCAAGTGCATTTATGTTTAGAAGATCATCAGCATCCATGCAGAATAGGTATTGACCTGTGATTTTACTTAAACCATAGTTTCTGGCATTTCCGCCTCCTTGGTGTTCGAGGCTATAAACCTTAATCCTTGAGTCATCAAAGCTATTTAAAATTGCCAAAGAATTGTCAGTTGAGCCGTCATCCACACAAATCAGTTCCAAATCATCCAATGTCTGGTTTAAAATGGAATTGACTGAATCATTAAGAAATCTTGAAGCATTATACACTGGCATTACTACGGATACTTTTGGCATATTATCACACTACTTCGCTCTGCATTTGACTACCGTATCTGATAAAAACGGCCAAGGATTTTCTTTAACCACTTCAAATTCATATCCTAAATCCAAATCTGCAATCCATGGAATGATTTCAAAAAAGTCTGTAACTTTATGATAAATACTGATTGTTAAAATAGGTTTTTGACTCTTAATGGTTTCTATGGCGCCTTCGAGCAGTTCCAGTTCAGCTCCTTCAACGTCAACTGTGATGTAACCAACATCTAAGTTATTTTCCTTAACGAATGTATC
Source organism: uncultured Methanobrevibacter sp. (assembly GCF_947170395.1). Classification (GTDB taxonomy): domain Archaea; phylum Methanobacteriota; class Methanobacteria; order Methanobacteriales; family Methanobacteriaceae; genus Methanocatella. The sequence goes on along the minus strand of NZ_CAMVTE010000024.1, from coordinate 15,958 downwards.
TAGAGTAGTTTCTTCGACCTTTAGCTCAGTATCATAGTCTCTTGCATGGGGGTTGCTGGTTATTCCCTGAACGTTATCTCCTGAAAGGTATAGTGTCATCTCACCGTTTTTGTTTCCCAGGGATTTCTGCACTGGAATGATATTTTTAATATTATTTGATTGTATGTTCTTTTTTAAAATTTCAACTGATTCTTCAAATGGCTCGAATGCATAAATATTCTTGTTTGTAAATTTGGCTATTGGAATTGAAGTGTCTCCTGTATATGCTCCTGCATCGATAATGTCCTTGTTTTTTATGAATTCCTTATCCTCATCGGTGAATGTGGAGTCCATGAATGCATGTACATTGTAGCGTCCGAGGTATTTGTATCCTGCAATTTCATTTGGGGCTGAGTATTTGAGTCTGAAATCTATAAATTCTTGCTGTTCTTTTAATTCATGGGTAAAATGAATTGATTTCATTTTTATTACATTTACTGCCAAAGCCCTAAGCAGAAGCCATTTGAATGTATTTTTTGATTTTTTATCCAAATGCTTTGTGACTTCCTTGAGTTTGTCTTCAAAGTCCTCACTGAAATAATAATTTATGTAATTCCAATTGCAAAATCCTGCATTGATTCCGTATTGTCTTAAAAATTCGTCTTTTAATGTGATTTCTTTTTCTTCTTTAAGCTCTTTGATTTCCTTTTTAAGCTCTTCAATTTCCTTAACCAATACTTCGTTTTTTTCCTTGTAATAGTTGTAAGAATTACTTTTTGATAGGATTTTTTGTTGAAAACTCATATTATCACAATTTTAAAATAGCATCATAGACTCTTTTACAATTATTTTTGTCTTTATATTTATAAAAATTATCTACTCTGGATTTATATTCATCTTTCATCTGGCAGTCGTTTTTGAGATATTCCTCAACTATTGCGATTAATTCGTCCTGTGTGGAGGTAACTTCGCCAAATCCCATTGTTTTGTATTTGAAATATCCTTCATCGAAATTGTAATCGTTGGCATATTGGTAATAAATTAATGGTTTTTCCATATATGCAAAATCGAATGCAACCGATGAATAATCTGTTATCATCAAATCTGAAGATTTAAACAGCTCCTGATATGTGCTGTTTTCATCTATTTTTACGTACTCGTTTGTGTCAAACAATTCAATGTAGTCATAAACTCTAGGATGGGGCTTAAAGATTATTTTGTAGCCATATTTCTTTGCCATTTCTATTAAATCCTTGTTGTTTATAAGGGAGTTTATCGCTTTGAAATACTCTGAATCCATGATGTATTGGGGAGGGGCATAAAGCAATTTTTTTCTCCATGAAGGCATTATTAGGATTTGTTTTTCAGTTTGTGTTTTTTCTAAATTGTCAAAACGTGGAAAACCTAAAACCTGTATTATTTCCTTTTTATAATTATATCCGTCATCTAAAAAGGATTTTGCTTCATCATCTGAAACTGCAGCGATTAACTTCAAGTTCTTTTCGTATTTGTGAAGCCATGATGATACATTGTCTTTGGTAACTCCATGCTGCAGAAATATTTTATCAGAAGAAATTAAACCAGCATATTGTCCTTCATTTTTGTTGATGAAAGGGTTTAGGATTTCATCATCAGGATGTGATGAGATGATTTTTTCCGCAAACAAATAAATCAATCTTTGCTTTACAGAATCAAATTCTAAAAGGTTCTTTAAGTTACTGAGCCTTTTAAAGTCACCTGATTTCTTGTCAACCGTGAAATATTTTTTAATTCCATCTGATTTGTTTATTGAATATTTGTACAAATGCTCTGCATTGTCATCTGCAGATTCAATCTTGTCCATAAAAAGCCAGATTCTTTTATTTCTGTAAAATGGATATAATAGGACATATAAAATTCTTATGAGTAATGCTGAGTTATAATATTCTTCTCTTCTTTTTAAAATTCGCAAAAGTATTGGAATTTCATTTTTAATCATTTTTAAATATGAGTATTTGGAGATGTGGAATTTATTTTCCCTGAACTTCAAAAAATAATTGCCTGAAATGCTGTAATTGCTCAATGTTGAAAGCCTTGCATAGTATGAAAAATCGTTGGTCAGATTCCAAGTTGAGTTTTCATCGCAGTTTTCACCAATAAATCTGGTAATTATCTCAAATGTTGAATCTTCCTCAATGGGAATTTCCACATCAAAGTTGTATCTGTCTTCAATCGAACAGTTCAGGAAAGTTTTTGCTGTGTTTTGATAATAAACTCTTTTTGCAATAAATGTCTCTTTTTTGGAAGGAGTGGTTTTGACAACTTCAATTTGAATGTCTTCGTCTTTAAAAAATGACATCAGATATCCTGAGATATATAATGTGTTCTTTCTGATTTCGATGATGTCCAGCCAGATTTTGTGAATGTCAAGTTGATCTATTAGTTTATCACTTGAATACATATAAGCTATTTCATCATTGTATACAGAATGGATATTCTGACATGTTACAACTTTGTTTAAATCAACATTAACGTTTGAGTATTTGATGGCCAGCATGTGATTTCGTAAGTTTAATTTATCGTCTCTTAAAGATAATATGATGTTGTCATTTAAATGAGATAATATGTCTTTGATATCTACATAAACTTGTTCGATTTCATCAATTTCCAAAATTTCACTGACATCATTGATTCTAAACATCCACTGAAGATCATAGACAATCAGATATTGGATGAATTCAGGTACTTTATTGTATTTATCCTTTGAAAGCTTAATCAGTTCTTTAAAATAGTTTTTGAGTCTGTTATGGTAGAATTCCTTTTTCAGATAAACTGAATTCAATGTTGATGAGTTGTTTTTCCTTCGTCTGTACCAATATTTGGCATTTTTCACAACACCATAACTTGGATTGTCGATTAGAATCTGATTAATCATTAAAGCATCCTCGGATGAGATGATGTTAGTTGCAAATTCATATTTCGGAAATAAATCTCTTTTAAAAAAACTGGAATTTGCGTGAAGTTGCGGAAAGTCCCAATCATTATTTAAATCGACAACTTTTGTTGTTTCATATTTGTAGTTTAGGGGGTGCTCGCCGTCTTCACCATCAAAGAAAAACATTGGAACTGATGCAAAATTAACTTCAGGGTTATTTTTAAAGAAATTTAAAACCTCTTCAAAAGTATTTGAAGAAAATTTATCATCGCTGTCTAAAAAATTAATGTAATCTCCGGTTGCATGCTTTAGGCCACTGTTACGGGCAACAGCCTGGCCTTGATTTTCTTGATAAGTATAAATTATATTTTCAGGGTATTGGCTGAGATATTTTTTACAGATTTCTTCCGTATTGTCTGTTGAACCGTCATTAACTAAAATAACTTGGATATTTTCTTTAAATGGAATAGTTTGATTTAATAATGATGTAATTGTCTCTTCCAGATATTTCTCACAATTGTAACAGGCTATTACAACAGAAAATGGTTTTTTAATCATTGAAATTTAAACTCCTCAACGATTTATTTTAAACTGAATCTATTTTTTCCAGCTTCTAAAAAAGTGGATTCAAAATATTTTACAATTTCATCCGGTTTTGCAAATTTATTTATATCTGAATCAATATCTTCAAAATCAAGTGTATTATCATCTATTTCGTAAACAAAATTTTCCGAATCATATTGGGAATATTTGATTGTAGTTAGTTCGCTCCAGGGGTGAACGGAATAACCGAGCCAAAATGTATCCTCTTTAGTCAATCTTGCCGGAGAACCAGCAAAAGTGGTGTTTGATGGAACATGTTTATTTGATAAGACCGAGTTTGCACCAATAATGGAACCTGATCCGATATGGGTTCCCTTTAATATCATTGAGCCTTGACCTAGCCATACATGGTCTCCGATGAAAATGCTTTTGGAATAGTTTAATCTTTCTTTAGTTTTTGTGTGATAGATTAGATGGGCATCCGCCACTCTGATTGATATGTTGTATGAAAATATGCAATCTTCTCCGATAATGACATTTTGTGATTCTGATAATATGATTGAGGACATTCCGTTAAAGTAATTGTTTTTACCGATAAAACATGCATTGTTTCCATTAATTGAAATGTTTAATGCATAATCAAAATTATTGCTTGATAAGTATAATACTGAATTGTCTCCATTAAAATCTATTCTTGAGTTCCATAAGACTACATTTTCTTCACAAACTAAAGTATTATTTTTTCCATTAATGTTAATTTGGGAGTTTGTTAGTTTAGGAACTTCACCAATAAATTCATTATTTTCTAGATTTAAAAGTTCATCTCCATTTGTTATTTTCACAGTAACACCTATTTGATTGTAAAACGATGGGTACGTTTATTTCTAACAAATAATTTTTGAATAAATTCTAATCTTGAAGTTGAATCTAAACTTTTTAGAATTTTGTCAATTTTATTCATATCTAATGTTTCTTGATTTATAAATTTATATATGAAAACGTCACTTTTGTAATCTTTTGTTTCTAGAGATGATTCTGCTCGATTATATGCTAAAAAATCGTTAGTATAAAATACATTTTTTCTTTCAATACGAACGGGATTTCCAAAAGCAATTGAGTTAGAAGGAATTCTTGCATTATGGGGAACAAAAGAATTATTTTCAAGTATTGCACCTGAACCTATTTGAGCACCTCTTGAAATATAAGCTAAGTGTCCGATCCAAACATGGTCTCCAATAAACACACTTTTAGCGAAATTTATACGTTGTTTTGTTTGGTTATCATAAATTGGATAAATATCTGCAGTTCTAATATTTACTCCACTAGAAATTGTAACTTCAGCACCAATAATAACGTTCTGATTTTCTTGAATGTTAATGTTAATTGGGGAAGACATATTTCCTTCTCTTCCAATAAAAAATGTAGAATCATTGTAAATAACTAAATTAAATGAATATTTGGAGTTCATTGCAGAAGATAAATAAACTATTGAATTATTTCCATTGAAAGTAAACTTTGCATTGTCTAATTTAACATTTCCTTCACAATATAAAACATTATTATGTCCCTTAAAAGTTATTTGAGATTTGTTCATCTCAAGATTACCTGTAACTCTATTTTTTTCTAAGTTTTCAACATCTTTTGGTGATTTAACAGTTTCCATTATATCTCCGTTATCCTTTTTTTATCTAAACTGAATATTAGCTAATTGAGCATTACTTGCATTTTCAGCATCTTTTAAATAATGGTCGCATACAACATTTACTTCTCCGATTTCTCTTACACAGCCATTATCAATCCAAATAGCTTTGTCACATAATTCTCTAACTTGAGGTATGGAGTGTGAAACAAATAAAACTGTAGTTCCCCCTCCCATTAATGATTTAATTTTATCTCTACTTTTTTTAGAGAAATTAACATCCCCTACTCCTAAAATTTCATCAATAATTAAAATATCTGGATTGACCGCAGTAGCAATTGAAAAACCTAGTTTAGCTAGCATACCTGAAGAATAATTTTTAATAGGGATGTCAATAAAATCCCCAAGCTCTGAAAATTCAATAATTTCATCAATTTTTGTTTCTAAAAATTCTTTACTGTATCCCAAAACTGCACCATTTAAAATAATATTCTTTCGACCAGAGTAATTATGATCAAAACCCGCACCTAATGTGAGTAAAGGAGATATTCTGCCATTTGTTTTAACGCTACCTTTGTCTGGAGGGTAAATTCCCGTAATAACATTTAATAATGTTGATTTGCCTGCTCCATTATATCCTATTATGCCAACTTTTTCTCCTTTATAAATCTTAAATGAAATATTATTTAATGCATGTATTTTGAATGTTTTAATGTTATCTCTTTTAATTGTTCGGATAAAAGTTTCTTTTATAGTATCTACTTTTTCATTATCTACTTCAAAAGTTAAATCCACATTTTTTAATTCAATTGAAACTTGTTGATTATAATCAGGTATTAATTCTGCCATAATTGAATCAACATTTTTAGGGCTTTTGTCTTGTTGAGGATTTTCTTTTGTAGTGTTTTTTAATGTTTCAGGTGTTTTTTTAATAATTTTATTGTTGGATTTTCTAAGAGTTTTATTAGATTTTTCATTGTCCTGTTTTTTTTCTAATTTTAATAAAACATTTTCAGCTTCTTCCTCTGTAATATCATATTTGTCCATTAATTTTTTTTTAACCAACTCTTTTTGTTGAGGATTTAGTTTAGTAGTGTGTTTTTTTGATGTTATATGATTATTTTTCATTTAAAACCCTCATTCTATAATTTCATTGTAACTTTATTTTCATATTTTTTAAATATTATTATTCCCATAACTAAAATAATTAAAGAGAAAATTAATAAATTTAAAATATATATTGTGCTTGGAATAGTTCCTAACATTACAAAACTTCTAAATTGATCTATGGCCCAAAATATGGGATTTAAAATCATATATTGATGAAATGGTTCTGGGATGATGTCCATAGGATAAAAAATTGCTGATGCATACATTCCCATTTGTGTCACGACACCCCATAAGTGTTGTACGTCGCTATAATAAACACTACATATAGATAATATAAGCCCCATTCCTAAAATCATAATTGCCAATGAAATAAGGGGGATAATTGATAAAATAATTTTATCAAAATAAAATGGTGCATGAGTTACAAGCATCACACCAAATAGTATAATTAATGTAATAAATAAATTTATAACTTCTGAAAGTACGCCTCCAATAACAAAAACACTTTTTGAAGCAGATGTGGTTTTTAAAATAAATTTATTTGATCTTATTGCATATAATCCGCTGTTACTTCCCAAATTAAAAAAATCGTATAAACATTTACCTGATAAAATGTAAACGGGGTAGTTATCAATAGACCTCTTAAATAATGTTGAGAAAATAATTGTCATAATAATCATTATTAATAAGGGTTTAATAACACTCCAAAGAATGCCTAAAACGGAACCTTTATATTTTGAAGCAAAATTCTTTTTTATAATCTCTTCCAATAAAAACAAATAATTTTTATTAATATTCATAAAAAATCACATTTTCCCCTTTGAAATTAATAATTTATCTTTTTTCTTTAAAACCAATATTTTAACAATTAATATATATGTATCATGTATTATATATAAATTATGATTTATACACCTTGTTGAAATCCTTTTTTAAATTTTTGTTGATTGATCAATATTATAAACTAATGTTTTTAGTCTTGTTTCTTTGTTTTGTAATCGTGTACTTTTACTTTTATTTATTCCAGAGTATTTGCGTTTTATTACACTAAATACACTTTCTACATTGTTTCTTCTTGAATATATTTCTTTTTTGAATGTTTTTATACTTAATCTCCTGTACCATCCGTGTTTGAAGTTGGATCGTAATGGTATTTGGTCTGATGCTTTTATTTCTTCATTTATGCATGTTCTTATTGCATTTGAATCGTATGCTTTGTCTGCTATTATGAATTGTGGATTGTATTTTTTTAGACTTCTTATTGATGCTATTGCGAATTTTGTATCGTGTCTTGGTCCTTTTACTGCTTGTGAGTAGAGTATTATTCTTGAATCAACATCAACTGCAATATGGCATTTGGTGAAGTTTTTTACGTCATGGCTGTGTATTTTTGAGTAATATTTGTCAGCATAGTCGCTTGTGAATCCACTACCATCAAGAGCAACTAATTCCGGTTGTATTTTTAAATGTACAATTATTTGTTTGGTTATTCGTTCAAACATGTCAGTTGGCATCCTTTTGAAGAATTTTTGAAGAGTAGAGTAATCTGGAGCCCTTTTAATCTTCAAATATTTCTTCAATCTATCTGAAAAGCTAATAAATTCAACAATTTGCCTATAAGTTAAATTTAAATAAGTTTTCAATGCAATAATTGAGAATAATGCCGGTTGTGAGTACAGTTTCTTTGAATATTTGCTTGAATATAAATTTAGAGACATTCTAGCATAACTATATGAATGTTCAATAAATTTAATCAAGTTATTTGAATTAATCTCAATTTTACTGTCTTTTTCAAATTTTTTGAAAAATTTTTTTGTTTGTTTTTTAAAGCCAAAATCCAAAAGGTTTTTATGCTTTGAAAACCTAACTATGATTGGAGAATGTTTGTTTTTACTGTTCATATATATAAATATTCTCCATTTTAATATATATAATTTATTATATCTTATTTTTTAAAATAACTAAGTATTATTTCAATTGTAATAAAATAAATTAAATATACTAGACAAATCTAAAAAATACTAATTTTCCATTAAAAAATCAAGTCGATGTGAAATTTCAAGTGAAAAAATCTTTAGGATTTCAACATTGCCGATTTATATTACATAAATTGGCTTTGTAGAAATCCTCATTTTTATTGAATTTGGGTTGATCTGTAAATGTTGTAGATTGTATTTTTGAGTTTTGTTTCTTTGTTTGATAATTGTAGACTCCTTCTTCTGTTTGTTACATTGAATATTCTTTTTATTATGCTAAATATTGATTCTACATTGTTTCTTCTTGAGTAGACTTCTTGTTGAATTTGTTTTTGCTTTTTAATCGATAATGTCCTGTTTTTGCTCTGGTTTTTAGTGGTATTTGGTCTTGTGCTTTTGCTTCTTCGTTTATGCATTTTCTGATGGGTTCTGTGTCGTATGCTCTGTCTGCTAGGATGTATTTTGGATTATATTTCTTTATATTTCTTATTGCTGCAATTGCGAATCGTGTATCGAATCTTGGACCTCTTTGGGCTGCGAAATGAAGTATTAATCTGCTTTCTACATCGATTGAAATATGGTTTTTTACGTAGCTTTTTCTTTCTTTTCGTCTGATTATTGCGTAATATTTCTCTGCGTAGTCGTTGGTGAATCCACTTCCATCCAAATTAATTATTTCACCATTGATTTGATGATTTAATAATATTTGCTTGTTTAATTCTTGTAATATTGATGTTGGGAGTCTTTGAAAGAATTTTTGGAGTGTTGTGTAATGTGGAACCTTTTTTAAGTGCAAATATTTTTGTATTTTATCAGATAACTCTAATAAATCAGTTATTTGTCTGTATGTGCTTCTGGTGTAGATTTTTACTGCTAAAAGTGTGAACAATACAGGTTGTGTGAAGTCATGCTTTGAAAAATGGCTTGAATACTTATTTAACACAATTTTTGAGTATTTAAATACATATTTAATGAATTTAAATAGTTTATTTGGCTTAATATTCTTATTAATTTCTTTAATTTTTTTAACTGCTGGTTTTTCAAAACTAAAATCCGAAAGATTTAATTGCTTTGAAAACAAACTATTAACTGGAGAATAGGTATTTTCTAGGTTCATATTGATTTTTATTCTCCATTTTACTATATATAATTATATATTGCTTATTTTTTCTAATCGATGTGAAATTTCAACTGTAAATGTGACTACAGAATAATCAGATTATTTCAAAAGATTTTAAGTAAAAATAGAAATAAAAATAGATTTTTTAAAAATTTTTGCAAAAATCAAATATGATTTCTACAAAGCCCCTTTTTAGGGAAGTACATTTTTTCCATAGAATATCATGAATTAATGCATTTTTATTTCAAATTCATTCACTGTCATATATTCAGTAATAAGGGTCATTTTTCTTTTAAATGAATTTATTACTTCTTCTGGAGATTTAATGTATAATAATCCTTCTTTATAAGATTTTTCTATTGCATCAACAGTAAATTTCGCTGAATTTCCCTGTCCGTATGGGTTTAGAGCATTTTTCATTTTATCTGCAAATTCTTTATCAGATAATATTTTTTTTGCATTATATAAAATTGCTTCTTTATCTGGTCCTACAAGTATGTTTCCTCCAGTAGTAACTGTTTCTGGCCTTTCAGTATTGTATCTTAAAGTTAATGCTGGGATATTGAGGGTGATTGCTTCTTCTTGGAGTTCTCAGGAGTCTGTTAAAATAAGTGTTGATTTGAGGTTAATAATAAAAAATCTAGGTATCCAATGGGTTTTACAATGTGAACATGGTCTAAATTGTTCAATTCATCAAATAGATTGAATTTTTCTAAGGTATGTTTTGTTCTTGGGTGAATTGGGAATATAATATTCGTGTCAGTTAATTCTTTTAATGCATCAATAATGTTTATTACTCTTTCGTTCACATCAACATTTTCTGCTCTGTGCATTGTTAAAGTAATGATATTTTCCATGTTATCAATACCTAAATTTCGAAGAGATTCATCTTCAAAGCCACGTTTTTGAGCAATGTTAAGTGTCTAAAACAAGCATCCACCACGGTATTCCCAGTTATAAACATGTTTTTTCTTGAAAACCCTTCAGCTAAAAGATTAATTGCTGATTCCTCTGTTGGAATGAAATACATTGTTGATGAAACATCTGCTACTCTACGATTTATTTCTTCAGGCATTGTCATGTCAAATGATCTTAATCCTGCTTCAACATGTCCAATTGCAATATGTAATTTAGAAGCTACAAGGGATCCTGCTAAAACTGCATTAGTTTCTCCTTGAACAAGAACAATATCTGGTTTTTCATCTAGTAATATTTCTTCAATGCCTTTCATCATTAAACCAGTTTGTTTTCCATGAGTTCCAGACCCTACATGAATATTATAATCCGGAATTGGAATATTTAAGTCTCTAAAAAAGTTATCCGACATTTCCTTATCATAATGTTGGCCAGTGTGTAAAATAATCTGATTAATACCTCGACGAGAAATTTCATCAATGATTGGGGCCATCTTAATAATTTCAGGTCTCGTTCCTAATATTGTTGCTATTTTCATATTAATCCCTAGTTTAAATAGATTTTTGTAAATTATTATTTGAAACTTCTTAGATATTTATAAAAAGGTTATTTAGTGCAAATATAAATAGTTTCCCAGCCTAATTTATAAAATTCCTGAACGTCCTCTGATTTTATTAGATTTTCTTTACGCACTTCTTCAACATTGAAACCAACTGTTTCCAATCGATTTTTAAAATCTAATCCATATTTTCGCATATGATTTTTTTGACCATAGAATTTTAATCTTAATTCAGGAGTGTTATATTCTTTTTTTTCTAATGTTTTTGGTATATTATAAAGAGGAACAATCACAATACACACCCCGTCCTTTTTAAGAATCCTATAAAGTTCAGACATAGCAGTAAAATCATTATTAACACGTGCTAAAACATTGTAATTGTAAATTATATCAAAGGTCTCATCAGCATATTGAATATTTTCCATATCTACTTTATCTCTAAGGTTCATGTTTGCATATAGATTAGGATTAATATCTACGGGATAATAGTCTATATTATTCATAGCACTGAATATATTATAAAAAGTCAATTCTGGAGCAAAATGTAATAATTTAATTTGAGGTTTATTTAATAGTTCATTAAATCTGCTTCTAATTAAAATATAACTTAATCTATGTCTTTCAAGAGATTTACAATGTGGGCATTGAGCATTCTTTCTTGAGGGTTTGCCAAAATCTTTAAAAGTAGAAATAGTATTGCATATTGGACAATAATTTAAATTTTCAAATTCAAACTCATTAATTAAATACTGTGTTAATAATTGTGTGTTGTCATCAAAGAGGCTGATTTTAGATTGAGGGTCTTGTATTTCATTTTTTAATTTTTCATTAATTTCAACTGTATCTTCTGGATTTATATTATTTTTTTTAATAACAGTTAATTTGTATTTTAGATTTTGATTTTCTTGTTGTAAATCCTCCAACAAGTTCGATAAGTTATTATCATGTTGAATTTCATCATTTTCAATTGAAATGATTTTTTTTAAGGTGTTTAAAGTTGAAAGATAATCTTGTGCCCAATGGCCTTTATTTTTTCCATCGATACGTATCTTAATATTATTCTGCATATCATTATAAGGCAGTTTGTTTAATCTATTAAAAAAAGGAACATAATTATATTCAAAATCTCTTTCTACACTACAATCTAAAATTAAATATAATTTTGGAATATAATTCATTTTATTAAATAATGTTATAGCATCAACTCGATATCCATATTTATCTAAAATTTCTTCATTAGTCATATCTGGGAAAATATTTTTTTTTAGTAAATTCCAATGCTGATAACCATAATCTCGAAGATTTAATTGAGGAATTTCTGCAATTCCAATAGATTCTTTAAGTAATGTGGATAATAATATTGATGTAAAACCTCCTGCTGAACTTCCTATAAAAATCATTTGATTTTGGTTAATAGAAATTTTTTCACTAATTTTTTTAATAATTATTGAAATATCTTCAAGAAACCATTGTTCTTTAGTACCAACGCCCCATCCAGTTGTAAGTTCGGGATAAACATAAGTGGTGGGGTCATTATAATACAAAGTTGATTCGTTAAATTTCCAAGTCCATCTGTTAAACCAGGGTCTTTTTTTATCAACCTCGGTTTGTTTTGTTCTAGCACCTGATCCTAAAATTAACAGTCGATTAGAATCTTTTATAGTTAATAAGAATTCAAAATATGTTCCATTATATTTAATTTTTAACCCAATTTGTTCATTTTTTGGAAATATTATATTGTCAAGTTCATTGAATTCACAAGTAATAATTTTATCAACAAGTTTATCCATTCAATCTCCTCCTCAAAATATCATTTATTAACTATTTAACTTATTTTTGATTTCATGTTCATTATTTAAATTTAATGTTTTGATTCAATTAACTTTAATACAATATCATCAGTATTGTTTTCTGCATCCCAAGTTGAAATAGCAATTACTTTATCCTTGTCAACAAACCAATAATGATTAACACGAGAATTATTTAAAAGAGTTGATTTATAAATTGGCACGTCTCCAACTGTAAAATTTTTAAATATTGCAGTATAATTTCTATCATTTGCGGATTGATTATATTCATTTATATATTTTATAATATCATTATTATTAGCTGCACTTATGGATAATGAATTATTTCCATTTGTAATATTTATATTTCCAAATTCGTTCACATTACTTTTAGCATAACCATCAGGTAGTGTGAATATTGTATTTCCAACTTTAATTTCATTTTCTCTTAAAGGCATATTATTAAAAACACATAATGCAATTAATGAGATAATTATTACTAAAATTAGTATTTTTATATATTTGTTCATTTAGATACCTCCTTTTACTTAAATTATTTTATCATTAAATTTTATTTTCGTTGAGTATTCTCTCCATAATTAAAGGATATTTTTCTATTAATTTATTTATTTGTGAATCATTTTTATGTTTATTTTCGGAATATAATGTTTTTTCATTAAATAGATTTAAATCTCTTGCAGGATTAATATATGTTAATTCTTTTAATTGTTGGGGGATTGGGTAAATTTTGGTATTATTTAAAACAGCCATGCCCCAAATCCATATATCATCTCCAGTAGGACAAATATTAGAAAATTCTCTTTTTTTAAGTATTGTTTCATCGAATGAATTTGGTGGAAATAGACTTCCCGCACCATTTGTGGGGAAATTTAAAAATGAGGGTTCCATATCATTATCTATTAACTTCCAATTATTATAACTTTTCAATGTACCATTATTATTAACTAAAATTCTTCTAGATCTTGATGAAATTATGCAGTTTGGATGTTTTTTATATCCATAATATATATTTCTCAACCAGTCTTTTGGATAAAATATATCATCATCAGCAGTTACAATAAAATCATTTTCATATTCCTTTAAAGATGGAATCAATTTTTTATAAGAATAAATATTATCACACCATCTAATACTTAATCCATATTTTTTTAGGTTCAATACTTTATTAGGTATGTCTTTTTCTTTATTAGGGAATTGCTCATAAGATAACCATAATATGATTTCATCTGGTTTGAATGTTTGTTTTAGTAAGGAGTATAAACTATAATGGATGTCATGCATTCTATCTGGAAATGATGTTAATGAAACAATAATTTTTTCGTTTCGTTTTTTTAATCTAAGTCCTGATTCGTTAATATTATTTATTTTATCATTTAATTCAATTTTATTCACATGTTTTAATAACGGAACGCTAGGATTTATTTGAATTTCATTTCTCTCAAAACCATAATTGATAAAATAAATTAATGGATTTAAATGACTTTGTTCTGAAGGGGTTATTGAATTTTGATAATAATTGGTGTTAAATTTTTTACTAGGATTTTTACCTTCTAAATATCCCCGAAATACATAATGGAAAAAAGGGTCCAAAGTATTATCATAACTATCAAACTGGTTTAAATAATAAGTTTCATTAAATAAATTCCATTTTTTAGTTTTTTCAATAATGTCTCTATTAATTAATTCTTGTTCATCTAATAGATTTACCAAATCTGTTTTTAAAAGTTGCAACTCCTTTGAATATTTTATAATTATTTTATTATTGGAATAATTAGCAACATATGAGTTTAATCTAAGTTTCTTAGAAAAATTTTCATTTAATTTTGAACCTATACTCAAGTTTTTTTCAAATAGGTGATTCTCATATTTAATATAAAATTTTATTTCATTGTTTTCTTGTAAGTTAATTTCAACTTCAAAATGCTGTCTTGGACAAACTTTTTTTCCAAGTGCATAAATATCTTCACCGGATATTTTTTTGACAGTTAATGTTTTGTCATTATTAGTAACATGTATAGAAACATCTTCAAAACTTGATTCAAAGAATCCTGATATGTATAATGTATTATTCAATAAATTTATTTTGTTTAAAGTTATTTTCCTAAAGTTAATATTGTCTATAACTTTCCCGTTCAAATCTAAACTTAAATTATTTGAACTAGCAATGATTTTAAAATTATTACTGTCATATTTTAATTTTAAAACAAAGCATTTGTAACAGTTATTTAAATATTTTTGAGATAATATGATATCATCGTCAATAAATTGCAATATTTCATGTAAGAGTGAATGATATTCCTGAAATTCCTGTTCATTTAATATATTAAGGTCACGAATATTTAGCACCCATTGGAAATCAAACATTAATGTATATTGAATATAACGATGAACATATCCAAATTTATCAATTGAATGATTAATTAACTCTATAAAGTAATTTTCAAGATAGGGGATATAGTACTCTTTAGTTCTTTTTTTTGTATCAACAGTTGAAGTTTCTTCAAAACGTTTACGATATAAATACCTTGTAGAATTAACAACTCCATATTTCATTTTATGGAGTATGGTTTTATTAACTAATAGGGCATCTTCAGATATAACCAGCTTTGGTTCAAATCTATCTGTAAGGGCAGATGTTCTTATAAATGTTGCAGGTATTGAAAATTGGGGGCAATCAAATTCTTTATTGATGTCTATAACTCGAGTTTTATCAAATCTATAATGGGAAGGTAATGGGCCTTCTGATGCTCCAAATTTCCATCTAGGTATGGCTATAACATCTACTTCTTCACCATGTTGTTGAATAAATTTATAAACTTCTTCAAATGCATTGAGTTCTAATTTATCATCACTATCTAAAAAATTTACATATTGTCCTTTAACTAATTTTAAACCATTATTTCGAGCAATACTTTGACCAGTATTTTCTTGATAATGGTAAATGATATTATCATATTTTTCACTATATTTTTTACAAATTTCACCAGTATTATCAGTACTGCCATCATCCATAATAATAAACTGAATTTTATCAAATTCAAAAGTTTGATTAATTATACTGTTAATTGCTTCTTCAACATATTCTTCGGTGTTATATGTGGCCATAACAATTGAAAATATATATGAATCAGTTTCCATTTAAAAACCTCTTAAATATTCCGGTATTTTTCTTCTTTTTAAATTTATTTTTATTTAAAAATTTATTCATATCTTTTAAACGTGAAATTTGAAGTGTATTCTTTTGATTAATTTCTTTTAGTTTTTGATTTTCTGATTTTAATGTGGAAAGTTGGGAGTTTAGTTGGTTATTATTTGATTTTATTGAGTCATTTTCTGATAATAGTTTTTGATTTTCTGATTTTAATGTGGAAAGTTGGGAGTTTAGTTGGTTATTA
>NZ_CAMVTE010000023.1 GCF_947170395.1 uncultured Methanobrevibacter sp. | reverse complement strand
TTGAGTGAAAAATAATCTAGGAATCCTAGCCTTCTATAAGGCGAGGTTGTTCAATATTTGAAGAAAAGGCGGAATGTTATCAAACAATTAATTTATATGTGAATAGATTTTAATATTTAGTTATGCAAAGTAGTGATGGTTCAGATAGTGTAGATGTAATGCTTGGAAATCCCAAACAAGCCTTATTGAAGATGTCTATACCATTGATTATATCGCTGCTTATTTCTAGTTTATACAATCTCATTGATGCTGCCTGGGTATCAGGTCTTGGCGCTGATGCTCTGGCAGGGGTTGGGTTTTTTACTCCAATATTCATGATTCTGGTAGGCTTTGGAAACGGTCTTGGGGCGGGAGCCGCTTTTGCAATTTCAAAATATATTGGTGAAGACAATAAATCAAAGGCAGATAATGCTTCGATTCATTCTATTTTTATTGATATTGTTGTATCATTGATAACAACCGTGGTTCTATTGGTTTTGCTTGAAGCGATATTGAATGCAATGGGCGCTGGTCAAACTGTTTCCTATGCATGTGATTATGGTGCAATAATTCTTTCAGGTTCCATCTTTATAATAATGTCTAATGCACTATACGGAATATATAGGGGTGAAGGCGATTCAAAAAGGCCGATGTATGCAATGATTGCATCAGCTATTTTAAACATGATTTTGGATCCTGTTTTTATTTACTCTTTAAATCTGGGTGTAAGGGGTGCAGCCGTTGCAACATTAATATCAGCAATATTTGTAATTTTAATTTTATGCTACTGGTTTTACATTAAAGGGGATACTTACCTAAAGCCTCATTTGTCAAACTTCAATTTCAAAAAGGACATCACTTTTGATATTGTCAAGGTGGGAATTCCTGCAAGCGTTCAGCTTTTAAACAATGCATTTTTCGCAGCAGTATTTTCTGCCCTTCTTGCATTTCTCTCATCAACTGATTCTGTTGCCGTTTACTCGACAGGCTGGAGGATAGTTACTATTGGAACAACACCTATGCTGGCAATCGGAACAGCTTTAATCAGTGTAGTTGCGGCAAATTACGGTGCAAAAAATTATGAAAACATTAAAATAGCTCACAGATACGCAATGAAAGTTTCCCTGATTTTTGCTTTTGCGGTTGCAGTTTTAACAAATGTATTTGCAGGAGATATAGCTTCACTATTCACATCCTCCGGCTCAAGCGTTAGGATTGCAGGAGAACTGACAAGCTTTTTACAGTGGATTGTCATCTATTATCCTACAATGGCAGTCGGTGTTGCGTCAACTTATGTTTTCCAGGGAATAGGCAGGGGAATAACTGCAATGTTTCAAACCGTTATGCGTGAAACAGGTTTTACAATATTTTTTGCGGTCTTGTTGGGTGTTGTCTTGAACTATGGTGTTTGGGGAGCCTGGATGGGCATTGTTTTGGGCGAAATTGTGTCCAATAACATCACTATGGTTTGGGCAGACCGGACAATTAACAGTCTTTTGAAATGATTTTTTCTGTTTTTGTCAAGGTTAATACTATTTTTTCAAACTGAGAAATAATTTATAGCAATTTTTAAATACTTTAATGTTAATAATAATAATTGTAATATCTTTTTTTAAAAAAGTATTACTTTTATAATAGTTTTTTGCAATTTAGTATTACTGAATGCAAGTTGCTATTGGATTAAACTTAAAAGTAATTATTAACGAGGAAATAAAATGGACAAAAATATATTATAGGTGCAGTCGTTGCAGTTATTGCCGTAATTGCTATAGCTGCAGTCGCTTTGGGTGGGGGAAGTACTGAACACGCTCCTAATGAATTGGTAGCATGTGTAGCCGCTCACGGTGAAGAACCTGAATATGGTTTCGACCCAATGCATGGTTGGGGATACCACGATTCCGGAACAGAACCTCTTATTCAAAGTACAATTCTTAAAAGAGATGCAAACAATACATTCGTAAATGATTTGGCAACAAATTATACAATTTCTGATGATTATAAAACATACACAGTTGAAATACGTGATGATGTAAAATTCTCCGATGGTTCTCAATTAACCGCAGGAGATGTGGCATTTTCATATAATACAGCAAAAGAATTTGGTGAAGGAGCAGATTTAAGTTCCATGAATAACGCTACAGCTGAAGGTGACACTACAGTAGTATTCCACCTCAACAAATCTGATTCAACTTTCATTAACAAATTAACAGATGTTGGAATTGTTCCTGAAGCTAATTACAATAATGAAACATACGGTCAAAACCCAATCGGTTCCGGACCTTATAAATTAGCTCAATGGGATAAAGGACAGCAGTTCATCTTGGAGAAAAACCCAGATTACTATGGCCAGGAACCATACTTTGATAAAATCACAAACTTGTTCCTTGATCCTGATGCAGCATTTGCCGCAGTCAAAAACGGTGATGTAGATATTGCTGAAGTACAACTTGCATATGCAAATGAAACCGTTCCAGGATACCACTTAGAATACTTCGATTCTATAGATGTACGTGGTATTTCTTTACCAACTCAAATGAACACTGGAAAAGTAAGTGAAGATAATATTACTATAGGTAACGATGTAACTGGTGACCCTGCTATTAGGGAAGCATTAAACATTGGTATTAACAGGGAAGAATTATTAGAAGGTGCATTTAACGGTTTCGGTAATGTATCATACAATGGTGTTGCAAGTCAATTGCCTTGGGCATTTGATTCCACATTTGAAGATGGTAAAGTCGATGAAGCAAAAGCAATTCTTGCAGAAGCAGGATGGAATGATACTGACGGCGATGGAATCTTAGAGAAAAACGGTACCAAAGCTTCTTTCTCAGTATATTATAATTCAAAAGCAACTGAAAGACAAGCAATTGCAGTAGCTGTTTCAGAACAAGCTAAAGAGTTAGGTATTGAAATTACTCCAGTAGGTGGAAGTTGGGATGATATTGATCCTAATAAATATTCTCAAGGTGTAGTATGGGGATTCGGTTCAGCAGACCCATATGAAATTGAACATCAATACGACTCTAGAGTGGCCTGTGTCGGTTATGATAATCCTGAAGCACTCAATGATAGTTCAGTTGATTCATTAATAGATTCAGCTATGGTTCAAGATGTTAATGGCTCATACAGCACTTGGTCTCAAGCTGCTCAACAAGCTACCTCAAACTATCCATTCTTATGGGTTGGAACTGTTGATTACGCATATTTCGTCAGTGATTCATTAGACATATCCAATAGTACCCACCTCATCTATCCACACGGTGGAGATATTTGGGGTAACATCTACGATTGGGCTCGTATTAATGCAACAGCAAAATAATTAAACTCAAATGATTTATTTTTATAAATCATTTTTTATTTTTTTTTTAAACAAATCATACGAGATGATTAAAATTAACAATAAAAAATTAGCTAAATTTTTTGGATATAAGGCTATTAGATTACTAATTTTATTAATTGTTATTGCAGCAATCAGTTTTATAATGATACAATTATCTCCAATTGACCCTGTTAAAGCATATCTTGGACAAAGAATTGTAAGTCAAGAACAACTGGCAATTATTGGAAACTATTGGGGAACAAATCTCTCTTTAGGTGAAAGAGTATTGGGTTGGCTTCAAACATTGGCCTCCGGAAGTATGGGATTTTCATTAATTTATAGGATACCTGTAACAGAAGTTATCCTGCAAAAATTCACAGCTTCATTAACTCTTATGGTTGTTTCCTGGGTGATATCTGCAGTTGTAGGGTTTGGATTAGGTGTAATTGCTGGTGCTAAAGAAGGCACATGGATTGATAAGGTAATTAAAACTTATTGTTATATATTGCAATCCACTCCTACATTTTGGATAGGTTTAGTACTTTTAATGGTTTTTTCTGTTTATTTAGGTTGGTTCCCTATTGGATTATCTGTTCCAATTGGGCAATTGTCGGATACTGTAACATTTTGGCAATGGTTATATAGGTTGATATTGCCTGCAATAACTTTAAGTATCGTTGGAATTGCTTCTCTTACAATGTATACAAGGGATAAACTTATCAGTGTTAAAAAAAGTGATTATTTCTTATTTGCTCAAGCTAGGGGTGAAAGCTTCTGGGGCACAATAAAAAATCATGGAATAAGAAATATTTTACTTCCAGCCATTACAATTCAATTTTTATCATTTAATGAGTTATTTGGTGGAACAATCCTTGTAGAGCAGGTATTTGCTTACCCAGGTATTGGTCAAGCAACTGTAGCAGCTGGATTGAGGTCGGATGTTCCATTATTGCTTGGAATTGTTATTGTCAGTACAATTTTTGTATTTGCAGGAAATTTCATTGCTGATTTGATATACCAATATGTTGATCCTAGATTAAGAGGTGAGGACGATGAGTGAACTGCCATGGTATAATCGGGGATTATTTAGTAATCTGAATCTAAGGCAAAAAACAATTTTAACTATTGCACTTACCGGATTGATTTTATTAATAATTTTCATTAGTGGACTATTGACTAATGCTAATTTGCCAACTGATTTTTCAATAAAAATGCAACCTCCGTCATTCCAGCATCTGTTTGGTACTGATTGGATGGGTCGGGATATGTTTACAAGAACAATTAAAGGTTTAAGTTTAAGTATTATGATTGGTTTAGTTTCTTCAATTTTATCCAGCATAATCGCAACAATTTTAGCTTTCATTGCAAGTACAAACAAGTTTTGTGATGAATTTGTATCATGGTTAATCGATTTATTCGCATCAATACCCCATATACTATTAATCATGATGATATCCATTGGATTTGGTAAAGGAGCATTTGGTGTAATGATGGCAGTAGCATTTTCGCACTGGGTAAACTTAACAAGAGTGCTTAGAGCGGAAGTATTACAGATTAACACTTCTGAATATGTTGCTTTATCTAAAAGATTTGGTAAAAGTAAATTATGGATTGCAAAAGAGCATATTTTACCTTTGGTACTGTCACAAATTTTTGTAGGAACTTTATTAGTATTTCCGCATGCAATCATGCATGAATCAAGCGTAACATTTCTAGGATTTGGTTTATCACCTCACGAACCTGCAATTGGTATTATTTTGTCTGAATCGATGACTTATCTTGCAATGGGTGCATGGTGGTTGGCTTTCTTCCCAGGTCTTGCATTATTGATTGTAGTGTTGCTGTTTGATATTATAGGGGATAACTTAAAACGATTGTTTGATCCTTCTGAGGCGAATAATTAGGATTTTGGTGATATTATGGGAAATTTATTAGAAGTAAATAATTTATCAATATCTTTTACACAATATGTTCAGGGATTAAATAGGCATGATTCCAAGGTAATATCTGATTTAACAATCGATGTTAATGAAAGTGAAATTGTTGCAGTTTTAGGTTCCAGTGGTTCTGGTAAAAGTCTTTTAGCTCATTCAATATTGGGTATTTTACCATATAACTCTCATGTAACTGGTGAACTTAAATATAAGGGAAAAGTTCTGGATCAACAATTGAAAGAGGAATTAAGGGGAAAAGAAATCTGTCTGATTCCTCAATCAGTTAATTTCCTTGACCCTTTAATGAAAGTATCTGAGCAGGCTATCGGTGAGTGTAAGGACGAAAATGAACATAATCAAAAACAGATTAGACAAAGGGAAATCTTTTCAAAATATGGGCTGGATGAAAGTGTGGATGGGTTATATCCTTTTGAATTGTCTGGTGGAATGGCAAGAAAGGTATTATTGTCTACAGCTTTAATCGAAGATCCTAATTTGTTAATTGCTGATGAACCAACACCGGGTCTTGATGCAAAAAGTGTTGAAGAAACTATTAATGATATTAAAAATTTAAAAGACCATGGGAAAGGTGTTTTACTTATTACTCACGAAATTGATGTGGCATTAAAAACAGCAGATAGGATTGCAATATTTTATTCAGGTTATGTTATTGAGATAAATAATGTAGAAAACTTCAAAAATTCCGATAATGTATTGCACCCATACACTAAAGCCTTAATTGATGCTCTTCCAAGAAATGGCTTCAAATTAACTGAAGGTGTTCAGCCATTAGGTGAGGTTACTGGATGTCCATATTGGGAAAATTGTCCAATACGTTTAGATAAATGTGAAAACAACATACCTGAATTAGTTGAGCATGATGGCGTGATGATTAGATGTTTTAATTTTGAAGGAGGTAAATAATGGAACTTAAAGCTGAAAATATTTCTTTTTCATATAATAAAAAAAGACAGATATTGAAAGACGTTTCATTATCTCTTAATAGCAATCAAATTATAGGTTTAATCGGGGATAGTGGTAGTGGTAAATCCACATTATGTAAAATTATGGCAGGATATATCTCTCATTATAAAGGAAGTGTTACTTTAGATGGCAATAAAATTCCAGATAAGGATTTCTATCCTGTGCAGTTGATTTTCCAACATCCGGAAAAGACCATGAATCCTAAATGGAAAATGAAAAAAGTGTTAAATGAATCTTGGACTCCAACTCAGGATTTAAAAGATACTTTCGGTCTTAAGGATAATTGGTTAACACGCTGGCCTAATGAGCTTTCCGGTGGAGAGTTGCAACGTTTCAGTATATTAAGAGCGCTAAATCCTAAAACAAAGTTTATCATTGCTGATGAGATAAGTACCATGCTTGATGCCGTTACACAGGTACAAATTTGGGATGCACTAATCAGCCATTGCAGAGCTAATGATATTGGAATATTAGCGGTTAGTCATGACCCTGAGTTGCTTGAAGTAGTCTGTGACGATATTTTGATGTTTAATGAGATTAATAATCTTTAAAATTTTTTTTATTTTCTTTTTTTTATTGCAATACTGTCAGATAATAAATTTTAAATACTAAGTTTTACTTCATTATTATTATAGTTATGAAAAATTAATTAAAAAGTATTACTTATTTGATATTTTTCCTATTAAAAGTATTACTCTTAAAAATGGTGTTTAAATGAATATTGTGATTAAGCAATTAAGCAATGATTCAAATCAAATTTGTGATGTTCAGGAATTTCTCTTTAACATGATTAAAAATGAGTTCGGATATGGATATGTTCCGCAATGGCATCAGGATATAGTGAATATGGAAAAATATTATATTAATCCAAAAAGGAATGGATTTTTTGTTGCATATGATGATACAGGAAAAATCAGAGCAACTATTGGATTGCGAGCTTATGATAAGGATTTTCAGGAATTTAAAAATTCCTACTCCGACAAAACCACTTCAAGCATATGGAGATTATTTGTCGATACAAGATGCAGACGTTGTGGTTTAGCTTCTAAAATGTTCAATATAGCCGAAAATTTCGCAAATGAAAAGGACTATAATGAAATTTATCTCCATACTCATAAAAACTTGGATGGGGCACTTAGTTTCTGGAAAAAGATGGGTTTTGTTGTTGTGTTGGATACAGCAAACGACCTTCAGACAGTTCATATGGAAAAACGTATTCAAAAGCTGGAAATAAATCCACAAACTAATAACTTCAGATATGCCGTAAAATTATAATCTTTTACTAAAAGCTTATTTTATATTGAAAATAATATTAATATAATGAAACGAACAGCACTCAAAATAGGTTATATCGGAACTAATTTTCACGGGTTTCAAAGACAGCCGGACCTCAGAACTGTTGAAGAAGAATTGATTTATCATTTAAGAAAATTAGACTATATTGATGATTTAAAAAAGTCCCGATTTAGAATTGCAGGAAGAACCGATGCAGGAGTTCACAGTCTGGGTAATGTAATTAGCTTTCAGTCAGAAAAAGAAGTTAGGGTAAATGAAATCAACAATTCACTTCCGGATGATATCCAGATTTTAGCATCAGCTCCTGTCCGCTATGCATTCAAGCCAAGATATGCACAGATGAGACAATATAGGTATTTATTATTTCAGGATTTGGATATTGATAAACTCAACGAGTGTGCTGAAATCTTTAAGGGAACTCATAACTTCACCAATTTCACAAAACGTTTTCAAAAGACGACCACAAGAACTATTGATGATATTAAAATCACAAAAGTCAATCTGGATGACTATCACAAAAGGGAATTTCCAAATATGCATGATACCATCTCACCAATATTTGTAGACATCTACGGTGAATCATTTTTATGGAACATGGTCAGAAAGATGATGAGGGTTTTTGTCGATGTGGCTTTGGGAAAGATGAATCTCGATGAAGTTGAAAAGCTGTTAAATCCAGAAAAAGATGAACCTCGGGCATATATTAAAGTGCTTGAGCCCGAATATTTAATATTGATGGACATACAATATGATGGAATTAAGTTTACCTATGATGATTATGCCTGTGAGCGGTTTAGGCGGGATTTGGCTGATTCTTTAACAGATTTGCAAAAAAGATATGCCATTCGTGAATCGATGATAAAAAGTTTGGATGACCTGCTTTGATACTATTTTATATATGTGGATGATATATACTATAATTGAAGGTGTATTGATGACAAGAGTGTATGATGTTTTTGACAAATTTTCTATTTTGGCCATTATAATTGGTTTTGTTTTAGGATTTTACCTGGCTTTTAACCATAACAGTTCCAACATTTGGTTTGATGCAATTCCGTTTATTATTGTCATCGCTTTGATTTTAACATTGCCTCCGGTTATTGATTCTATTCGTATAAAAAATAAAACAGGTAATGATATTCCAATCAACGCCCTTGTTGAGGCATACTTTTTAAATGTAGCTATTCTTGTTGTTTGTACTGCTTTTGGAATAGTTTTAGGTTCATTCTACATAGGCAATTTCATTGCCGATAATGGTAAACTGCCTGGAATAATTCCATTTTTAAGATAATTCCTTTTTTTCAAGTAAAATTTTTAACCTAATTTAAATAGATATATTTAATGAGGAATATTTATGAAAATTGCCACTATTTTAGGGACTCGTCCCGAGATTATTAAAATGGCTCCGATTATTGCTGAGATTGATAAGAGGGGCATTGACCAGATTGTTTTGCATACCGGTCAGCATTATGATAAAGAGATGTCTGATAACTTTTTCAGGGATTTGGAAATTCCTGCTCCGGATTATAACATTCACGTCGGATCAGGTTCCCACGGAAAGCAGACAGGTCTGATGATGAAAGGAATTGAAGAAATTCTTTTGGATGAAAAACCGGACATTGTGCTTGTTCAGGGAGATACCAATGCTGTTTTGGCAGGGGCACTTGTTTGCGCTAAGCTTCACATTGCCGTTGGCCATGTCGAAGCAGGACTCAGGTCATTTGATGTGACAATGCCTGAGGAAATAAACAGGAAAGTTGCAGATATCTGTTCTGTGATGTATTTCATTCCGACTGAAGAGTCAGCTATAAATCTTTTGGCTGAAGGATTTTCTAGAAAAAACCTGATAATAACTGGAAATACTGTTGTCGATGCATGTTTCAGACATTTGGAAATAGCCAAAAAAAGAGGATTCGACGAACAATCCCTTAAAGAGTTGGATATTGAAAACATGGATAACATTTTAACATTGACAATGCACAGGGCAGAAAACGTGGATGTCGAAGAGCGCGTGACAAGCATTATTGGTGCTTTAAAAGAGTTAAGTGACATGAACATCATTTTCCCGATACATCCAAGAACTAAAAACACCCTTGAAAACTTCGGATTGTTTGATGAGCTGAATGATTTGGAACATGTTCATATTGTAAAGCCGATAGGATATCTTGATTTTCTGCTTTTAACATCAAAATCAACATTGATTCTAACAGACTCCGGAGGTCTTCAGGAAGAGGCTATAACACTTGATGTTCCTGCATTGACCTTGCGATACAACACCGAAAGGCCTGAAACAGTTACTGCAGGCGGAAATATTCTTGTAGGTGCAAACAAGGATGTTATTCTTGAAAATGCAAATAAAATCCTAAACGATAAGGAATTTGCAGATAAAATGAAAAGTGCAGTAAACCCATATGGTCAGGGTGATGCAGCTCAAAGAACTGTTGATGCGATAGAAAAATATTATGAAGATGGAATTTTGGAAATCAAGGCTCCCGAAGATATCATGACTTCATTTTCCAGAAAAATGGCTCAAATTACACAGGACATTACAGTCAGCGAATTTGAAGCAAAAGAAAATGCACTGGTTCATATGGTCTTTGGTGAGGGCAAGATGCAATTCCCAGCAGATGAGACAAACTTAAATGGTATGATGATTACTTATGACAAAAGAGAATGATTCAATTTTGGTGTTTGAATATTTTACTGCTTCAGGTGAAAAGGAAAAATGTATTATTTCAGAAGCTGAAGCATTGATTTTTGGTCTTTTGGATGATTTGAAGGATTTTCAGATTGATTTGGTTATCAACAAATCCTATGAAAATATAGTTAATGATTATGAAAATGTAAATCCGATTTTGATAGATGTTGATGTTGTCGATTGGCTTAAGGACAATGCCGGTGAGTTTAAAAGGGCAATTTTCATCTCAGCGGAAAACAACAACAATCTATACAATATCACCAAGATTTTGGAAGACAATAACGTGAAGACATACACTTCAACTTCCGATGCATGTATGAAGTCTTCAGTCAAATCCCTAACCTATGAGGCGCTTGGAGGAATTGTTCCTCAGCCTAGAACATTCAGATTCAAAATTGATTCAAAGGGTTATTGGAAAAGAGCCATTGACAATTTATATGAAAAATGGCAGGCTGAAGACCCTCTCACACCACTTAAACTAATAATCAAACCTCTTGTCGGTGTGGACTGCGAGGACATTGTTGTGATTGAAAACATTGAGGATTTAACCCTTGATTTGGATAAGATCTTCAAACCTGGTTCTCGTGTCATTGTTCAGGAATTCATTGAAGGTGAAGACGTTAGTGTGAGTCTTATATCCAACGGCAAAAAGGCTATTCCTATCAGTTTAAACAAACAGTTTGTAGAACTTAAAAATGATAAGGGCACTTACCTGGGAGGTAAATTGCCTTTTGAAAGCAAATTTAAGGACGAATGTTTTGACATTGCCGTTAAAGCGGTTGAAGCCATTGACGGACTTAAGGGTTTTATCGGTGTTGACTTGTTGATTAATGCAGACGAGAAGGATGTTTATTCAGTTTATCTTTTGGAGGTCAACTCAAGATTTACAACACCGTATGTGGGCCTAAGACAGGTCGTTAACTTTAACATCGGTCAAACAATCATAGACTTGATTGATGAAAAGACAGATCTCGATAATCTGGATATTTCATTGGATGGTGAAGTTGAATTTAAAAAATCCGGAGATAATCTGGATATAAGGAGAATATAATATGAAAATAGCTGGTTTTGATATTGGCGGTGCAAATACCGACCTTGCAGTAATCGACTTTGAGGATGGTGAAATAAAAAACATTGAAGTTGATTTTGCATATCTTCCGATGTGGAGCAATAATGATGACTTATCACGGGTATTGGTGGAACTGATTGAAAACATATGTCCTGTTTCAGAAATTGATGCTGTGGGGATTTCAATGACTGCCGAGCTTGTGGATGCATACGATACAAAAAAGGAGGGGGTATTGGATGTGGTAAAAAAATGTGAAGCTACATTTTCATGCCCGATTGCATATGTCGGGGTCGATGGAATGCTTTGCCTTGAAGAGATTGAACAAACTCCTCTTAAGGCAGCAGCCGCAAACTGGATTGCAACAGCCCAGATTGCAACATTAATATCTGATAACTGCATTTTCATAGATACTGGAAGTACGACAACTGATATAATACCAATTAAGGATGGTAAGGAATGTGCAATAGGAAAATCTGATTTTGACAGATCCGCAACAGGTGAGCTTGTGTATACCGGAACCTTGAGAACCAATTTGGCCAGCTTTTTGGATAAGGTGGAATTGAATGGAAAAGAGTATAGGGTCGCTTCAGAATTATTTGCCCAAACTGCAGATGTTTATACAGTATTGGATTTAATCAATGAAGATGACTATGTATGTGATACATTTGACGGCGAGTCAAAATCCAAGATTGACTGTGCAAAAAGGATAGCCCGTGTTGTCTGTGCGGATTTGGAGATGCTATCCATGGAAGATATTGTTGAGATGTCCAAATTTATCCATCAAAAACAGATTGAACAGATTGCTGACGGTCTAAAACAGGTTCATGAAACTCAAAACTTGGATTTGATTGTGGTGACAGGTCTTGGAAAGGATATTCTTGATGCTCCTGCAGCAGAACTTCTGGGTCTTGAAGTAAAATCCATGGGTGATATTTTAACAGATGAAGAATGTGTCGTTGCACCTGCCGTTGGAACTGCGGTAATGATGCAGAAGTATTTGGATTAATACCACACGTCTTTTATGCCAAGCAGATAAGCACATGTGTTGGTAAGCAAATGTATAATTAAGGTTAATCCAAGAGCAAGAACAATAACCAATAAATTTAGCTTTACAACTAATGAAACCAAAATCAGTGCAACAATTATAAAATCTAGCTGATCTAATATTGGAGCCGGTTTTCCACGACCGATTCCAAGTCTTCTTTTTAAAAAACTACCCAGTGCATCACCTAAAAGGGCTCCAAAACCAAGCAATAATCCAATTAATATTCCGCTAGGGATGCCGGTAATTATTGGAGTAATAATGTACTGTCCAAAGTTTTCAAGTATTGCCGGTGCAAAAAATCCCTGAATTGCACCTGTAATCATTCCTATGATTGTTCCGGCTATTAATCCTCTCCAGGTAACTCCGTCTCCAATCCAACGATTGCCTTTGCTGTCTGATTTTCCAAAATCAACTGGAGTTCCTCCACCGAATACAAGTCCAGCACCATTTGAGAAATATGCCGGAAGTATGAAGTAGAGTGTTGTAACGCATGCAATCAAAATCATTTGGACGTTCATTAATCATATTCTCCATTAGTTTTTTTTCGTATATACATTATATTTAAACTAGTATATATTAATTAAGTTTAAATATCATATTAATTTAAATATATAATATTATGTAAGTTTGTACTAATGATGTCAAATTGTTAGTAAAGGTGATTGATTTGAAAATTAAAGATACAAAAAGTTTATGCCCGGAGTGTGGAAAGACTCTAGATGCTGAGGTTTTTAGTGAAGACGGCAAAGTTTTCATTAAAAAGACTTGTGATGAGCATGGGGAATTCATAAACACTTACTGGGGAGATGAAGATTTATATAATAGGGCTGAAAAATTTATCCCATCAATTACTTCTGTTGATAATCCTTCCGTTGATGATCTTTTAGGTTGTCCGGATAACTGCGGGTTATGTTCCAAACATGAGACTTCAACCGTTTTGGGTTTAATTGATGTGACTAACAGGTGTAATTTAAGATGTCCTGTTTGTTTTGCCAATGCGGCAGCGGCAGGATATAAATATGAACCTTCACAGGATGAAATAAGACAGATGCTTAAAAATTTAAGGGATTTGAAACCTCACCCATGTCTGGCTGTTCAGTATGCCGGTGGTGAACCTACCGTTAGAAAAGACATTGTTGAACTTGTGGCAATGGCTAAAGAAGAAGGTTTTACTCATGTCCAAATAGCTACTAATGGTTTAAGGTTGGCTAGAAAAGAGGAATTGGCTAAACAATTAAAACAAGCCGGATGTAATACTATTTATTTGGCTTTTGATGGTGTAACTCCAGAACCTTACATTAACAATAGGGGTAAGGATTTGCTTCCGTATAAGTTAGATGCAATTGAAAACTGTAGAAAAGCAGGTTTGGGTGTTGTGCTGGTTCCTACATTGATTAAAGGAATCAATGATTATCAAGTCGGCGAAATTATCAAATTCGCATTTGACAATAATGACATTGTTTATGGAGTCAACTTCCAGCCTGTCTCATTTGCCGGAAGAACTCCTGCTGATGAGGTTGAAGAGCAAAGAATAACCATTCCTGATTTCGTCAGGATTGTTGAAGAGGAAACCGATGGTCAGGTTCCTTCCGATTCATTCTATCCTCCTTCATTTGTTGAACCTATTGCAGATGTTATTTCCCGTTTGGATGGTGAAGATTCAGCAAAAGTGACCCTGAATTGTCACCAGCATTGTGGAATTGCAACTTACGTTTTCAGACAAAAAACAGATGGTGAAGGCAAAGACAAGTTGATTCCGATTACAGATTTCATTGATGTTGAAGATTTATTCCATAAATTGAATGAATATAGTGAAAGACTTGACGAAGGCAAATTCGGTTCTCGAAAGAGGGTTTTAGCAGGATTAACCGGAAACCTTCCTAAAATGGTTCATCCTAGCAGAGCTCCTGAAGATTTGGATATTGTAAAAATATTACTAAATGTATTTGCTAAAGGGGATTATGAGGCATTAGGAGACTTCTCTAAAGATGCAATGCTCATTTCATGTATGCACTTTATGGATCCATTCAATTTTGACATTGACAGGGTTAAAAAATGCGTTATTCATTATGCAACTCCTGACGGCAGAATCATACCGTTCTGTACAATGAATTCAAAGTATCGTGAAGATGTAGAGCGTGCATTTGCAAAACCATTAAAATCAAAAGATTAAAAAAAAATTTTCAAATCACCTAAAAACTTATTTTTGTATTTGGATTTTCCAAATACTTTTTTATTATATTATTTTTATTGAAATTTTTATTCAGTGATATAAATGGATATTATCAAAGGAAAAACATGGACTTTTGGGGAAAATATCGATACCGATGTAATCATCCCCGGAAGATATTTAAGGACATTCAATCCTCAGGACCTGGCAGACCATGTTCTTGAAGGGGAACGTCCGGACTTTACAAAAAACGTTAAAAAGGGAGACATAATTGTTGCAGATGAAAACTTCGGCTGTGGCTCATCAAGAGAACAGGCTCCTGTAGCTATTAAAACTGCAGGTGTCGATGCAATCATCGCAAAATCATTTGCAAGAATATTCTATAGGAATGCAATCAATATAGGTCTTCCTGTAATTGTTTCAGATATTGAAGCCAAAGACGGTGATATCATAAGCATCGATTTGTCAAAAGGTGAACTTGTAAATGAAACTTCAGGTGAATCAACAACCTTTGAACCGTTCAAGGAGTTTATGTTAAATATTTTAGAAGACGGTGGTTTAGTTAACCACTATTTAAATGACAAAGAATAATTTTTATTGTGTGATTAAAATGGATTGTCCAATTTGCGGAAGTGATGATGTAGAAATTTTAAACTCGAAACAGAAATCATCAAAGAAAAAACTGATGGAAGAGTATTTGTTGAAATGTGAGGACTGCGGTCATGTATTTAAGGATGTCATATCTTTAAAGAAACCAAAACCATACCGGCTGATTGTTTCAGAACATGGCAAATCCCACAAGACCACAATCGATTTGTCTCCAAGTGATGAGCTTAAAAGCGGTGATGTGCTGCTTTCCGATGTGGGTCAAGTTGAAGTAACCAGTATTGAAGTGGCAGACAAAAGGGTAACCAAGGCCAAACTGGAGGATGTCAATACCATTTGGGCTAATTCTATTGAAATTCCGGCACGTATTGGTTTTTCCGTAGATTTGCATGGTGAAGTTGACTCATATAAGCTTGATTTGGAAAGGGACTTTGAAATAGCTCCCGGAGATGTAGTCAAAATAGACAAGCATATTGTAAAAGTGCATGTCGTAAAGACTCATGAGAGAAAATTGACCTCTGGTTTTGCAAAGGCAAGTGTAATAACAAGAGTTTATTCAAAACCTGTCAAATTCAACAATTATGATTACGATTTGACCAAGGACATAATTAAAAAGACTTCTTAGTGGGAAAATGAAAGTATATATTGAAACTTACGGATGCACATTTAACAAGGCTGATGCGCAGATTATGGCCGGTGTGCTTTTGGAAAATGAAATTGATATTGTGGATTCCATCGAAGATGCCGATGTCATCATTGTAAATACCTGTTATGTTAAGTTGCCGACTGAAAACAAGGTGGTTTATAAAATCCAAAAACTTCAGGAGGAGTTTCCAGACAAAAAAATCATTGTCAGCGGATGCATGGTTGAAATCGACCAGGAGAAATTGGACAAGATTGGACCTAACTGTTCATGGATCGGACCGCATCAGTTAAATAAAACTGCTGATGTTGTAAAAGGAACATACTGTGGTGATGTGATACGTGAAACAGGATTTACAAAAGAGTCTAAAGTTGGAGTTCCTAAGTTATCTGACGGAAGCTTGATTCATATTATTCAAATCTGTGAAGGCTGTTTGGGTGCATGCACATTCTGTTGTACCCGTTTTGCCCGTGGACCTTTAAATAGCTATCCGATTAAGGATATTGTTGAAGAGGCAAGAAAAGCTATTGAAGATGGGGCTTGTGAAATTCAACTCACTGCTCAGGATACTGCTGCATTCGGTCGTGACAGTGGTGAAAAGCTATCTGATTTAATTAAAGAAGTGGCCAATTTAGAAGGAGATTTCAGAGTTCGTGTTGGAATGATGCATCCTAAAAACATTTTAAATGATGTTGATGAAATAATCGATGCAATGAAACATCCGAAGGTATATAATTTCATTCATTTACCTATACAATCAGGCAGTGATAAGGTCTTATCTGAGATGAGGCGTGGTCATACCATAGAGCAATATGTTGGCATTGTGTCAAAATTTAAAAATGAAATTCCTGACATTGCCCTGGCTGTAGATATTATTGTGGGATATCCTACCGAAACTGATGGCGATTTTGACCTGACCGTTGAAGTGCTTGAAAAAATTAAGCCAAGTCTTATTCATCTGTCAAAATATCAGCACAGAAAAGGTGCGATTTCATCTTCACTTCGTGAAGTTCCGCCTGAAGTAATGAAGAAAAGATCAAAATTTTTATCCGAAATTAAATCAAAAATAACTGAACAGGAAAACATTGAATTGGTTGGAACCACTCAAAAAGTATTGGTTGTTGAAAAGGGTTCAAAAGGTGGATTTATAGCAAAAACTGATTCATACATTCCAGTGATAGTTGACAATGTTGAATTAGGTTCTTTTGTTAGGGTAAAAATAACTGATGCAACTGCTACATACCTTAAAAGCGAATTATTGGAAGAATAATTTTTAATTTATCCATCTTTCTTATTTTCATATTTTCACCTAACTTTTATCCTTTAATTTTATATAATGTTACTGTTATTATTTGAATTTCAAAAGCATATCTGAATAGTTGATGTGTCATTATATGGGCGATTATTATTCATTTTTACCGATACCTTTATATACTATTGTGTACTACCTTTTAATTGGAGGTGTCATTATGAGTGAATTACCAATCGCACCAGTCGGTCGTATCTTAAAAAATGCTGGCGCACAAAGAATTAGTGACGATGCAAAAATTGCATTAGCTGAAGCATTAGAAGAAAAAGGTGACGAAATCGCACAAAAAGCTGTTAATTTCGCACGCCACGCTGGTAGAAAAACTGTAAAAGCTGAAGATATCAAATTAGCAATCAAATAGATTTACTAATTGGTTATTTTCAAAAAAAAGCTTTATATAATAAAATCTATTGGCCATTTCTTTGGTCAATTTTTTTTATTTTTAACTATTTTTAAAATTTCATACTCTAAAGAAAAGTTTATATATCACTTGTTCTAAATATTATTGTGTTGTATAGGACCGGTGGTCTAGGGGTATGATTCCTCTTTGACGTGGAGGAGATCACGAGTTCGAATCTCGTTCGGTCCATATGCCATGGTAGTTCAGATGGGAGAACGCTAGACTGAAGATCTAGATGTCGCTGGTTCAAGTCCGGCACATGGCATTTCTTTTTACTATTTTTAACGATTTTAACAAATTTTTATTATTTTAATTGAATTTTAAAAAAAGGTTTTTTTTTCAAGTTAAAAAATGAGTTAGATTATGTGGAATAATCCACATTAATCTTTTTTGGTAAGGGTAATTGGTTTTGGTGTTACTTGGGTATTTTCTCTTAACTCTTTGTATCTTTTTACAATTTCATAACCCATGTCACTTCCGATTTTATCAGCGCCGCCGGTTAATATTTGGTTTGCTGTTTTGTAATCGTTTATACCACCATTTGTTTCAATTTTGATTTTTGGAGCATGTTTTTGGAAGATATTAATGTCATTAACATTTTCAAAAATATGGTTTGGTGTTACAAATCCTGTTGCGGTTTTAACAAAATCCGCTCCTGATTTTTCAGCAGCTTTAGCAGCATTTGCCTTTTGATAGTCTTCCAAAGCTTTTGTTTCAATGATTGCTTTTAGGGTTCTATCACCGACAGCTTGCTTAACTTCCTTAACTTCTTTTTCAAGCAATTCGTATTTTTCATCCTTGATGTAGCTAAGATTCATTACCATATCTATTTCGTCAGCTCCCATTTCAACCAGTGCCTTGGCTTCAGCAACTTTACTTTCAATGCTTTCAAAACCTAATGGAAATCCGACAACACTTCCAACCTTTATGTTTGTTTCAGCCAACATTTCTTTGGCCAATGGAACATATGTTGGGGATATGATTACTGAGTTAAAATTTAACTCCTTAGCCTTTTCGAGAAATTCTTTCATTTCTGATTCTGTAATCATGTTGTTTAAATTAGTATAGTTAATGTAACTTGCCAATTCTTTTGAATTTTTGATATTGTATATCACCATATTACCACTCTCTTAATTAGTTAGTATTTATACGAACATCTATTTAAATATTTTCATATCAATTTCTTTTTCATGTATGGGCCAACCTTTTCATATCCGAATTTACGATAATAGTTTCTGGACCCGATTCCGCTGATGATGGCTATGTCCTCATAACCTTTATCCATTGATAAATTTTCAGCCTCTTTTAGAAGTCTTTCACCAAATCCAGTGTGCTGACCGATTTTAGGATTCTTATCTCCGATTTTTATCATGTTTCCATAAACATGCAATTCCCTGACAAGTGAAGTTTTATCGCTGATTTCTTCTCTGAAATGGTCTTTTGATGGGAAACGCAACCTTAAAAATCCTGCAATGCTTTCTTCGTTGATGTCTTCAATGGATAGGAAATTTTCTTTCCCTCCACATGCATTGTATTTCATATTGAACAGTTCAAACTCATCAAGCGAATATTGCCTTGAGGTTTTTTTATGGCCTATTTCACGGCACCTTATGCATTTGCAGTTGATGTTGTGTTCATCCAATTTGTTGTAAACCAGTTCTCCCAAATTGGATTTTTTGACTCCCGCTTCAATAAGTGTTGATGGAATATCCCTTTGGATTCTCATGGTCCTGACCCATTTTGGAAGGATTTCCTTGATTTTAACAATCAGCTCAACAGCTTCATCATCTGTGTATGGTGCGTATTTGCCTTCTTTCCACAAATCATATAGTTCACTGCCTTTTGTAACGAGACAAGGATATATCTTAAGCATGTCAGGTTTGAAATTATCGTCGCTGAACAGCTGTTTGAACATTTTCAAATCCTGATTTTCATCAACAAACAGTCCTGGCATCATGTGCATTGCCACCTTTATTGCGGAGTCTCTTAAAAGCTGATTGGCTTCAATAGTATCGGCAATTGTATGGCCTCTTTTGATCTTTTTGTATAACTCATCAGACAATGTCTGCACACCGAGTTCAACACGGGTAACTCCAAAATCAAGCATTCTGTTGATGTGTTCCTTTTTACAGTAATCCGGACGTGTTTCGAATGTCATTCCAACACACCTCACTTTGGAGCTTTCATTTGCACTTTGAACATCATCTATCAGGACATAATCATTTGGAGGGTAAGTTTTCACAACTCCCTTTTCAAAGCCTCTTATTTCATCATAATCGAGGTTATAGTCATAATTTGCAGGTTTGTTTTCAATAATCAATCCGAAATCGGTCATGGCCTTGAGGCATTGTGATACAAACCATTCCTGATAGCATAAATCCCTTGAAGGAAACGTTCCTCCCATGATGATCAGTTCGACCTTATCAATAGGATGACCTATCTTTTTCAGCTGCTTTAGTCTGTTAAAGCATTGGACATATGGGTGAAACTCATACATTCTTCCTCTAAGTGCGGCGGGTTCCTCTCCGGTATAGCTTGGAGGAGCTATATCACTTTCAGGACAATAGAAACACCTTCCATGAGGGCATTTGTGAGGATGACACATTACCGCAACAATTGCAACGCCGGACATTGTTCTTGTAGGCTTTTTCTTTAGGATTCCCGATACGATTTCCTTTTCTTCAGGTTTGGCATACTCAAGGATGTCAGCATTGCTCATGAATCTTGATAATTTTAAATCACGGCAGAGCTGTCTTTTTTCAACTTCCAGGTCACGTCGAGTAGATATTTTACCATCAAGAATATCCTCAATAATTATTCGACATGCTTTTTCCATTTTTTCACCATTTCAATTAATAGTTAATGTTATATAATTGTTTTATTTAAATACTTGGTCATTCTAATATATTATTAATAATAATTTAGAAGGTGAAACTATGAAAATTAGAGAATTTTTAGGTTCTACTGTTTTAGATAAAAATGCGTATGAAGTAGGTAAAGTTGACAACATTGATTTTGATCCTGCAACAGGTAAAATCGAAAAAATCACATTAACCCTACAAAAAAACATTTTCTCTAAAGATGAACTCGAAATTGACTTTGATGATGTAGCTACCATCGGTGCATATGTTATTTTAAACAAAGAAATTCCTAAAGAGGAAGAAGAAACCGTTGAAGCCACTATTGAAGTTGAAGACGAAGAAGAATAAATTAAAGGTTATATTATGGCTTTTGATGCAAGAGATAAAGAGATTACTCTTGAATCACATGTTAGGTATGTCGATACAGGAACAATCGGTAAAGTCATTGACATGAAAACAAACGATGAAGGTATTGATTGGGTCAAAATCGACAAAACCGACTTATGGTATCGTTCAAAATTGGTTGAATTGCTTGATGAAAAAGACTTGAAGAGTAAATCAACTGATAAGGATGATGAACTTGATATCGAAGCATTAAAAGAAAAAGCGGAAAAACTTGAAAACATGCAAATGGATTCAAGTGTTGCTGAAGGTGGAGGTTAATCCTACCTTCATTTTTTTTTAATTATCAACAAACAATTTAATTTTTTCAGCTAGCTTAGGTCCGATTCCTTCGATTTGCTGCAGCTCTTTTTGTGAAACTCCACTTAAATCATTACCGAAGATTTCAACAACGTTTCTGGCCCGTTTTCTGCCGAGTCTTTTAACACCAACTACCAACGGGATTATGTCATCTTTAACACCATAGTAAAGTCTTGCGGAAAGGATGTCGAAATCCCTTAAATTGGAATAGTTTCCAAGGACTTCCGAAGTATTTTTTGCAAATCTTACGAGGCGTGAAGCTTCATATGCAGATCTTCTGGTCGATGCTGAATAAACGTTGTATTTATTTTCGATTTCATATTCGCTTCTCTCATTAATCCATTCGATTAGTGATACTGCAGTCGCTTCGGGATTTCCTATATCGACTGCAAACAGTCCGACTTCTGAGAGTTTTTCACGAACAGGATCTTTTGATTTTCTGCCTTTAAATGAAATCAATGGCAATTCAGGTGTTTCGGACAACGCATAAATGAATTCCTCAACATTCATTTCATCCATTGTGGAAATGTACTGTTTGATTTTAACTGCAGTTTCAACACTGTAATTTGATTTGGCTATCAGGTTACCGAAATCTGTGGTTTTAAGCCCTTCAGGTGTGGCTCTGATTATTCCATTTTGAAGAAGGAATTCCAGTCCGCTTTCAAGTTCGAATCTTAAGCTTTCCTGAGCGAACATGGCCATTGAGGGGTTATTGCTCATTTGATAGCCGTAAAGTGTTTTTCCAAAAAAGTCAGTCAGTTCATCGAGATTTTTGGAAAGTGTGGAGGCAATTTGAGCTATAATCTGTCTGTAGACAGCATCCTTATTGTCTACCAATTTGGAATTGGTCAGCTCGATTTCACCTTCAACATAATATTCCTGCAGGTTTTGAGCTTCATCCATTGTCTTTCCGATAAGATAAGAATATCCCACATCATCGTATTGTGGCCTTCCGGCTCTTCCGGACATCTGTTCATAATCAAAAACAGGTATCGGTTGGGGGCCGTTGCCGGTCCAGCGTGTATGGTCTCGGATTACTACAGTCTTTGAAGGTAAATTGACTCCATACATCAAACTCGGAGTTGCTGTAATCATCAGGATGTTTCCTTTTCTGAATTCGTCTTCAATGATTTCCTTTTGTTCGTTGAAGAGTCCTGCATGGTGGAATGCAACACCTTTTTCAGCGGCTTCCGCCAGTTTCACACATGTTGTTGTCGGAAGTGATCCTTTCTTTTTGGGAACGTCAAGCAGTTTTTGGGCAACTTCCTTGAATTTTTCACGCTGTTTGACATTGATCTTTTTGTTGATTTTACCTGAAACGTATGTTGCCAAACTTTCAGTAAATCTCCTGGTTGATACAAAAGCCAATGCCTGTGATTTGTCTTTGATTGCCTTTTCGATTATTTTAACGATGACGTCATTTTTGTTTTTGGTATTGAACATCTCAGCATCCAAAACTTCCTTGTGCAGAGGCACCGGTCTGTAGTCGTGTTCAACGCATGTTCCCTCAAGCCAGCCTTCTATTTCCTCTATATTTCTCAATGTTGCAGAAAGTGCTATTATCCTCATGCTTGGATTAATTATTTTAGCTCTTGTGATTGCTGATTCAAGGGTAGGGCCTCTTGTGAACTCTCCAATCATGTGGAATTCGTCAATGATTAATGTATCAACATCACGCAGGTTGTCCCATGAAAAACGTGTAAGTGCATCAAATGATTCAAAAACCATGACCGACAAATCGCTGCTGGCAGGGTGTTTGCCCACATTTATTCCGTGTTCCTCAAATGCTTTGAATTCCTTGACCTTTTCATTTTGAATTGAAAGAAGAGGTGCAGCATAAACTGCTTTTCCGCCGTTGAGTATGGTTTTAAGTGCGGGAAGCACTCCTAAAACGGTTTTACCACTGGCGGTTGGAATTGAGATGATATAATTTGAGTCGTCATCAAGATATCCGGATTCAATAACTGCTTTTTGAGCTGGATTGAACTCTTCAATATAGGGATATGCCGTATTTATTATTTCTTTAATATCTGCTGGTAAATTTTCCATTTTAATCATTTAAATTATTTTTTTATAATATATAATAAATATTTCCAGAGAGCATTTGAATTTTGATAAAAGGGTGGTAACAATTATATATAATTAATTATTAAAATAGTTTTAAATCAAAAAATATAGGAGATTTTATAATGGCAATTAAAGTAGAAGTATTTTCAACCAATAGCTGTCCACATTGCCCTGCAGCAATTGATGCTGCTCAAGTGGCAAAAAATAAATTTGGCGATGCAATTGATGTAGAAATAATCAAAATCGATGAAAGCCCAGAAAACAGACAAAGGGCAATTGATTATCAAATAATGGCTGTTCCTACTATCATGATTAATGGTGAATTAGGATTTTTAGGAGCACCTGCCGAAGGTGAACTTCTTGATAAACTTGAATCTATGATGTAGATTCAAACTCTTTTTTTTATTCTTTTTTATGAAATGTCTGATGGTAATTATATGGGTGTAACAACAGGAACTGTTGCCACTGCATGCTCTCTTGCAGCACTGGATGCAATAATCGATTCTCCGGATATTGCATGTGTTAAAGTTGAAACTCCAAAAAAGGTTTTGGATATTATTATTGATGAGTGTAAGCTAATTTCTCCTTTTA
This sequence comes from uncultured Methanobrevibacter sp., assembly GCF_947170395.1. Taxonomy (GTDB): domain Archaea; phylum Methanobacteriota; class Methanobacteria; order Methanobacteriales; family Methanobacteriaceae; genus Methanocatella. The sequence continues at coordinate 10,405 of NZ_CAMVTE010000023.1, read as the reverse complement.
AAGCTAAAGCTGTAGCTCATAAAAATCCGTATAATGACCCTGACGTTACAGTTAATTTAGATATTATTGCAACTGTGGAGTTGCTTGATAAAACCGACGATGAATCAAATGTTATCATAACAGGTGGCGTTGGTGTAGGTGTAGTCACAAAACCTGGTCTTCAAATACCGATTGGCGAACATGCAATAAATCCGGTTCCCAGAAGCATGATAGTCAAGAATTTATCCGATAAGGTTCCTGAAGGAAAAACCGCCAAGGTTACCATTTCCATTCCAGAAGGTGTTGAGATTGCTAAAAAGACAATGAATCCAAAATTGGGTATTGTCGGAGGAATATCTGTCCTTGGAACAACAGGAATTGCAAGATCAATGTCCAGTGATGCCTATAAAAACTCAATTGTCAAACAGATTGATGTTGCCCTTGCATCTGATGTGGGGGAGCTTGTTTTTGTTCCGGGAAATATCGGTGAGAAATTGGCCCTCAAGAAATTGGATGTCACCAAGGAACAGATTGTTCAGACAGGCAATTATGTGGGATTCATGTTTGAAGAGGCCGAAAAACGTGGAATTACTCATTTCACTTTCTTTGGGCATATGGGTAAATTAATCAAGGTTGCCGGAGGAATATTCAATACAAAACATGCTGTTGCTGACGGCAGACGGGAAATAATGGTTGCCCATGCGGCAATTTGCGGTGCAAGTCAGGATGATTTGCAAAGGTTATACGATTCCAAAACAACTGATGACATGATGGATATCCTAAATGAAATAGGCCTTTCTTTTGAGGTTTCAAACAGTATTGCTTCTGCAATTCATGAAAGATGCTTGCAGCGTTTTGATTTGGATTTGAATGTAATTCTGGTTGATATGGAAGGAAATTATTTAAACAACAATATGAAATTATAACTAAAAAATAATTCTTACTTTTTTTAACATTATTGTCGTAAACTTAAACAAAAGAAGATAATAGCTGGATTTTCACCTCGTTTAAGGGCGATCAAATATAAACAATTTAATTATGGATTTTGAAAACTAAGTTTTCACAAGGCTCTTTTTCCTAGATGGCTACTATTTAATCGCCTTATTTTAAAAATAGTTAAGCTTATATAATATATTTAATAATAGGATTATATAATAGAGTTACTTTTAAAGTAAACCTCTATTGGGAATAAAGTTATTAAATTTTAATGTCTAACGTTGATGTTGTAGAGATTTTTTCTCTGCAATAAGACATTAATCTGACTCTTTTTTATTATTTTTTAAGTATTTAACATTTTTGTGCATGAATTCTCCGGCTTCTTTAAATCGGAGAGGTTCAAACAACAATGGAAATTATCAAAAACAATTAATTTCAACTTTAAATTAACTTTTTTTGAAATGATTATTTTCATGTGTTAAAGGGACTTTCATCATTTCATTTATTATTACTAATATTAAAAATAGTAATACTTATATTGTTGTATAGACTATATAATAATATCTAAAAGATTTGAAGTATTGCTTTTTAAATCGTTAAATATAAAGTATAATTTTAAATACTTTATAAAATAAAATTTATATTATAAAATTAAGTGTGATTTAGATGTATGCGATAACAAAAGTAAGTTCCTCAAATCAAGTTGTAGTTCCTGCCGATTTTAGAAAACATTATGATATTGTTGCAGGTGATGAAATTTCATGGACCAATACTGAAGAAGGGATACTATTGAAAATTGAAAAGAAAGTTACAGAAGAGGATATTACAGGATTAATTAAAACAAAACTGCCATACAACAGTGTTGAAATTAAAAAAAGAGGATCAAAAGGATTGAAATGGTGATAACTTGATTTTTGTAGATGCATCATACCTAATTGCATTAATAGTTGAAAAGGACCAATGGCACAATGATGCAGTTAGATTGCTTGAAAAATTAAAATCAGAAGATAAAATAATCACAGAACCGATGATTATCGAGTCATTAAACCTCATTGGAAGTTGCCATGGTGGAAAAGTGGGAATGTTGACTTTTAAATATGTCAAAGATAACTTTACCATATTCAAATCAGACACATTGCTTGATGAATCTATGAGGTATTATCTCAAATTTGACGGAACACTATCTCTGGCTGACTGTACTGCAATCCATACTATGAAAGAGAATAACATTCACGAAATATTGTCCTTTGATGATGATTTTGATAAAGTTGATGGAATTGTAAGGATTTGTTAAAAAATAAAATCTTGAATTAATTATTTATAACAATACTTCATTATATAATATTATAAATAGTGGAGATTTTTTGTCATGAAAATAGCTATGGTTGGTCAGTTTCCGCCTCATGTCGGTGGAGTGGGCGTTCATATACATACCTTATCCAAGGAACTTGTAAAACAGGGGCATGAAGTTTTTGTAATTACTTATCCCCATAAGGATATCAAAGATATTGACGGGATTCATGTAATTGGAACTAAAGGTTTCAATATTCCCGGAGTTCGTGGATTGATGTTTAAAAAGAATTCTAAAAGGGCATTGGAAAACCTTTTGAAAATCGAAGACATTGACATTATCCATGGTCATTATCTCTTCCCTGCGGGAGCAGCTGCAGTTGAAGTCGGTGGTGAACATGGAATTAAAACGTATGTAACCGCACACGGATCAGACATGTTTGAAGTGTACAAAAAACAGCCTGTAATGCGTTCCACTATCAAAAATGTACTGAAAAAGGCAGATGTAGTTCTTGCCGTAAGCAATGCATTGAAGCATGAAATCATTGCCACTGGTGTCACTGGAATATCCAATAAAACCAGAATATGCTGGAATTCTGTGGACATCAATAAATTTTCCCCTAAGGAAAATGACTCTTTTAAACAGGAAAACAAACTGCTGGACAAGCCGATAGTTCTTTTTGTAGGAAATCTTATCAAACGTAAGAATGTTGAATCGCTACTTGAAGCCAAAAAAATAGCGAACAGTGATTATTATCTGGTAATTGTTGGTGATGGGCCTTTATTTAAAAAGCTCAATGAAAAGGTTGAAGATGAAAACATTCGTGATGTGATATTTTTAGGCTCCAGAAACGATGTGGAAAAAATAATCCCAAGCTGTGACGTTCTTGTATTGCCTTCATTTTCGGAAAGTTTCGGTTTGGTATTGATTGAAGCTTTGGCCTGTGGTAAACCTGTAATCGGCAGTAATGTGGGTGGAATTACAGAAATCATTAATGATGATGTCGGTCTGTTGGTTAATCCGAATAAAATATCTTCAATAGCAGAAGCGATTGACAAGGTCATCAATGATGTTGAATTCAGAATATCCCTCTCATTAAATGCCAGAAACAGGGCTAAAGTATTTTCCGAAGTCAATGTTCCTTACGATGAGGTGAAATGATGAAAATAACCGTAAGGTCTCCCGGTTCGGCAACAGTCATTAATGCAATCGCAACAGGTTTTGGTTCTGCATTCGGAATCGGTCTGGATATAAAATGCATAGCCAAATCAACTGCAGATTCGATAACATGTTCCAATGACGTTGGAGTCGATAACGGTTTGATGGAATTGTGCGCTGAAAAGGTTTTCAGGCATTATGGCATTGATAAGGATGAATTCGGAGTTGATATAAAAACCCAATCCAGTCTGCCTATGGCATCAGGCCTTTCAAGCAGCAGTGCTTCATCAAATGCAATCGTTAAGGCAGTATCTTCAATCATAAGTGAAGAGTTTGATTTCAAACCGCTTGGCGATTTGGAAGTGATTAACATGGCAATTGATGCATCTCTGGATGCAGGTGTTACAATTACAGGATCTTTTGATGATGCAACAGCATCCTATTTTGGAGGGGTTGTTGTAACAGATAACAGAAATAGGGAGTTTATTATTAAAGAAAAAATGGATGAACATCAGATTTTGGTGTATATGCCTGATTTCTATTCAAAATCAGGTGATTCAAATCCCGAAAGAATGAAGTTGTTGTCCCCATTGGTGGAAACGGCTTTCGGATTTGCAAAACAGAAAGATTATTTCAAAGCATTGAATTTGAATGGATTGATTTATTCGGCTACATTGGGTTTTGATTCCACAATAGCTGTTGATGCTCTTCAGGCAGGAGCCATTGCTTCAGGATTGTCCGGAACAGGTTCCTCATTTGTGGCTGTAGTTGACGATAATTCAATTGATGATGTAAAAGAAATATGGAGAAAATATGAAGGAAGAGTTATAGAAACAAAAGTTGATAATGAAGGTTGTGTGTTAATATGAAGCGATTATTGCTGTTATTGTTGATTTTATTCATCAGTATTTCTGCCGTTTCCGCATCAGAGAATTTAACTGATGTCGCAGTGGCTGATGATAATGTCGGCCAAGACGATTTTATTGAAATCCTTGGCAATGAAGATAATCCTGGTGGGGACGTATCTCCGGAAGGTTTAGGTGAAGCTCCATCTTCCGGTGATGTGGATGAGAATATTTCTATCCAGGCAGATGATTATGTCTGGTATTATAAGGCAGATCCGGTTTACACATTCAGTATTGTTGATTCAAACGGCACTGGTGTTTATGCCCAAAACGTTTCCGTCACTTTGAATAAAAAAACTTTATTCGTTGACACTGATGAAAACGGTACTGCCAGTGTGAATGCTAATTTTAATCCTGGAAACTATAAAATTTTAATCGAATATGCAAACAAGTCAGTTACAAAAAATATTAAATTATTCGCCAATAGGGTAACTCACACAGGCGATATAACCACTAAATATGGAACAAAAACAAAATATGTTGTCAGAGTGCTGGACAATTCCGGAAAACCTATCGAAGGGTATGGTGTGAATTTTTTCAACGGTAAAAATAATTATACCAAATACACAAATGCAAACGGTTATGCTACACTGTTCATTAACCATAATTCCGGAAAATATGTACTCAAATATTCTGCTGACGGTTTTACAGGCAAGAACAATTATGTGGTAAACAATTATGTATCTATGGAAATCTTAAAATGGGGTCTTGTTGGTGATGTCACAAAAGCTCCATTGATTAAAAAGAACATGCCTAACAATTATTGGGTTAAAAAGGCTGTTGAAGCCACTAAAAAAGGAATTCCATTAATAACAATTAAAGGTGGTAACGGCAAGGTTGTTTTCATGACTGCCGGTGTCCATGGGAATGAATTGAACTCCCAGGTTGCAGGAATGAAAATGATTAAATACTTGACTACCAATCCGATTAAAGGTACAGTCTACATAATCCCGTTCGTTAACGTCAAGGCAATCAGCCAAAAGGTAAGGCTTACAAATTACGACTTTAACAGGGTGGCCCATAAATCGGGCACTGTTTCAAATAAGATTACAAAACTGATAAGCAAATACAAATGTGATGCCTATGGAGATTTCCACACTACAGTAAGTCCGGGCGTTCCGGGTATCAATGTGGTTTTAGGATATAAATCCCCTACAAAATGTGTTGACCTTTCAAACTACATTGCCAAAAATGCAAAAGTCAAAAAGATCTTTTACTATCCTGGCCAAAAGTACAGATGGTCATTGGCCGATTGGGTTAACTACAAAGGAACTCCTGCAGTAATCTGTGAGGTTATAAGTCCTGTAAACAAGGTCTCTAAATATGCTACTGATTTGTCTTATAGCGAGATGAATGCATTTTTAAAATACAATAAAATAATATGAACAAAAAATTCTAATTTTTTGTTCTTAACTTTTTTTAAACATATAGTTTATATACTAGTACCATTATAAATTATATTATTATCATTATTATCAATTTGGTGATTTTTTGGAAAGTAATTATGAAACTAAAACTTTTAAAAATAAGAAGGAAGCTGAAGAACTTCTTGAAAAATCCAGAAAACGCATTGATGAAATTGATAATGAATTATTTGATTTGATTTATCAAAGGACATCTTTGGCAAAAGATATTGCAATTTCAAAGGAATATCTTGACATGCCTATTTTTGATAAAAGTAGGGAAAAGATAGTGCATGAAAAAATAGATGCTCTTTGCACAGACTGTGGTCTTGATATTGAAATTATTGATCAAATAGTAGACATGCTAACTATTTTAAATAAAAATGAGCAGGAAAAAATTTTAAGGAGGAATGTTGATGGGCAATATTAGAACTTCATTTGTTAAACGTTTAGCAAAAGAACTTATTGAAACTCACAAAGGTGTTTTCACTACTGATTTTGAAGAAAACAAAAAATTAGTACAGGAATACTCTACCGTAAGTACTAAACATTTAAGAAATAAAATTGCAGGATATGTAACAAGGCTTGTAAGGTTAGAACAAACCCAAGAATAAGCTTTTTTTCATATTTTTTTACTACTTTTTTTATAATACTTTTTTAATTTGTTTTGAAATTTTTCTGATTTTGTATAAATTTTTTAATTTTAATTTTTTTAAACTTTCAGTTTATTTAGTCTAATTTTAGTTAAAAGTATATTAATATGAATAGATATAAATATAAAGTAATATTTTTGTTAACTCAAAAATAGGTAAAACTTTTTAATAGTTTTAATGAAATAGGTGAATTTAATGGATTTAATAGTAGCGAAATTTGGCGGAACATCGGTAGGTGATGGTTCCAGAATTAAAAAAGCGGCGCAGTCCGTGGTAAATGAGTATATGAAAGGCAATCAGGTTGTAGTTGTAGTTTCTGCAGTAAACAAGACAACCGATGATTTAATTGGATTATCCAATGATGCAATTGGTGACGGTTTAACTGACAAGCAGAAGGCAGGAATTATGGCTATGGGTGAATTAACTAGTGCTAGATTATTCTCAGCAACTATTGAATCTCTAGGTGTAAAATCTGAATTTATTGATCCTTATAATGAATTATGGCCGATTGTGACCGATTCAAATTCTCTTGAAGCTAAAATTGATTTTAACACAACCAACAAGAAGATTAACGGTATTGAAAACCTTGTAAACCAGGGCATCATCCCGGTTATTTGTGGATTTTTAGGTAAAGGTCCTAGTGGAGAAATCACTACTTTAGGAAGAGGTGGAAGTGATATTTCAGCATTTTTAATTGGACATTGTTTAAATGCAAATGAAGTTGTCATTGTTACAGATGTGGATGGAGTAATGTCAACTGACCCTAATAAAATTGAAGAAGCGGAATTATTGGAAGAGATAACCGTTGAAGAAATGAGGGATTTGGCTACTCATGGGGCACAGGTCCTACATCCTCATGCATTAAAATACAAAGATCCATTAATTAGTGCAAAAATTATCAATTTCGCTCACGGCGATTTAAAAGCTAAAGGTACCCGTATCACCGGACCTTTTGAAGGGGATATCTTAAAATCTGTATCCCTTTACAAGGATCCTATTTCACTTATTGTTCTTGTTGGAGAAGCAATGCTTAAAAAAGTCGGACTTCTGGCAGATTTGACTGGATGTCTTGCAAAAAATGATATTAACATTTTCGGAATATCTGCAGGTCAAAATTCAATCACAACATTTGTTAACAAGAAAGACGCCGAACAGGCATATCACATTTTACACAATTTGGTGGTTGAAACCGAAGTATTGAGTTCCCTGTCATTGGGAAGAGACACTGCAATGATTACTTTGGTAAGTCCGGATATTATTGAAACCCCTGGAATTATTTCAGGTATTACAGAACCACTTAGGAAAAATAACATTAATATTGTAGAAATTACCTCATCTCAAACAGCAGTAGTATTATTTGTTGATTGGAAAGATGGTGAAAAAGCATGTAAATTAGTTAATGAGGTTTTAGAATGAAATTTGAAGGTACATATGTTGCAATGGTAACTCCATTTGATAAAGATAAAAATATTGACGAAGAAGGATTCAGGTCAAACATTAATTTTTTAATAGACCAAGGTGTAGACGGTTTGGTTGGTGCAGGAACCACCGGTGAATCAGCTACAATATCTCACGAGGAACATCAAAGAGTAATTGAAATTTTGGTTGATGAAGTTGATGGCAGAGTTCAAACTGTTGCCGGAACTGGAAGTAACGCTACTTCCGAAGCAATTTCTCTTACAAAATTCTCTGCTGATGTCGGTGCTGATGCCGCATTACTGATTACTCCTTATTACAACAAACCGCAACAGCATGCTTTGGTTGACCATTATGGAACTATTGCTGAAACCTGTGACATTCCGCTTATTGCGTATAACGTTCCTTCACGTACAGGATCTGATATCGCTGTGGAAACAGCAGTTGAATTGGCTAAAATTGATGGTGTTGAAGCTATTAAGGAAGCCAGTGGAAGTGTTGATAAAGTATCAGATATCTATCAGGCACTTTCTCGTGAGAATCTTGAAGATGACTTCAATATTCTTTCAGGTGAAGATTCTTTAACTTTACCGATTATGGCGGTAGGTGGAACCGGTGTAATCAGTGCATCCGCAAATATCGACGCAAGAAGAATGGTTCTGATGGTTAACAGTATTTTAAATGATGATTATACTAGAGCATTTGAACTTCACTATGAAATGCTTGATGTAATAAGAGCTCTTTTTATTGAAAGCAATCCTGTTCCGGTAAAAACCGCAATGAACTTGATGGGAATGCCTTCTGGTCCTCTCAGACAACCATTATGTGAAATGAAAGAAGAAAACTTGGAAATTCTTAAAAAAGCATTAAAAGATTCTGATTTAATTTAAGTGGGTATTATTATGATTAAAGTAGCAGTAACCGGAGCTGCTGGAAGAATGGGCTCTGGTATTATTAGAAAAATCACTCAGCAAGATGATATGGAAGTGGTGGCAGCTATTGAAATGCCTAACACTCCCCTTGCAGGAAAAGATGCTGGCCTTCAGGCAGGTGCTGGTGAAATTGGTGTTGAAATTGTGGGTTCTGAAAAATTGGAAGAGACTTTAAAGGCTTCTGGTGCTGAAGTATTGGTTGACTTCACCATTGCTCCTGCAGCAGTTGAAACAATTAAGGTGGCTACATCATGTGGTGTGGCAGTAGTTGTTGGAACCACTGGTTTTACCGATGAGCAAATGGCAGAAAACATAAAAAATGTAAAAGATAATAACGTTCCTGCCGTAATATCTTCAAATATGGCTATCGGAGTTAACGTATTTTTCAATACCTTAAAGAAATTAGCTCCATTATTATATGATTTTGACATAGAAATTATAGAAGCACATCACAATCAAAAAAAGGACGCTCCGTCCGGAACAGCCATGACTGCTTTTGAAGTAATTGCAGAAGAACTTGGTCGTGACACTGAAGAGGTCGGAGTTTATGGAAGACAAGGTTTGGTCGGCAAAAGAACTCCTGAAGAAATAGGTGTTCATGCAATTCGTGGCGGCGACATTGTCGGTGATCACACAGTAATGTTTGTCGGTGATGGTGAAAGACTGGAAGTCAAACATCAGGCACATACAAGGGAAGTATTTATTGCAGGTGTTATCAGAGCCATCAGATATATTCCATCTGCTGAAAAAGGTATTGTAAGCAGTATGAATGATGTTTTAGGATTAGAATAGGTGAGTTATATGGTTAATGTAGGTGTACTAGGCGCAACAGGGATGGTAGGTCAAAGATTTATTCAGTTACTTGAAAATCATCCTGATTTTGAAATTACAGCTTTAGCAGCTTCTTCTCGTTCCGCTGGTAAACGATATGAGGATGCTACAACTTGGTATATGAACGAAGAAATGCCTGAATCAGTTAAAGATATAAAGGTCGTTGAAACCAATCCTGATGCTATGGATAATGATGTTGATATTGTATTTTCATCCCTTCCGGCTGATTTTGCATTGAAAGTTGAAAAGGATTTTGCTAAAGATTATGTTGTTGCAAGTAATGCCAGTGCACATAGGATGAAGAAAAATATTCCATTAGTGATTCCTGAAGTTAACCCTCAATGCTTAGACATGATTGATGCTCAGCAAAAGGAAAATGACTGGGACGGATTCATTGTTACCAATCCTAACTGTTCAACTATTGCATTGGCTTTAACATTAAAACCTATTGTTGATAATTTCAATGTTAAAGCAGTAAGAGTTTCAACCATGCAGGCAGTATCTGGTGCAGGCTATAATGGAGTACCATCAATGGCTATTGTCGATAATCTCGTTCCATACATTGGTGGCGAAGAAGAAAAAATGGAAAGCGAATCACTCTATCTGTTAGGTTCTTTCGATGGTAGTGATGTAATCAATGCAGATTTCAAATTGAGTGCGTCCTGTCATAGGGTACCTGTTATCGATGGTCATACTGAAGCAGTATTTGTCGAGTTGGAAGATGACTTTGACATTGCAAATGTTAAAGATAGTTTGGTAAACTTTAAAGGATTGCCACAAGAACTAAATTTATATTCAGCTCCTGAAAATCCAGTCATTGTCAAAGATGAAGATGACCGTCCTCAGCCTAGAATGGACAGAAATGCCGGTAATGGTATGGCTGTTACTGTTGGTAGGTTAA
>NZ_CAMVTE010000022.1 GCF_947170395.1 uncultured Methanobrevibacter sp. | reverse complement strand
GTTAAATCACAACCCCATGCAGTAGCTTCACCATCACCCAAATCCATATCAATATTTACAATGACATTTTTGGATTGCATGATTTTTTCAGCTCTTTTGAGGTATGGAGTATCTTCAAATGCCAATATTTCACCATTTTTGACCAAATCAACCTCATCCTCATCATCTGCAATGGCTATTGTCACTATATCAGGATTCAAATCACAACCTGAATATCCAATCGCCGATACAATTCTTCCCCAATTAGGATCCCCTCCAAATACTGCAGATTTAAAAAGGCTTGAGGATATGATTGATTTTGCAGCAAGTTTAGCATCATTGAAATCCTTGGCACCGAAAACATTGGCTTCAATGAACTTAGTGGCTCCTTCTCCATCACGAGCCATCTTTTTAGCCAAATCAATGCAAAGGTAATTTAAAGCATCCTGGAAATTGGAATCTATTTTGCCGTCTTTTATGACTTCGACACCTGATGCGCCATTGGCCATCATCAAACATGTATCATTGGTACTTTCATCACCGTCAACAACAATCATGTTAAAGCTTACATCAGCTGCTTTTTTCAATGCAGGCTTTATTTCTTTTGCCGGAATAATGGCATCTGTTACTATAAATGACAGCATTGTTCCCATATTTGGGGCAATCATTCCGCTTCCTTTGGTAATTCCTGCAATTTTTACTGTCTCACCAGTTGTTAATGTAACTTCAACAGCACATTCCTTTGGAAAAGTATCAGTAGTCATGATTGCCTTTGCAGCAGCAAGGGAATTTTCAGGATTATCTCCCAATTTGGAAAGAGATTCATAAGCCACTTTGGAAATGATGTCAATCGGCATTTCACGACCTATTACTCCGGTTGATGAAATCGCAATTTCTTCTGAGGGAATGTTTAAATCTTTTGAAACCAACTCAACCAATGTTTCGCAATCCTTAATACCCTGATTGCCTGTAAAACAATTGGCGTTTCCACTATTTACAAAAACAGCTGAAACAATTCCATTTTTTATTACATTTTTTGTATACTTAACGGGAGCTGCAACAACCTTGTTTGATGTGAAAACTCCAGAGGCAGTACTGTTTGGGCAAAGAATAATGCTTACACCAAATTTTCCTTCTCTAGCACCAGATACCTTAAGATTTTCAATGACTGAAAATCCTCCATCAAGATCTTTAATAAAATTCATAAAATCACAAAAATAAGTTAATGGTATTCTTCATCATCGGGACCATAGTTAGGCTCTCTTAAAATTCCCAATGATTGATTTTCATTATAATCAACATGATCAGATTCATTGAAAACAACTGAATTGGATTCATTCAAGTTGGAAGTCATCTCAACAGTGACATTTTCAATATGAGTGGAATTGTCCGCATTTCCCTCATCGAAACTGAGAGATATACCAATTCCCGCACCAATAATAAAGGCTACCAATGCAACAATCACAATAAATACTGTCTTACTACTCCTTTTTCCTTTAATTTTTTCTCTTTTAGGAGCTGCAGGCCTACGATTATTTTTTAGTTTGAATGACCTATTATTATTTCTTCGACGTTTTCGAGTGGATGAACCGTTTCCCGGTCTCAAAACTCTTTTATCGTCTTTTTTTCGTCTCATGTTATTTTTCTCTTTTTTAGTTTTCTAAGCTACAAATGCATAAATTAAAGCCAATATTATTCCAACAAATCCAAACATCCCCAATCCGAGAATGGACATTACGTATACAAATACGAATACGAAAATGAACACACCAATCAATTTTGATTTCTGATTTTCGATTAAGTTAATCAATGTTCTTGTAAATTCAGATGGAATATTATAAGCATATAATCCGTTAGCAAGTTCAAATACAACCAATGACAAAGGAGATGTTGCTTCCAAACTGTCAACCAGTTGTGCCCTTTCACCCGCTTCACGCCTACTTCTACCGACACCAGCTCTGATTTTTGCACCATTGTCAAGTGCAAACCATGCTGCATCAAGTCCTGCACGGATAGCTAAATCTTTAGATGGGAATCTTGCAATGAAATCATCCCCACCTTCCCTATAACCTTCCAGTTCACCGTCACACTCTGTTTCGATGAAATTTTTAATTCCGGTCATAAGGTCTACAAGTTGATTTCTACCATTTTTATCAATGAATTTGGTAGAATCTATTAAATCAATGAACAAATAATTTTCCAAATCCACAGGTCTTGATTCCCTAAGTAAAAACGGCTCATCAAAAACCAGTGCATATTCACCGCCAAGCTTTGTAAATGCAATACCCGGAAAAGCACCAATGCTTTGAGTATAATGAATTGCCCTTTCAATTGAAGCTGCACCAGTCATTCCAACAGCTGAAAAGACCTGATTTCCTTCAGACAATCCAATTCCGATAAGTTCAATAGCTACACGAATTGCATCATTTTTACTTAACATTTTTGCAACAAGTTCATTTGCTGTTTTTTCGACAATCTCTCCTTTTTCGGTTTGGATAATTTTAACAAAGATATTAATCAAATTAGAAGGGTGTTGAAGTTCAACATAAAGATAACGGTCACTACCCATGATGATATTGCTTACTAAAGCATATTCCTCAATTTTATTTTCAGCAGGAGTCAATTCATGGAAAGTGTAATCTGTAGGAATATTTTCAGCACCCACATCACGAATGAGATTCTGTAAAATTGTATCTGAAGTTATTTCTGCCTTATCCAATTCGAAAAGAATTGTTTGAGTATAGTTAAATAACTCCACATATTCTGTTTCCAGATTATTGGTCGGAAAAAATTTTGTTCCAACTGAGATAGGAGTGAGTTTTGTAAATAACTTAATTAAAGACTTAGTAAGGAAACTAGTCATCGAAGGCATCTCCTTTCTCTAGTTCAATTTCAAAATCACCCGGCTTTTCTAAAAGCATATCCGGTTTGACTGAGACAAATGGAAACTTCCAAGAACCAAGTCTGCCGGCAATAGTGCTTGCAATGTTTCTTGAGTTTCTTTTTATGAAAACTTCATCATGAGCACTTACACGAACTAAAATATTATATGGAGCATTTTCTGTTACTTCATCAGCAAGCAGGATATTCAGCTCGAAATTACCCGGTTTGGTAAATAAATCATTACGAACAGCAATTAAAGGCTTTTTCTCAAGGCCTAACCTGTCAGCAATTGTAACAGAAATATTGCCTGCATTTTTTACGGCAAGTTTATAATCTTTAGGATGAACCAATACAAAAATTACATATGGAGCAGCGATTTCAACATCATCAACCATTTCAACAATCTTATTGAACATAGGAATTTTTGAGAAAATATTTTCAAGTTTTGATTCAGCATTATTCTCATTATCAATACGTATTATAGCTTGTTTAGCTATATTTAAAGGGGAAATCTCCAATCCTTCTTTTCCAGTATAAATTTCCCATTTTTTAAAGTTCAATTCCTTAATGATTTCATCACAGATGTGTTGAAGGATATTCTTATCCTTTTTAGGTTTTTTAGGTTTTCCGAATGTGAGTCTGCCATTATCGATTACAAATGGAATTCTCATTGATGAAATATTTCTAAATTCAGCAGCATAATCTCTGAATTTATCATTGGATAATACTTTTGCTTTTTCACTAGTAGCAATTTCTAAAATAAAATGATCTGCATCGTTACCTGCCGGAACTTCCTCTACATTATCACTTTCCAACAGTTTCAAGAACTTTTCCTTATCGTCAATATCATGACGAAGTGACGCATCAGCAATAATTACAAATTCATCTTCACCTTCTTCTAATGCTTTTACAGCAGCAAGTATATTGGCCATTTTTGGCTGGCCGTTTTCATTTTTAACATAATGAGCCACATTAGAAGCATCAACGACAACTTTCATAATATCACCTAAAATTTAAATCAGTATAGTATATTTATTCGATTATATATTTAAATTTAATTTCATAATGTATTTCTTGGAAATTTTCCAAATAAAAATTTTTCTCCACCAACATTATTTAAGAAAATTTCTATTTCATCTTCAGAAATGATATAAACATTATAAGAATTGTTATTTTTTCCTCTCAGTTTATTTGAAGACAAAGATCCTGCATTAACGATAATGGTATCATTTATTTTCCAGATGTTAGGAACATGCTTATGGCCACATAAAACAATGCCAACCTCATGAGTAGTCAATGTCTTTAAAACATCCCCTGCATCCGATAAGACATTACGTTCACGACCTGTTTGAGGAATGGGAATAACATGGTGATGCAATGCCACAATAGAGAAATTATCCTTAATTGCACATTCATCCAACTGATGTTCCAACCACATATGTTGGGGGGTTCCAATATGGCCCCGGTCCTCATCCGGAGAACTGCTGTCCAAACCGACGACTGTGAATTCATCACCCAATGTCAGTTTCCAACTCCTCTCACCAATCAGTTCTTCAAAACTTTGATAACCAAGATTACGGGAATCGTGATTGCCGGGAACTGCAAATAATGGTGCTTCAAACATGGACAAATATCTTGTAGCCTGTTGGAATTCAACATATAAACCATTTTCTACAATATCACCTGTTAAAACAATCATGTCCGGTTGAAGGTTGTTTATTTCAGTTACTGCCTGCATAAACATGTCTTCATCAAAGCTTGCATTGCTTATATGCAAATCGGAAATATGTGCAATTACTGTCATTTTATCTATTGATTTAGTTTCATGATAGCTTCTGCCAAATCGCCTTTACATTCTTCAAGTGCTGCCCTTGCTTCGTCAGCTGAAACATTTGCACTGTTGGCTACCATTTCGATATCTTCATCAGGAATTTCAACTTCATATTCCAATTCGACTTCACGGGCTTTTCCTTCAATCTGGTAAGTTTCCTGACCCATTACATTCATTAAACTTACACTTGGATTATCGATAATCAATTCTTTATCATCAAAACGGATTATAACTTCACGGGCACCTTCAAGCTCTTCCATTTTCATGCCCATTTTTTTCATTTGCCTTTCCATCTGTTTCATTTGTTTTTTGTTCATACCAGGTATCATATTAAATCCTCATAAAATAACTGTTATTAAATATATTATTAATTATATATTAAAATTTGGTTAAAACTCCGATTATTTGTCAAATCCATAAATTTCAGTTTCAAATGTTTTTGCAACATCCTTTAAAACTTCAGGAATATTAATCTGCTGAGGGCATTCCTCAATACATACTTCACATTCTATACAATCAGAAGCTATTCCCACATCCGGAAGTTTTGAATAATTCAGATATGCGTTTCCAGGTTGTGACCAGTCATCACGGCCCAGCATCTTATGTTTATTATATAAATCAAACAGTTTTGCAATGTCAATGTCTTCAGAGCATGAATCAACACAATATCTGCATTTTGTGCAGTCAACAGTAATGTTGCTGTTAATGATTTCAGAAACCTCCTCAAGAATTTTAAGTTCCTTATCATCCAACGGATCTGCATTTTTAAATTCATCAATATTGTCTTCAAGCTGTTCCAACGTACTTGCTCCGGTTAAAACAACACAGACATCATCAAGGTTAGCTACAAATCTCATTGCCCATGAAACGACAGATTTATCAGGATTATGTTCCTTCATGATTTTTTCAGCTTCATCAGGAACATCCGCAAGAAAACCTCCCTTATAAGGTTCCATAATCATCACAGCCTTTTCATATTTTCTTGCAACCTCCAAACATTTTCTGGATTCAATTGCCTCATCTTCCCAGTCAAGATAGTTTATCTGAAGCAATACAAACTCGAGTTCCGGATGGTCAAACAATATTTCTTCCAGAAATTCAGCATTGCCGTGAGTTGATATTCCAATATGTTTAATGAATCCTTCTTCCTTTTTCTTTTGGATAAATGAATACAAATCAACGTTTTTCCAGGCAGTTTCTGTAAACCCACTTACATTATGCAGCATGAAATAATCAAAGTAGTCCACACCGGAATTTTTGAGTTGCTCTTCAAATAGAGGTTCCAGTTGAGATTCTTCACTAATGACAAACAAAGGCAGTTTAGTTGATATCTTAAATGAATCGCGAGGATATCTGTCAACGACACATTTTTTAAATGCGGATTCGCCAACACCCTCATGATAAACATATGCAGTATCAAAGTGATTGAAACCTGCATCCATAAACTTATCTACCATCTGATTAACCTGCTCATAATCAATGTTTGTAAAATCATTTTCATCCAAAAGCGGAAGTCTCATCATACCAAAGCCCAATTTAGTCATATTCTATCCTCCATCCGTATATTTTCCCCAATATATAATTCGTGAGATATTTTATACAATATACAATACTCTATCTTTATCAAGGCCATTTACTACATATTGAATTCGTAACCTGCATTCAAACTATTCCCGTTTCTTTTTAAAGCACGGTCCAATTAATCAACCCTGAGTTTTCATTGTGAATATATATAATTAAAGAGTATAATAATTATTCCTATGAAAAAAAATCGATGCAGTTGGGTAAACGATGATGAAATATACATCAAATACCACGATGAGGAATGGGGGATTCCCACCCATGACGATAAGGAATTATTTGAAATGCTTGTTTTGGAATCATTTCAGGCAGGCCTTTCATGGATTACAATACTTAAAAAACGTGAAAACTTCAAAAATGCCTTTGATGATTTTGATGTTGTTAAAGTAGCCAATTACAGTGAAGATAAAATTGATGAACTTAGAAATAACGAAGGAATAATTCGCCACAAAGGTAAAATCACATCAGCCATCAACAATGCAAAAATATTTATTGAAATTCAAAAAGAGTTTGGAAGTTTTTCAGATTATATCTGGTCATTTACCGATGATAAAATCATAAAAGCAGAATATCTAACAGAATCCGATTTGTCAAAGCAAATTTCAAAAGATTTGAAAAAAAGAGGAATGAAATTTGTAGGCCCAACAATAATCTATTCATATCTTGAATCGATTGGAATCATTGACAATCACGAAAAAGATTGCTTTAAATATTGAACTACTCTTCCAGCAATATTATATTTTTTGGATTGATTTTTATATACTTCGGAACCACAAATTCGTGGACACGAATCTGCTTTTCACATTCCCACCACAGACCATTCGGCAGAGTTATTTCCCATTGAAAAGGCATTTCCAATATTGCCGAATCCATTGTATCCAACACATTAACATCGTCCTGTTCAGCAGGAGCGAAATCATGTGCTCTTATACCAATGTGAGTAATGTTGGATGAAATCTTTTCAGATACTTCTAATGTAACTCCCCAATCTAAAGATTTGAGATGATAATCATCAATGACTTCAATTTTAGAGATGTTTTTACATCCTGTAAGTCTTGCAATTTGAACTTTCCTTGGGTTCTCAAATATCTCATGAGTACCTCCTTTTGCAATAATTTTACCATCATCCATAATTATAAGTTCGTCACAAAATTGAAATGCTTCATTACGGTCGTGAGTGACCAAAATTGAAAATCCGTCAAAATTTTTAAGCAGATTAACCAGTTCAATACGTAACTGTTCTTTTAAGTAGGTGTCCATAGCACTAAACGGTTCATCAAACAATATAACATCAGGACTATAAGCTAATATACGAGCTAATGCCACCCTTTGCTGCTGACCACCTGACAATTGTCTAGGATATCTTTTCTCCAATCCTTCAAGATGAAAACGCTTAATCATATCTGACACAATTTTCTTATCCTGATTTTTAGAAAGTCCCGCAGCAACATTTTCTTCAACAGTCATGTTGGGAAATAGTGCATAGTTCTGAAATAAGTACCCTACATTTCTTTTTTGAGGTTTTAAATTAATTTTTTTACTGGAATCAAAATAAACAGTTTCCCCATCAATACTTAAACTTATAACACCCTCATCAGGATTTACAATACCCGCAATGGATTTCAATGTCATGCTTTTACCGCAACCAGAGGGACCTAGAATACCCAAACATCCATTTTTCAATTCAAAATCAACTTCCAAGTCAAATTCCTTAAGTTTCTTTCGGATATCCACTTTCAATAATTTATTTCCCACATTCATCCCCCAACAACATATAAAAACAGTAAATTATCTCCATTGCTTTTCCTTACGTATGGAAACGTAATCCATAATAAAAATAGCTATAAATGATATGATAACAATGACTATTACATAATTAAAAGCATCTCCCATATTACCTGCCGCCACTTCAGAGTAAACAGCCATAGGGAGAGTTCTGGTTTGACCTGCAATGTTACCCGCAAGCATGGCTGTAGCACCAAATTCGCCTAAACCACGAGCATATGCAAGAATTCCACCACTAATAATTCCAGGCAATGCATTTGCAAATAAAATTTTCCAGAAAATTTTCCATTCGGACATACCTAATGTACGACCTGCATCCAATAAATTGGAATCAATTTGTTCAAATGCGCCCCTTGCAGAACGATACATTAAAGGAAAAGACATGACGACCGCAGCAATAACGGTCGCAGACCATGAAAATGCAATTTTCACAGTAAAAAAGTCAATGAAAAACTTTCCTATTGGTCCTCTAACACCAAAAATGTACAATAAAAAGAACCCCACTACAGTTGGAGGCAGTACAATCGGCAATGTGAAAATACCGTCCAGTACTATTTTTATTGTATCATTTTTAATCTTAACAATACCCCAAGCAACAACCAACCCAACAAAAAAAGTTATTAAAATTGATAAACTTGCAGTTTTCATTGAGATGAAAATAGGGGACCAATCCATCATGTCAATATCACCTTTAATATTATTAACTATTATATGATATTAAAATTTATTCATGAATAGTAAATCCGTATTCTGTAAATACATCTTTAGCTTCTTTGGTTTGTAAGAAGTCCATAAAGTTAGTTGCAGCATCAGTGTTGTTTGAATTTTTAAGAATAGCTACAGGATAAATAACGGAAGTATTTAAAGAACCTTCAGGAGCTTCACAAATTACTTTAACGTCATTAGTGGATTTTGCATCAGTGGAGTAAACAATACCACATTCAGCTGATCCTTGAGCTACTTGGTTTAATACTGCAGTTACATCAGTACCTAATGATAATTTGGATTCAACAGCATCCCAAATACCAAGGTTGGTTAATGCTTCTTTAGCGTACTGTCCTGCAGGTACAGATTCAGGGTCACCAATAGCAATGTTGCCGCTAACATTTGCTAAATCTTCGAATGAAGAAATGGTTGAATTTGAGTCAGCAGGTACGATTAAAACAACTTTATTTTCTAAGAACTGAAGATTAGTATTATTATCAATGTAACCTTCTTCAGTTAACTTGTCCATCTGTTTATTAGAAGCAGACATGAATACATCTGCACCTAAACCGTTTTCAATTTGAGATTGTAAATCCCCACTTGAAGCGTATGTTGGAGTAACTTTTACACCAGGGTATTTTTCTTCAAACATAGGAATTAATTTTTCATCATAAACATTTTTTAAACTAGCAGCAGCAGCTAAATTAACTTCTTGACCATTTAGACTATTATCAGTTCCGCTCAAAAAGTCGAAGAAACCAGCACTAACTACTGAACTTGCACAAACAATTACTACCATAGCAATAATTGCAACAACTAACAACTTTTTCATGGATTTCATAGTTTTCCTCCTCATTAATAGATTAAACAAAGTACAAATCAGACATTAAATACAATAATCAAAGATTAGAAAAAGACACGAAGATAATCTTATACACATCAATTAGCACAATAACATTGTTGCATATTGTAAACAACATTTATATCGATGCAAAACACCATATAAAAAATTTACAATAATTTAAAATATTAATTAAGGAATACTTACATATTCATTTCATAATATCTTATTATCAACTCATTTCCCATCTTAAATTACAATTGAATTATTATGATTAGTAATTATATTTATTATAACACTTGATATATAAATATTTTCATAACGATTCATTTTTTACAAAGATTAACTAACTTTACTACCATGCTACCACACTATTTTTGTATTTTTAAAATTACACCAGTTTTTTAAAAAAACATGATAAAATATTATCAAAAAATCAAATATGTTCGTTAGATTTAAAACAAAAAGAAAAGATTTATTAACCCCTACATAAGAAAATAAAGTAAGGAGAGATTTATGTCAGATATTAAAATTGTTGATGATTTTTTAGAAAGAGCTGAAGTCTTTTATTTGGCAACTACAAAAGGAGATCAACCAAAATGCAGACCATTCGGTTATCATTATTTAGATGGAGATAAAATTTATTTTACATCCGGAACATTTAAAGATGTTTTCAAGCAAATTCAGGAAAATCCAAAAGTGGAAATTGCCGCATATGACGGGGACAAATTCTTAAGATATTACGGAACAGCAAAAATTGTTAAAAATGATAAAATTGTCCAAAGAGCATTTGATGAATTGCCTGAAGTTGGAAAAATTTTTAAAGAAATGGGATTGGAACTCGGCGTTTTCTACATTGATAATGCAACCGCCGAAATCAGAAACCAATTAGAAGTTGAAATAACATATAAATTTGAATATGAATAATATTCAAATCATACATGCTTTATATCCGTATAATCAGATATTTCAGAGTTAATGGTGCACAAATCATCAATATTTAAATCATGAACATCATTGTGACCAGTAATTCTGGCGAATGTTTTTAACTCTTCTGTTGATACTTTCAAATAGTTTTCAACACGTTTTGCAGAAACATCTATTTTTAATCTTTTTCTAAGCTCACTATCCTGAGTTGCAACACCTACAGGGCAATCACCAGTATCACAAATTTTATACTGCTGACAGGCAGCTGCAATCATGGCTCCAGTACCGATTGCAATAGCATTGGCACCCATAGCCAAAGCCTTTGCAAAGTCTGATGATACTCTCAATCCGCCTGTGATTGTTAAGTCAATATCACTTCCATGCTCATCGAGAAACCTGCGGGCTCTTGAAAGAGCATAGATTGTTGGAACTGATGTGGAATCCCTTATCAACTGTGGGCTTGCACCGGTAGATCCGCCCCTGCCATCAATGGTTATGAAATCAGGCCCGGCATACAGCACATATTCCAAATCATCTTCAATCCTTCCGGCAGCAAATTTCAAACCAATCGGCCTGCCTTGTGAACGTTGCCTTAACTCATCCACCAATTCCTTTAAATCATCTTTGGTTGTAATACCGGGAATTGTGGCTGGGGAGTGAATATCCTCACCTAAAGGTTTGCCTCTAACTTCGGCAATTTCAGAAGTTACCTTTTCACCCTGAAGCTGACCTCCAAGACCTGGTTTGGTTGACTGACCAATTTTAATCTCTATGGCATCTGCATTTTTAAGATTCTCCTCATTGACAGAGTATCTGTTTGGAACATATTCAAAGATATATTTATATGCATTTTCCATCTCTTCAGCTAAAATTCCACCTTCACCACTGCATTGAGCTGTTTTAATGGCAGCACTGCCCTTGGCAAGTGCAATCTTTGTTTCTCTTGAAAGGGCTCCAAAAGACATATGAGTTATATATATCGGACTTTCAATGACCAATGGCTTTTTGGCATTTCTACCTATGACAGTACGGGCATTCACTTCAACGTCACTTTCCAAAGGTTGGGGATTTAATTGACATCCCAAAAGAAGAATATCATCCCAATTAGGCATTGGAAGTTCAGTATACATTGCAGAGACTATTGATTCACCAGTCATTGCCATTTGATGAATTGCATCCATTGCCCTGATGTCCTTGTCTGATTTTGCATAATTCTTATCATAGGCCAATTGTGCATTCTTTATCTCAATGTTTTCCGTTGATTTTGAGTTTTCAACTTCAACAAACTTTGAAATATCCTGTTTACAGATAGGACAAGCATCCAGTTCAGTTAATAAGACGCCTGTCGCTTCTTCATTGTGTATATGGCCACAAATTGTACATTTATATATCATACTATCCCTATTTACAAATTTCATTTATAATTGCCAAAGCATTAAGAGTTCTTGGAAAACCTATATAAGGCAAAATTACTGTTAAAACAGAAATCAGCTTTTCTTTGGAATTGCCCACTGCCAGATTTCCTTGGGTATGGCCCCTCAACTGATTTTCACAGCCCCCGATTGTTGCTATGAAAGTGAATGTTATCAATTCTCTCTGCTGATCATCAAGACCATTTCTTGTGTAGAAATCCCCAAAGCAGAAACCTTCTAAAAACCTATTAAAATGCTGCTGGTCTTGAGGAGTGGAATTTCTCATGTTTTCAATATTTTCAGCCCCAAAATAACTTTCCTGTATTTCACGACCTTTTTCATGCCTGTTTTCAGGATTGGTATTTGACTGTCCTTCAAGAGGCAATTCAATGCCCTTTTTGTCAAATACTTTTATGACTACTCCAAAGAAATTGTGCGCCCTTGCAAAACCCACATATGGAACTGACTGATACAGCACTTCCTTTATTTCAATGGGAGTGACACCCTTATCCAATGCACTCATCAATATTTTTTTAAAAGCTTTTGGAGACTGGGCAGCAATCAAACATGCCAGAATCACTAAAATACTGTCTTTTTCACTTAATGTGGAATATTCAAAAACTTCTCCGAATGCAAAATTTCTGAAAATTTCATGAAATTCGGGATCGTTTTTTCCAATTCTTCCAAAATTGTCGAATAAACTTTTCATAGGATATAATTATCATTATCCATATATAAAATAACTGTTAAAAAATAAGTCCGAATCAAAAAAAAAATAAAGAAGGAAAAAGTTCCTTCATATAGAAAAAGGATTAATCTCCTTTATTCCAATTTATAATACCATAACCGACACATAAAAGTGTGGATAATATTATTCCGAGATATACTCCCCAAATCCAGGGATCAGCAATTCCCAAAACTGTCATTATGCATCACTCCTTGCATCAATTTGTTCGAATGCCTTATCTACAACATCCTGAGCTGGAGGTTTTGTAAGCAAACTTACAACAATTGTAAATATTGCTGAAACAGGTACAGCTATCAGCATTACATCAATAAATGGCCATGGCGCTGCAGGCAAGATTGTTTCTACACCTAAAATGAATTTACAGATTCCGAGTCCAACTGCAGTCTTTTTGAATACAAACATCAACCAGAACAGACTTACAAATGTTCCGGATACTATTCCTGCAATGGCTCCGAGTCTTGTAATTCCTTTCCAGTAAAGTGCTCCTAAAAATACAGGAAGGAACGCTGCTGCACAAATTTCAAAGAACAAGCTTGTTCCAAGCGCAACCACACTTCCAGGAAGTGAATATGCCATAACCAATGCTAAAATAATAGCTATCAAAATACCTACTCTTGAAATTGAAACCTGATCAAGTTTTTGTTTGGATTTGTCTCTTAAAGTTGCATAAATATCCACACCAAAAGCGGTTCCCTGAGTGTGCAATTGTGAAGATATTGTTGACATTGCAGCTGCGATTAAAGAAAGCAGGAAAATATATACAAACCATTCAGGCAGGGCCATTGTAATGAATGTTGGAATAACCTTGTCGATGTTTCCTCCAACGACATCAACTGCAATCTTTCCCACTTTATCAAGGAAATATACATTTGAAAGTGATCCTACGATGTATGCGGTTGTTGGCATGATTGCAATGAAAATACCTCCAATTAAAACAGACCTGTTTAATTCTTTGTCTGATTTAACAGTCATGAACCTTACAATCAATGACGGTTGAGCAAGTACACCAATACCTACACCAATAAGAGTGGATGAAACTAAGGACCACCAGAATGGAGTTCCAAACTCCGGAAACGATGTCCAGCCCGTACCGCCCGTTGCCAGGGCATCTGCAGGATAAAGGTTAACCATGTTAGTCAGAGCAGTGTTTGCAGTATCCACTCCTCCAAGCAACCAATATACAAATACAAGCAGGAATACCATTGCAACAACCATGATGGTTCCCTGAAGGGCATCTGTATACATTACACCACGGATTCCACCGAACAGTACATAAAATGTAATAATTATTGATAAGATTAATAGTGCAATACTGAAATCAATTAATAGTGAAGATTCTAAAAATCTTGCAGCTCCAATCAATACTACCGCAGCATAAATCGGCATTGCACAGAAAATAATTAATCCGGAAGCATATTGAATGAATTTACTGTCAAAACGTTTTCCTAAAAACTCCGGAAATGTTAATGAGCCCAATGAATGACCCATTCTACGAGTTCTTTTTCCTAAAAATACAAATGCTATGAATACACCAATGATAATGTTTAAAAATGCTAACCATAAAACACTCATCCCATATTCACTTGCCACTCCTCCAAAACCTACAATAGCGGCTGTCGAAATAAAAGTAGCACCATAACTCATCGCCATGATAAATGGGTGTGTATCCTTACCGGCTATCATAAAATCTTCAGAGGAATTAGTTTTTTTGTATGCATAATAACCTACAAAAACAAGAGCAAATATGTAGATTATAAATACAATTGCTAAAATCATAACGTCCATAAATAATTACCTCTAAAATATTAACTAAATAATATTTACATTAATTATTTTAATAGAGACATTATATAAACATTACTACTAATGTACATTAATGTACTTTTTTGTACATTCACATTATTATAAAACCAATATCATTGACAATGCCATGATCAGTTCCATTTTCCTTATAATCAAGCAACAGTTCAATAGCATCACCAATGCCAATATCCTCACCATCAACGAGATGAATATTGACACCCAAACTTTCACACAACTGACTATAAATAACCGATTGAATCATGATACGTGTTTCATCCTTAATCTCACTTCCCAACTCATCAACAATTTCAACACAGTCCCTGAATTTCCCGGAATACAATTTCAAGTAAAATACCGGCAGAATCCTGTATTTATCACCACCAGTTATTAACAGAAGTTTATCTGCACAATTATTGATAATATCATCATTGTTTAAGGACAATCCAATCAGGGATTTTTCATACAGTGCATCTTCAAAGTTTTCATCAACCTCAAGAGCCATATTGCAAAACCTTAAAGCATTTTTAAAATCACCCAATATCTTATAAAATCTAGCAGCATCCAGCATCATCCTCTTATCATCACTTGCCATGATTTTTTCAAATTTCTTTAATGTATCCAAGGCTTCAACCTTTTCGGACAATGCAATATGACATCTGATTTTTTCATACATCAGAAGTTCATTATCAGGTTCCTCCCCCAAAAGAGAATCAATTAGAAACAATGCCTTGTCATACCTTTCAAGTTCCATCAGACATGTAATCTTAAAAATCAAAACAAAGTCATAATCCTCATCGCTTTCATCAACTGCATCAAAATACAGCAATGCCTTTTCATAATTTTCATCGCTAAATTCCATTCTTCCACGATTAATCTTTGAATCCATATTAATCACCAGTTAAATTTATAAAAAAAGGATTATAAATAGTTTATTAAAAAAATAAAGTAAATATTGCTTTTAATTTATAAAATAACGAGTTTAGAGCAATATTGCATTCGGAATATAGACAACAAAACAAAATCTCTGCTGAAAAATTAAACATTATTATAAACTTTATATGAAAGAAACATCATAATTAAACATTGAAAGAAAAATCATTAAAATAGGGATACTATGTTTTGGAATGAAAAAGCCGAATGTATGGATAAAGAGGAAAAAGAAAAGATTCAACTTGAAAGGCTGCAAAAAACTGTTAAACTAGCCTATGAAAACGTTGAATTTTATAAAAAAAGATTTGATGAAGCAGGTCTTAAACCAGAAGATATTAAAACATTAAAAGATATCGAAAAAATTCCATTTACAACAAAAACTGATTTAAGAGAAGCATACCCATTAGGATTACTTGCAGTTCCACGTGAAGAAATTGTAGAAGTACATGCATCTTCAGGAACAACCGGAAAACCAACCGTTACTGCATATACCCAAAATGACTTGGACATTTGGGGAGAATGCATTGCACGTGGACTAAAAATGGCCGGAGCTGAAAAAGAATATATAATTCAAAATGCTTACGGATACGGATTATTTACAGGCGGTTTTGGAATTCACCATGGTGGAAACAAAATGGGTGCTATCACAATACCGATTTCAGCCGGAAACACCCAAAGACAGCTTTCAACAATGATTGATTTTCAAACCGACATATTGACCTGTACACCATCATATGCAATGTATCTTGGAGAGTCAAGAGAAAAGGCAGGAATCAGCTTAGATGAACTCAATTTGAAAGTAGGAATTCATGGAGCTGAAATGTGGACTGATGAAATGAGGAAAAGAATAGAATCATCCCTTGGAATAAAAACACACAACATTTACGGACTAACCGAAGTTATGGGTCCTGGTGTTGCACAGGAATGCGACCAGCAAAACGGAATGCACATCCAGGATGATCATTTCTATCCAGAAATCATCAATTCAGACACCGGTGAGACACTGGATTACGGTGAGAAAGGAGAACTTGTCCTAACATCTCTTACAAAAACCGGAATGCCTATTTTAAGATTTAGAACAAAAGATTTAACATCACTCATCTGTGAGAAATGTGAGTGCGGAAGAACAACAGTCAGAATGACAAGAATCACCGGAAGAAGCGATGACATGATTAAAATCAAAGGGGTTATGGTGTTCCCATCCCAAATCGAAAAAGCATTGCTTAAAATTAATGGAGTTAGTCCTAACTACATGATTCATGTGACAAGACCTGATATTTTGGACCAGGTTGAAGTGAAAGTTGAAGCTTCAAAAGAATTGTTCTCCGACGAAATGAAAGAAATGGAAAAGGTCGAAAAACAGATTCAGGCATCCATCAGATCAGAAACAGGACTAAGAGTTGATGTAACCATTTGTGAACCGGAATCACTTCCAAGAAGTGAAGGTAAAGCTGTTCGTGTAATTGATGAAAGGAACTTAGGATAGGTGATAAAATGGCAGTGAAACAAGTTTCAATTTTTGTGGAAAACAAAGAAGGAAGAATTAAAAAAGCTATTGACACATTAGCAAAAGAAAATATTAACATT
The DNA here is from genome assembly GCF_947170395.1 of uncultured Methanobrevibacter sp. Lineage (GTDB taxonomy): Archaea > Methanobacteriota > Methanobacteria > Methanobacteriales > Methanobacteriaceae > Methanocatella. Next base: position 17,557 of record NZ_CAMVTE010000022.1, on the reverse strand, counting down.
CGTGCACTTTCAATAGCCGACACAACAAAATATGGGATTTTAAGATTAATCGTTTCGGATAATGAAAAAGCGATTGAAGCACTTGAAAGAGATGGATTTATCGTTAAAGAAAATGAAGTAATTATTTTAGCAGTTCCAGATGAACCTAATGGATTAAATTCCACATTAGCAGTATTTGACGAAAAAGGAATCAATTTGGAATACTTATATGCATTTGTAAGTAGCAAAACTGATGAAGCTATTGTAGTTATGAGATTAGAAAACATGGAAAAAGCTATCGAAGCATTATCCAACAGCAATGTTAAAATTTTAGATGAAAACGATATTAAAGGTTTATAGAAAAGAGCGAAATCTTTTCTACAATCCATTCTTATTTTTAATTTTTAAAAACAGAGCATAATAATCTTTATATTAAAATTAAATGATTATAACTTAAATAAAATGGTTTTCCTAAGTAAATTTTACAGCAACAAAGCAATATTACACAATGAAGGCAATAATAGTACTGAAAGCAATTGAAAAAAATTTGAAAAAAAAATAGTAAAGAAAATAGCTATAATTCTTTTAGTAAATTAGCTATATCTTCTTTTGAATAACCTAAACGTACAAAGATACTTTTTAATGGGTCAGTTTCAGGAATTACGCCCAATTCCCTCCAACTTTTAAAATCATTATTTAAAATTCCATTTATTAAAAGTTGAATAGTGATTAAATCATCACTTTTTACAGCAATGAACGCATCCTCATCTTCAAAAACATTATCCGGATCAATTAATGTTAAATTACCTGCAATATCCTTTTTTACAATAGCATTATCAATTTTGTAAGCCATAATAACCACAACTCATTATCTAGTATTAAGTATATTGAAAATACTATTTATAATTTAACCTTTGATTGAATTATACCCACTTTCAATAGCCTTTAAATTCATGTCATGGAATTTAGGTTTTAAATTATTTTTCATTGCATCAATTACTGATTCTTTGGTTAATGGAAACTTATCATCAGCAGTAACAGCACCTAAAAGAACCATATTTAACGCTAAAACGCTTCCAGCTTCAATTGCGAGTTTAGTTCCTTCAATTGGAAGAACATGCTTGAAGTTTTCCTTTAATGTTTTAGTGATGCCGTCAACACTTGGATATGGCTTGTCGGAAGATGACGGAACAATCGGCTGAGTATTGTAGACTATTTTAGTTTCTGAGTTTACCTTATCAAGACCCCTGATTGTTTCAATCGGTTCAAAAGCAAGCAACATGTCTGCTCCATTATTCGGTATAATTGAAGAGTTGTAGCCTCCAATTTTTAACTCTGTAGAAACAGATCCTCCTCTTTGGGACATACCATGGATTTCACTCATGACCACATCCAAACCCTGATTCATTGCAGCTTCACCGATGATTGTGGAAGTTTTAATAATTCCCTGACCTCCTACGCCACAAATATAAATACAATAATGATTATCCATTTTCTCACCTACCTGCCTCAAGCGCACCATACTTACAAACTTGAATACACACGTTACATCCATCACATTGTGACTTATCAATGGTAATTTTTCCGTTTATTTTTGAAATTGCAGGACATGCAAGTTCACTTACGCACTTGTCACAATTGTTACAATTACTTTCTATGAAACTGACCGGAGGTTTTTTAGTTAAACCTTTAATCAATGTACATGGTGCTTTTGAAATAATTACTGCAGTATCTTCACGTTCAAACGCTTCCTTATAAGTTTTTATAACCTGTTCCAAATTGAACGGATTTATTACACGCACATAATCACATCCGCAGGCCAAAGCCAATTTACGGATTGACACTTCAGGAGCCTCATCCCCCATTCCATCAACTGGAATTCCAGGATTAGGTTGACCACCTGTCATTGCAGTAATCCTATTGTCCAAAACAGTCAGGACAAAATTATGCTTGTTGTGAACTGCGTTTATTAATGGTGAAATACCGCTGTGGAAGAATGTGGAATCTCCTATGAAACTGGCTACCTTCTGGTCTGTTGAAACTGAAAATCCACAGCCGTCACCAACACTTGAACCCATTGACAGCAAGTAATCTGCACAGTTGTAAGGTGGATTTATACCTAATGTGTAACATCCGATATCTGATGCAAATACGACATCATCAAGTTTTAGGCCAAGCTCCTCAACTGCCTTGTTTATTCCGTAATACATTGCCCTGTGTGGACATCCTGCACATAAAACCGGAGCCCTGTTAGGGATATCACCCTCCAGTTTTTCCAAACTTGAGGAATAATTGGTAGTTTCAGTTTCCATGAAGTTTAATATTTTGTTTAGGCCTTCACCAACAACATCTGAGTTGAATTCATGGAAAAGAGGGAATGTTCCATCCAGTTTACCATGCACTGCAACACCAAGGTTTTTAGCTCCTATTGTTGCCAAAACATCCTTTTCTATAATCGGATCAACTTCCTCAACAATGAAAACCTCATCCAAATCGCTTAAAAATTCAGCAACCAAATCCTGTGGGAAAGGATATGAAAATCCTAATTTAAGGATATCAACATCCAAATCATTGAATTTGACAACGTCATGAGCATAGTTATATGCACTGCTTGAAGCGATTAAACCGTACTTTTTATCATCAGCGAATGTGATTTTTGAGTTTAACTCGCTTTTGTTGGTTAAATCTTCAATTTTGTGAATCTTATCCCATAACCTCACATGCATATCTCCTGCAAATGCCGGAACTGGAACATATTTTGAAGGGTCCTTTTTGAAGTGACCTCTCTTCCAGTGGTTGTCGTTATTTGATGAGTTGTCCATGACATCTCCAAATTCGACAACACCCCTCATGTGGGATACACGTGTGGTTGTCCTGACAATTACGGGCAAATTAAATTGTTCAGACAAATCAAATGCATATTTAACCATGTCCTTTACTTCTTGACAGTTTGAAGGCTCTAAAACAGGTACGTTAGCCAATCTTGCATAATTACGGGTGTCCTGTTCATTTTGTGATGAAAAAAGGGATGGGTCGTCGGCTGACAATATTACCATTCCTCCATTGACACCTGAATATGCAGTTGTCATAAATGAATCACTAGCTACATTCATACCTACATGCTTCATAAAAGTAAATGATCTAAGTCCTGAAGCCGCTGCAGTAGCTGCAACCTCCATTGCGACTTTTTCATTAGTAGAAAATTCAAAGTAAATATTGGCATCTTTTGCCAATACTGAAAGTACATTTCCAATTTCTGATGAAGGAGTTCCGGGATAAGTAGCTGCAATAGAAACGCCTGCTTCTATAACTCCCCTTACAGCCGCTTCGTTACCAAGCAAAAATTGTTTTTCACCTGCAACTCCTGTAACTAATTCTTTTAAATTCATTATATTTTCCTCAAAATAATCATTAATACAATATTAACTATTGTAAAATAAAATATTTAAAGTATTATTATAATCATCCATTTTTTCAACTATATTCATAAATAACAATAGTTTAGATATATCCATTTGAAAAAAAATCATTTAAAAAATGTATCAATAAACAAACAATGAAAATCTAATCAAAAAATCACCATTAGTTTTGTGAAAAAAGAAATATTTATACATCATATCAATTATGAAATGCTAAAATGAACAAAATATGATGTATAACCAAAAAACTAAACCAAAATATAGTTAAAAAACAATTTTGATTAAAATTAGCAAAACTATATATGTTTACATAAACAAACTAATAGTATATTTTAAAATTAAATACTGAATAATTGGTGTTTAAATTGCAGTTGAAAAATTTAGATAAAAATTTGATAATAAACATACTCATAATTGTTTCATTAATTGTTGTTTTTATAACGGTTGCAATGAGTACGGTATCATTTGAATCTTCAAGTCACAAAGATAAAGTTACTTGGGAAGGCCATACCTTTTTTATTCAAGACGATTCCGAATGTAGCGTTACTGATACCACATTAACAGTCACCAGTAACCATAAAGCCCATAATATTGAACTTAAAAAGACAACATTGGATGCATCCGATTATGAAGAAAATATTGCTAAAGATCATTCAGGCGTTATGAAAATGAAATATAATAGTACACATTCATTTATTGCGAAAAAAGACCTGAATTATGGAGTTATTGTACCTACAGATTCACTCGGCGGAAGTTATGCTGATATTGAAGGCAATCCTGAAATTATTGAAGTAAATGGTGGAAACATTGATTATATGATCAGTTTTATTTTAAGCTCAACTGGAGGAGGTAATTAATATGGCTCACGATGTTTTTATCAGTTATTCCAGTAAAGACAAGATTACTGCCGATGCAATTTGCCACACATTGGAGGAAAACAACATCAGATGTTGGATTGCACCAAGAAACATTACAGCCGGTAAAGCTTATGCTGATGAGATAATGGATGCCATTACTTCAACAAAAATAGTGGTTCTTGTATTTTCAACCAATTCTCAAGGCTCACAGTTTGTAAACAATGAGATAAATATTGCCTTTTCAAATAACAAACCTATACTCTCTTTCAAGATTGATGAATCAATGCCTCATGATGATTTGGAATACTTTTTGAAAGTCAATCATTGGCTGGAAGCATTCCCTCATCCTGAAAAAGTTTTTAAAACATTGGTCAGTGATGCATCAAAATTAATTGGAATTGAAAAAATAAATCCAAAAATTGATGAAAATGTAATGGAAAAAGCTAAAAATGGTGAATTCAATCAGATTTCCGCCAAAAATGAATGGAAATCATTAATTTTCATGTTTACTCCATTATATTCAATTGGACTAATATATATGGGACTTTCTGCAAAAATGAAAAAAATAACCATTCAAGGAATAATTTCAATTGTTCCATTGGGATTATGGATTTTTTATTATTTCATTGGAAGCAGAGGCATTTTCCACTTAAATGAACTGGCAGCATCTCAAAATGCAATTATTATACTTTGGGTTATAGCAATAATCTTTGTTTTAGTAATACGAAAAGATTATTCATTTAGAAAAACCATTATGAACAGCGTAAGTGATGATGACGACTTATTTAATTCAATAATGAACGAATATGGTGATTTATAATGACAAATGATGTATTTATTTGTTATACGCCTGAAGATGAAGGTGTCGCTGAGCATATCAAAAACCTTTTTGAAAACAACAGCATAAAGTGCTGGTTTAAAAAAAGAGATTATGACAGCGAAAAAGACAGTGTCAAGACCATTTCAAATGCAATCAGAGACTCAAAATGCATGGTTTTAGTCTGTTCAAATGATGCTGTAAAATCAATGTTTGTAACAACTGAAGTGGACATTGCTTTTTCTTCAAATGTAGAAATAATCATTTTTAATATAGATGATTCCAAACTTGAAGGAAAACTTCAATTTTACCTAAAAGACAAACCTGCAATTGAAGCATTTCCAAATACTGATGAATATTATGATGTCTTATTGGAAGATACTCAAAAATTGTTAAATAAAACTGCTGAGATGTCTGATAAGAAAAATGATGTTTATTTATGTTACAATGATGAAGATGAAAAGATTGCTGAAGCCGTTTGTCATGTACTTGAAGAAAATGAGATCAAATGCTGGTTTAAGAAACGGGATTATACTGTTAATGATACGGTACGGCGAATTACAGAATCAATTAAAAATTCAAAATGTGTTGTACTGATTTCTTCAAAAGACAGTGTTAAATCCAAATATGTCGAAACAGAAACTGATTTGGCATTGTCTGAAAGCATTCCAATATTATCATTTAGGATAGACGACTCATTCAAACCGCAACATTTATCTGATGTTCATTGGTTGGATGCATATCCTAACCCTGAAAATTATTTCAAAAATCTGGTTGTGGATGCTGGAAATTTAGTGGACAAAAAAATTGATAATCCAAAAATTACAAGTAACTATGAAAGTATTGAAAAAAGAGAAGAAACTCCTGAAGTTAAACCTGATACAAAACCCGCTAAAAGCACTTCAGGAAATTCAAATCAAAATTATAGAATAAGTAAAAATTTTAAAATAATTATCATTGCTTTAGTTGTCATTTTCGTTTTGGCTATTGGGGCATATATTGTCTCAACACACTTTTTTGACATCGTTGGTGATGATTACATGATTGTCAAAGACAATGAGGGAACACACTTGGATAAGAAAGCTCCTAAAAATACATTAGAAATGACTACAACCAAACAGCGTTTAAATAGTACTCACTGTAAGATTTGGGCTAAATTATACACAGAACCCGATAACTTTGACGATTATACGATAAATGCAAAATATTATGATGAATCCGGAAACGTGATTGGAGAATCAACAAATAAAATGAACAACGTTTCTGAAGATGATGATGGCAAACTGATCATTATTGATTATCGTTCAGATAAAAGAATTTTGGAAGTTGAATTTGATATACTTGATGAGAATGGAAATCAAGTATTCCATCAACGCAACTCCAAAAATTAACAAAAATTAAAAGGTGAAAAAAAATGAGACATGGAAAACTAATCGGAGTATTAGTAATACTATTAGTTGCAGTTACATTCCTAGGAGTAGTATCTGCAGCAGAAGTAACCATTGGAAGTGAAAAATTCAATATTCCTGACGGATATACAGAAGATACTTCCCAGGCAAAAGAAAAAGAAAGTTCAACCGGTACAACATATGTTAGAGAATATAGTGATGGGAAAAATAAAATTATTTTCAACGTGAACGTATTTGGAGGAGACATTACAGGTGTGAAACTAAATGAAGAACCAGGTTATGAAAATAAAACCATAAAAGGTATCGAAGGTATGTACAATAGTGACACACACTCTTTCCACTACGCTACCGATAACGCCACAGTATTTATTTCCGCTACCGGTGAAGGTATTATAGAAGAATTTCTTATAGAATAAATTCTTCTCCTTTTTTTATTTTTTAATTTTTTTCATTTTTCAATAGGTTTAAAACTTTTTTTTACAAAGTCTAACAAAAACATGAAAAATCATTCAATGATAGTAAGTATAATATATTTGTTATGATACAAATATTATATTATAATATTTTATATGCTGTTTACAATATTGGAGGGAAATGATGATTAAAGTTTATGTTTCAAGATTTAACAGAGAAACTGATAAAGAACCCCATTTGGAGTGTTATGAAATAGAAAAAACACCTCACATGAAAGTTCTTGATGCACTGCAGGCCATTAATGAAAAGTATGATGCTGACATCAGTTTTAGAAGTTCCTGTAGAGCAGGCCAATGCGGTTCATGCGGAATATTGTTTAAAGGAAATGGGGCTCTCGCATGTCAAAAAGAAATCAAGGACGGAGCTATAATAGAACCTCTTAAATTCCCAGTCATTAAAGACCTAATTGTGGATAAATCAAGTATCGAAGCAAAAGTGAAAGATTTAGAATTGTCCCTTCAATGTGATCACCACTGCGATACTATAGATACCTCAATTACAAAAGATGATTCAGCAGATACCAAGAAAGTTAGAAGCTGTATCGAATGTTATTCATGTTTATCAACTTGCCCTGTCGTAAATATAGCAACAGAAGAATTTGGCGGACCTTATCTGATGAGGTATATGCGCAAATTCGAAAGTGACCCAAGAGACAATTTCGACAGATTGAAAGAAGCATTGGATGAAGGTTTATACAAATGTACAAGTTGCGGCAAATGTTTGGCAGTATGTCCTAAAAACATCAACACATTTGGTGATGCAATCGAAAAGATGAGAGCAATTGCCGTTGAAAACGGTTCAGGACCGCTTCCTGAGCATGTCGCATTTAAAGAAAACATTTTAAAAACCGGAAGGTCTGTTAAAACCGATGACCCCTCATTTATCGAACAGACAGAAAATTACACTGGCTCAAAAATCGCATTCTTTACCGGATGTATGGTGGATTACAAATTCCCTGAAATTGGACAAATGCTAGTGGACGTATTAAAAGAAAATGGAATCGACATTGATGTTCCCGAAGGTCAGGTTTGCTGTGGTTCTCCACTCTTAAGAACCGGACAGACAGACATCGTCCAGGAGCTTGTTGATAAAAATAAAGAAGTCTTTAAAGATTATGATACAATCATAACAATCTGTTCAGGTTGCGGATCCACTTTGAAAAACAATCACCCTGAATTTGGTTCCAAATTAAATGTAATGGACATCAGTGAGTTTTTAGTGGATAAACTTGACGAAACCAAATTAAAAGAAGTTGATATGACTGTTACATATCACGACCCATGCCATTTGGGCAGAGGACAGGGAATTAAGGATGCACCAAGAGACATCATTGAAAAAATCCCCGGCATTACATTAAAAGAGATGCTTTATCCATGTCAATGCTGCGGAGCAGGTGGCGGAATTAAATCCGGAAAACCTGAAATCGCACTTGAATTGTCCAAATCAAAAGCTAAAATGATTAAGGACACCGGTGCTGATGCAGTCATTACGATCTGTCCGTTTTGTGAGTTGAACTTGCAGGACGGTTTAAATGCGATAGGATGTGAAGACATTAAATCCATGCATATTCTTGAATTATTATCTAAAGCTTATGAATGAATAAAATAGGAGTTGATTAAAATAGGAGACACTGCCGTTAGTGAACAGCAAGTAGTTGAAACTACATCCATGAGTTCACCTGAAAAAAAAGAGGAAAGTGACAGTGAGAAAAAATCAACTTCGACAAAAAAAGCAAAATCCAAAGTGCAATCCAGAGGGACTGCAAGAGCAAAACTTACAAGAGAACAGGAAGAAAAAGAAATCAGCCTTTTTAAGGAAAATATCTACATTGTTTTTGTTGAATGTGAAACTCCTGGAAATATTGGTTTTCTTGCAAGAACCATGGCGAACTTCGGATTGAAAAATTTGGTATTGATTAACCCTCCAACATTGACCAACGAGGCATACTATCAGGCAACTCACGGAAAATACATTGTTGAGAATGCCAAGATATTCCCTACTTTAAACGATTTTTATCAGTCACAAAGAATCGATTTTAAAGTTGCTTCAACCGGAATGGCTGGAGGAAGTTACAACCTGTCAAGAATTCCCCTTAAACCGGAAGAACTTGGCAAATCAATGAACGTTTCAAATAAAATAGCTATTTTATTTGGAAGAGAAGGAAATGGACTAACAAATAAGGAAATTGAAGAGTGTGACATTTGTGTTTCCATTCCAACAGATCCAACTTATCCGATAATGAACATTTCACATGCAGCTGCAATTATATTCTATGAATTATTCAAAAATAAGCATGAATACGGCGTGCAGGGACTTGATGAAAGTTCAGAATTGGAAAAGGAATATTTGGTAAAGGATATGAAAGAATTGATTGATTCTTTAGACATACCGGACCATAAGAAACGAAATGGAATTAAAACATTTAACAACATAATTTCAAGAGCATTCATTACAGGACGAGAAGCACATACCTTTAAAGGTATATTAAGACGATTGAAAATGAAATTAGGTGAACAATGAGAAAAATCAGCTTTGCGGAAATCAGCACATTTATCCTAAAATATATCTTCAATTGGAGATTTTGGATTGCTGAAATAACAAAAAAATCAAAGGCATATAAAAAAATTATTGACAAAATGCTTTTTGAAGATGATGAAATCATTGTTGTTCCAAATACAATCAACATTAACAAGAAAATAGAATCGGAAGGCTCTGAATTCCTGCCGACTGAAGTTATAAAAGATGTGATTCGCCGAAGCGACGACATTGTAATAATGGACACATGTCTTTGCAGAACATCCAACAACTGTCAGGATTATCCTCAAGACATCGGATGCATATTCCTAGGTCCTACCACCCGAAAGATTTCTAAAAACATAAGCCATAAGGCAACTGTTGAAGAGGCATTAGCCCATATTGACAAAGCTGATGCTGCCGGATTAAGCCACATTATCGGAAGAAATAAAATTGATACCGTTTGGATGAATGTAAGACCAGGAAAAGGTCTTTTAACAATATGTCATTGCTGTCCATGCTGCTGTTTATGGAAAGTTTATCCGAATTTACATGGAGATATCAGTTCCAAACTGGAAAAGCTTGATGGTGTGAGCGTTAAACTTCATGAGGACAAATGTAAACTATGTAAAAAATGTTTAGATGACGTTTGTATGTTCCAGGCGATTGATATTGAAGACAATAAGATAACTATCAATCATGACATCTGCAGAGGTTGTGGCCTTTGTGTTAATGCATGCAAATTCGATGCAATTACAATAGACTACACCAGCGAAACCATTGACAATGTAGTCAATAGACTGGATGATTTAATAGAAATCAAAGATTTATAATACTTATTAATTTACTTGTGTGAAAAAATGGCAATTTTAAGCGATAAAGATATAAAAGAATATTTGGAAGAAGGCAAGATATCCATTGACCCTCTTCAAGATGAAAAACAGATACAGCCATCTTCTGTTGATATGAGATTAGGAGATGAATTCAAAGTATTTAAAGTTATCAGAAAACCTTTTATCGATCCCAACGATGAAGAAGAAATAGCTTCATATATGGAATCGACCACTGTTGAGAAAGGCGAAGCGTTTATCATACACCCCAATGAATTTGCATTGGCCACCACTTTAGAGTATGTTAAAATACCTGATGATTTGGTTGCAAGAGTGGAAGGCCGTTCAAGTATGGGGAGATTAGGTGTAACAATGCACGTTACAGCAGGATTCATTGACCCTGGTTTTGAAGGAAAAATCACATTGGAAATATCCAACATAGGCGCAATGCCTGTAGCGCTTTATCCTGGTCAAAGAGTATGTCAGATTGTTTTTGAAACAATGACATCACCTTCTGAAATACCTTACGGACACCCAAGTAGAAAAAGCAAATATATGGGCCAGACCAGCCCGGAAAGCAGTAGAATTAAATTAGATTATGAACTTGAAAAATAATTGGAGATAATATTTATGAATCATGATAAAATGTCAAATATCAGTGCAAAAAGAGGATTTTTATGGCCTTCTTTTGAAATTTACTCTGGAGTATCCGGTTTTACAGACTACGGACCTCTCGGAGCAAGTCTAAAAAATAACATCATGCAAAAATGGAGAAAACAATACGTATCCGGTGAAGGATTTTATGAAATTGAAGGCCCAACCGTAATGCCGAAAGAAGTTCTTAAAGCGTCAGGACATGTCGATAACTTTACAGACCCAATGTGTAAATGTGAACAATGCGGAGAGGTTTTCAGAGCAGACCACATTATTGAAGAGGTTATCGGTGAAGATGTGGAAAGCCTTGAAAATGAAGAGCTGGACCAAATCGTAATTGACAATAACATTACCTGTCCTGAATGCGGAGGCAAATTATCCAACATCTGGAATTACAACCTGATGTTTAAAACTGAAATCGGTGCCAAAGGAGATAAAGTAGGTTATATGAGACCTGAAACAGCACAGGGAATTTTCATTTTATTTAAAAGATTAGAAAGATTTTTCAGAGGAAAACTTCCATTTGGTGCAGTTCAACTTGGAAAAGCATACAGAAATGAAATTTCACCAAGACAGGGAGTTATCAGACTTAGGGAATTCACACAAGCAGAAGCAGAAATATTTTTAAACCCTAAAAACAAAACCCATCCTAAATTTTCACAGATTGAAGATGCAGTCTTACGCTTAAATTCACAGGAAGTTCAGGAAAATAATTTGGAACCTCTGGAAATCACAGCACGTGAAGCACTTGACAAAGGAATTGTTGCCAACGAAATGTTAATCTATCAGTTATATTTAGCACGTAAATTTTTAACCGAAATAGGCATTCCTGAAGACATGTTAAGATTCAGACAACATTTAGCCGGTGAAATGGCCCACTATGCACTCGACTGTTGGGACGTTGAAGTAAATACCGACAAATACGGCTGGGTTGAAATTATCGGAATAGCAGACAGGGGAGATTATGATTTAACATCACATTCAAAATACAGTAACGATGATTTGAACGTGTTTGTTGAATATGCTGAACCAAAAATTGTCAAAAAGAATATTGTAAAACCTAACTTATCCAAATTCGGACCTATATTTAAAGGCGACTCTCCTAAAGTAAAACAGGCCATTGAAGAGGCTGATGTTGAAGATATCAAAAAAGCCATTGAAAGCGAAGGCAAATTTACAATAGAATTGGACAAAACATATGAAGTAACTGAAGATTTACTCCTATTTGAAGAAGTTGAAGAAAAAATTACTGGAGAAAATATTGTTCCCCATGTAATTGAACCATCCTTCGGTATTGACCGTATAACTTACTCTGTTTTGTTACATTCATTTACTGAAACAGAAGAAAAGGATTACTTCAAATTCGATAAATCAGTAGCTCCAGTACAACTTGGAATATTCCCACTTGTAAACAAGGAAGGCCCTCGTGAAATTGCAGAAGAATTAACTGAAAACTTAAGAATGGCTGGTTTTACAGTTGAATATGATGCGGTTGGAACAATTGGTAAAAGATATGCTAGAGCTGATGAAATAGGAATTCCTCTTGCTATAACTGTTGATTTCGATACTCTTGAAGACAATCAAGTTACCGTAAGGGACAGAGACAGTGAAGCTCAGGAAAGAATAGCTATTTCTGATTTAAACGAATATTTAGAAAAATACTATAAATGAGTTTTCAACTCATTTACTTCTTTTTTAAAGTTTTCAAAAAGATTATAAGCCCAAAGAATAGAATTCTCATTTTTAGAGGTTATTAACCTGTTTTGGTCAAAATAACCATTTTCCATGAACAATCCCAAAATCATTACCTGATCTGTGATAATCAATAAGAAAACATCCTCTTCTGTGAAGAAATCCAAATTCCTGATTTTGGTTGTCTCTTCAATCTTTTCAAAAATGCCTTCAGGGACAAGCAACTCAACTTCCTTATTTTTGGATGCCAATTCATCCAGATTATTAAAGAAAGGTTCATAATAAAACGGCAGGACGCATGTCACATGATCCGCCATAGCCAAACATTTATCTATGAAATTGTATGTCCTATATGCGTCAACACCACTGGATTCCATCAAATTCGCCTTACCAAGTAAGTGTAGCTCACAAACAGATGCAACAGGAATCAAGTCAACAACATGACTATCAATTATGTTGAAAAAGTCATTCAGCAATTTTATGACTCCATTGAATTCCATTGCGTCTGCAATCCTTACTTTAGCAGAATTTGTGAGGAAATATTTGTTGTTTTCCCTATATACAAAATTTTTAAGTTCCATTTCATGCATGTTACTTGAAATGGAACTGTAACTCAGATTTGTAGTTTCTGTCAACTCCTTCATGTTTTGTGGCTTATCATACAAGGTTGCCAATATCTTCAGTCGTATAAACGAATTTGACGCAAATTTTACGTCATCAAAAATTGAATCTACATTGTTTACATATTCTTCATTTTTAATCATTTTCGACCACCTAAGTAGTATTACTTACAGAGTTATTTTTATTACTAAAAAATATAAAACCTATCAAAGTGAACAAAATCATCAAACAACACTTCCCAAAAATATAAAAATAAAGAATTTTTCAGATATTTTTTTAAAATAAAACATACAAAAATGAAGTTAGATAATTATTACAGACGTGATTAAATGATTGATACCCATATGCATGCTGATTCAAGAAGTAGTGAAGATTTTGAAAAAATGTATCTTGCAGGAATAGATACTGCAATAACCTGCAGCTTCTACCCATATAAAATTGAAAACGAAACCATACTTTTAAATCATTTGAATAGAATTCTGGAATATGATACCAAAAGAGCAAGTGAATATGGGCTCGATTTGAAAGTAGCTTTAGGAATACATCCTGCAAACACTATAGAAAATCCAGAAACAATATACGAAAATTTATACAGTTGGATTGAGAATAATCAAATCGTAGCTATTGGGGAAATTGGGCTTGAAGATTTAACCGAAAGAGAAATAGCTATCTTTAAACAGCAATTGGACATTGCCGATGAAACCAAATCAAAAGTTATAATCCATACTCCAAGAAAAAACAAAAAAGAAGTCCTGAAGGAAATTATTAATATTATACCACAACATCTGGATGAAAAACAAGCAGTCATTGATCATATCAACCCAAATGTCATTGATGAAGCAATTAAAACCGATTGCATGTTGGGTTTGACAGTCCAACCTCAAAAAATGGAAGCAGAAGATGCAATATCCATTTTGGATGAATATGGATTTGAGAGATTCCTATTAAACAGTGACATCAGCAACAAACCGTCAGACCCACTTTCAGTTCCAAAAACCGTTCGTCAACTGGAAAGGTTAAATTATTCCAAGGAAGACATTGAAAAAGTTTCTCACAAAAATGCAGAAAAATATTTCAAAATTTAATATGGTGAAGGTAAAAACATGGAAAAAAACCATATAATAATTATTGCATTACTGGCAGTTATTGCATTGCTTGTAATATGTCTTGGAGCATTAATTCTTCAAGATTTAAACAAAAGCGAATGTGAACTAATCATTCGTTGCGGCGAATCGATGAGCAACGGCGAAACGATTGAAATTAAACTTATTGATTTGAATAAAACACCAATTTCTGATGCAACAGTCAATGTACAACTAACTAATGGAAATGAAACAAAAGAATACACAGTGACTACAGACAATAATGGAACCGGAAACTTGACTTTGTCTGACATATCCGATGGAGAATATAGTATTAATTGTACTTTCAATGGAAATGATAATTACAAGCCGGCAACAGCCAGCAAAAAATTTAATTATACAGATACAGTGAGTGCTTCAGGCACATCACAAGGCAGTTCTTCAAACCCTATCGATGAAAATCGTCCGACAAACGACATAAATTACAAAGGATACACCCCATATCACGAAAGTGAAGTAACAAGCGACGGATGGAATCCTAGAGAACACGAAGTTTCACGCAGAGACATGGGCGATGGAAGTCAGGAAATCAGATACGATGACGGATATTACCGTCTTGTTGATGAAAACGGATATGTAATAACCTACGGATACCGATAACATATGAATCTTATTAAAAACATTCCAATACCCATTTGCGGATTGATACTTGCCCTGTTGTCTTTAGGCAATCTTCTGCAAGACATTCATCCCTTTTTAAGGTATCTTTTCGGAGGCATTGGAACAATATTTTTAATTTTAATGATTTTAAAAATCATTTTATATCCAAATGACATTAAAGAAGATTTCAGAAATCCAATAGTCATCAGCAGTTCCGGAACATTTTCCATGAGTTTGATGATTCTATCTACATATGTTATACAATTTGAACCGACTATTGCATATACCATATGGATTATTGGAATAACCTTACATATTCTACTAATAATTTACTTTACCTATCATTTTATAGTGCGTAATTTTGATATTTCATATGTCTTTCCAAGCTACTGGATAGTGTTTGTTGGAATTACAATGGGTGCGATTACATCAGGCATACACGGCATAAAAGAAATCGGATTTATTTTCTTTATAATAGGGTTCCTAGCCATGACAATAACACTGCCATTGGTAATCATTAGATATTTGAGATACCCAGATATTTCTGACGGCAATAAACCATTAATCTGCATTTTTACAGCACTTTTAAGCATATTGATTGTGGGCTATCTTAACTCGGCTCAAAATATCTCCTATGAATTTATAACAATCCTGTATATCTTCGCATGCATATTCTACATTTTTGCACTATCAAAATTTATAGAATATAGAAATTTGGATTTTTATCCTAGTTTTTCAGCATTTACATTCCCTTTTGTCATTAGCGCACTTGCAACAAAAGGGATATCAATCCAATTCGGATCCAATATGCTGTTAAGCACAATATTAAAAATAGAAATAGCAATAGCTATTTTAATTGTAGTGTATGTATTAATTAGATATGTTAATTTCTTAAAAAAAGTAAGTAGAAATTAATCTACTTATCCCTTATTGATAACTTTAACCTTTTTAGGAGAGACAATGATTAAATCCTTATCTTCGGTTCTTGCAAGCAACAATGCCTGAACACCGTATCTTGCCCTCATCTGTTTAATTTTATCACCAGCCAATTTGAAATTGGCGGCGCTTTCTTTTTCCAAAAAGGACAAATCCAAAATCACAGGATTTTTCTCTTCGAGGACCTGATCGACAACGTAATTAATATCATCGATTGTTTTTGGCCTGATTAAAACAATTTCATAAAATGACTGTTCAGGAACTATAACAAAATCATCGTAATCATCATAAACTGGAGCAGGTGCCGGTTTTGGTGCTTGACTTGGCCTAGGATTAGGTCTAGGTTTATATTGTTGATTGGTATTTTGCTGTTGCACGTTATTGTTGTTTGAAGGTTTTGCAAGGTTATTAAACATTTTAGATATGTTGGAAAGAGCATTTTCTGTATTGCTGCCAGCATTGTTTTCAGTTTCTTCAAACCCTAAACTTCTTTTTAAATCATCCATAAAACTCATTTCAATTACTCCTCTAAATATTCAAGAATTGCATCTAATAATTTATCAGCACCATTATTGTAAACATCCTCAACAGGCAAATTAAATTTGGATTCGTAGTATTCAGGACATAAATCTAAGCTGGCATTTTTAAAGTTAACAGACAAACCAACGACTTTAGTTGGTTCAACAGCTTCAATAGCCTTAATTTCCTCTTCAATACCGCGAGGTTCCCTGTATGGATGATGTGGTCTGTGTCCAACAATAACTGCATCAGGAGCAGCACCAATTAGAATTGCTGCAGATAAACCTCTTGGGTGAGGGTTGCCCATTTCAGTTAAACTGGATTGACCTTCAATAAAAATAATATCTGGTTTTTTAGTTTCTTCTACATATTTGATTGCAGACAGTACTGCTGCAGGAACATCCATTGCAGATAAACTTCCTGCTCTAAAATTAAAATCAGTGGGTTCTTCAAGACCCATTTCATCAGTGGATATGATAGCCGGATTAAGACCACGTTTACTGCTTGCTATTCCAAGCATTTTGGTAGTTGTCCTTTTACCACATTCCTGGGATGTGCCTCCAACAAAAATGACTGGAGCTTTTGGATTATAGGATATTTTTGGTAAAACTTCACATGATTTTTCAGGGGCGACTCCAGCGATTTTTTCAACGACATCCAATCTAGGACCTATTTCCTTAATAACAACATTTCTAGAATCTGCAAATTTCTTTAAAGACAGATTTTCATCAATGGACAAAGATCTAAAAGAAGTGATAACATTTAAACCAGCATCAATAGCCTGGACGGCATATTTTAATGCAGAACCTTCAGCACCAATAGGTAACATTATTACAAGGGATTTTGCACCAGGAGCATCTTCCAGACACTTTTCCAAACTGCCTGAAACGGTATTCCCGCAAAATTGTTTTCCCTGCTTTCTTTCATCATCATCAATGAAACCTACTGTTTCGATACCCTCAAGATTGGAGAACTTTTCACCTCCTCCTCCGCATCCTACAACAATAAACGGATTTAAATCTTGAATTTCTTTAACTGATTTAACTGAATACAATAACTTCACCCCTATCCTATAATTTATAACTTATAACTAA
>NZ_CAMVTE010000021.1 GCF_947170395.1 uncultured Methanobrevibacter sp. | reverse complement strand
TTATGTCTTAACGTTACCCCAGCAAAATAAGTTTGTAAACAATAATTAGAAAGTATTCTTTACTTTCTTTTCTTTTTGTTTTTTTTGGAGGATAATAAATGAATCAAGCAAGAATTAAGCTTACTGGAACAGACCCGGAAAAATTGGCATATGTATGTGATCAACTCAAAAAAATTGCTGAAAGAACTGGTGTTGACTTGTCTGGTCCTATTCCATTACCTACTAAAAAATTAGTGGTCCCAACTAGAAAATCTCCAGATGGAGAAGGTAAAGCTTCTTGGGAAAAATGGGAACTTAGAATTCACAAACGTTTAATCGGTATTGGAGCTGATGAACGTGCAATGAGACAAGTTATGAAAGTTAACGTTCCTGATAATGTAAGTATTGAAATCGAACTTAAAGGATAAATATTTAGAATCCTTCTAAATATTCCTTTTCACATGCCGAGATAGTCTAGTCTGGTAAGGCGCAGGACTTGAAATCCTGTGAGGTTTCCCTCGCCTGGGTTCAAATCCCAGTCTCGGCGTCTTATTTTTATATCTATTTTTTTAAAAAACCTTCTATTTTTATTTCTAATTCTTTTAAATCATTGACGATGTCGTTTTTGTTTAACATCTCTATTTTTGGGCGCTGGATCATTATGATTGCAACATCCTTTTCGTTTGCAGCTTCAATCTTTTTGATGACTCCTCCGATTTCGCCGCTTTCCTTTGTAATCATGACGCTTGCATCATATTTTTCAATCAGGTCTATGTTTTCTTCCTTTGTGGCCGCACCTGTCATTGGAATTATGTGGTCAGGATTGATATTGAGCTCATCGCATTTTTTAAGTGAGTTTTCAACCTTTAAAATCCTCGGATAGAACCTTTCGACTGGAACGTATTTCACGATGTCTGCCATGGTGTTTGCTCCTGCAAAATGCAGCACGTTTCCGCTATCAAAATCACTTGCTATCAGTTTTCCTGCCTCGTCAAATGAACTTACGTAGTGGATGTGTGATGTCTCAACGTTTTCAAGGTTGGTGGTGGGTCTTTCAAAGCGTATGTATGGGATTTTTGTTTCTTTTGCAATTGTTGCGGAAGTCTGTGTGATGTGTTCTGCAAAGGGGTGTGTCGCATCAATGAGAATGTCAAACTCCCCGTCAGCCAATATCTCTTCAATCTCATCCTTTAAAAGAGGCCTTGCAATCGTATCGTCACTTCCTGCATCTCTGGCAAGCCTTGCGCCGTATTCTGTTGTGGTTGTGGTTAGGATATGTGCGTCATAGTTTTTCTTAACGTGTTCTATAATGTTTGTTGAGTCCTTTGTACCGCCTAGAAGAAATATTTTCATTTTATCACTTTGCCGATTATTTTTTGAGCTATCAATATTGTTGAAGCGACTATAAGTATGATTATCCAGTCAGCCATTCCTATTGATGTTGTCCTGAATATTGTCTGCAGCTGCGGAATGTAGAGTATAAGAAGCTGGAGAATGAATGATATCAGGATTCCAAGATAAAGGTATCTGCTTGATTTTTCGGAGTTTGCCCTTCCATTGAATGCGTTTAGAAGCTGATACACTACAAACAGGGTAAATGCAACTGTCATTGCCTTTTTGGTTGGCACTCCTGTTGTGATTTCATAGCTGTAAACCGCTATTGTTCCCGCTGCCATTACAATTCCTAAAAGCAGTATCTCAAGCAGTATGTTTTTTGTAAGAATGTCTCCCGTTTCAGGAGGCCTTTGCATAATGTCTCTTTCAGCCCCTTCAATTCCAAGCATCTGTGCCGGAGGGCCGTCCATTACGATGTTCAGCCATAAAAGCTGTGCTGGGTTGAAAGGAAGCGGCAGGTTGAGAAGTGATGTTCCCACAATTGTAAGTATTGCCCCGACGTTTGTGGAAACCTGGTATTTGACGAATCTCTTGATGTTGTCATAGATTTTACGTCCCCCTTCAATGGCCTTTACGATGGTTTTGAAGTCATTGTTCTGGACTATCATGTCGGAGGCCTCTTTTGCAACGTCGCATCCGTCACCCATTGCAACTCCGATTGATGCCTTTTTAAGTGCCGGCGCATCGTTTACTCCGTCTCCGGTCATTGCAACAATGTTGTCAAGCTTTTTGAGTGTTTCAACGATTTTCATCTTTTGGGCAGGCTTTACCCTTGCATAGACCTGGATGTTTTGGGCCGCCTTCAGGTATTCTTCATCTGAAAGCTTGTCAAGTTCTCCTCCGGTAATCACTTCTCCGGTTGTAAGGATTCCCAGTTTTCTTGCAATTGCGCATGCGGTCTTTTCATGGTCTCCTGTAATCATGATTACCTTTATTCCTGCTTGAATACACTCCTCAACTGATTTTTTGGCATCCTCTTTAGGAGGATCAATGAGACCCAGAAGTCCGGTGAATGTCAAATCGCTTTCGGCATTTTCTTCACCGTTGATTTTATATGCAAATCCGATTGTCCTCAGTGCATGTCCGCTCATTTCGCCAATTTTTTCAACTAGCTTTTGCTTCATTTCAGCTTCAAGAATTTCAATACTTCCGTCCATATCTATGTATTTGCATTTATCTAGAATTATTTCTGGAGCACCTTTTGTTAAAACAATATTATTTTCACCGTCTAATCTATGTATAGTAGTCATCATTTTACGATTGCTGTCAAGTGGGATTTCATCAATCCTTTCAAGGTCGCATTCATGAGTGTGACAATATTTGAGAATGGCTCCATCAGTCTGATCTCCGATGAAATCATCGCCATTTAGAACTGCATTGTTGCACAGTTTACCTATAAGGTGTGTTTTGTCCCTGTTTGTATAAAAGCTCTCGACTACAGTCATTTTGTTTTCGGTGAGGGTACCTGTCTTGTCACTGCAGATGACTGTACATGACCCGAGGGTTTCTACAGACAGAAGCTTCCTTACGATTGCATTGGATTTTGCCATTTCGCTCATTCCGAGTGCAAGTGTCAGTGTCAGCACTGCAGGAAGGCCTTCCGGAATTGCGGCAACCGCCAGTGAAACCGCAGTCATGAATGTTTCCACAACAGGAACTCCCTGAAGCAGTTCCATAATGAAAATGGCTATACACACGACAATTGCAATTGCAGAAAGAATTTTTCCAAGCTTTCCAACCCTTTTTGCAAGAGGGGTTTCCTCATCCTCCTGTTGGACGATGTCTGCAATCTTTCCTATTTCCGTTTTCATTCCTATTGCGCTGACCACTCCAAGACCGTTTCCGCCCAATACGTTGGAGTCCATATAAACCATATCCTCTTTTTGCTTTCTGACGGCTTCGGATTCTCCGGTCAGCTGGGATTCATCACACATCAGATTTTTGGATTCAATCAAAATCAAATCTGCAGGTATTTTGATTCCTTCCTCCAAAATGACAATGTCTCCGACGGTAAGGCATCTGGCATCAATTTCCTCGATTCTGCCGTTCCTTCTGACTATTGCGTGTTTGCTCATAAGGTCCTTGAGGCTTTCGACGGCCTTTTGCGATCGGTACTCCTGGATGAATCCGATTATGGTGTTTAGAAGTACCGCAAGCATGATTACGCCTGCATCGATAATGTCTCCGATGAGAAATGACGCAACGGCGGCTATTATTAAAAGTGCAATAAGGATGTCTGCAAACTGTGATAAAAAAAGCACGTAAACCGGTGTGGGCTTTGCCTCTTCAAGTTCATTCGCACCGTATTCGGATTGTCTTTTCTGGACTTGAGTGTCGGTAAGTCCTTCCTTTGATGTTTCGTATTTGGATAATATGTCACTCATAACATCACCTTAAAGTGTAAAAGCTTGCCTTTTTGAAATTTTTTAATTTCATTTTAACCCTGCCGGTATTTAAATCTTCGTTTGTAAGAGGTTTGATTATCAGATCACATCCGATTTTCTCGGCGAGACTTGCGATGTATGGCTGAAGCTCGCTTGGGGGTCTTATGGAATAGATGATGTCAGTGTTTTCGTATATGCTTAAATTGGGATTGGTGATGTCGTCTCTTATCACTGTGCTGTCGGCCGGGTCGATGTCTGTTTTGATGATGGTGATGTTGTCCTTTTCCGAGAGCATGTCAGCTATTGCGCTGAACCTTCCCACTCCGATTTCGGCTATTTTGACATTTCTGTTTTTCGTTAATGATAGGATATATTCTCCAAAATCTTGCCACATGTTTTGTCCTCTAATATATATTAATCAATAACAGATATTAAATGATGCCGATACTATCAGGCAATGGGGAATATTTTCAAAAATGTTATATAATTAATCGTAAATAATCTATGTTATTATGATTGTAAGAAAATTCACACCTGACGATTTGAAAAGGGTTCATGAAATAGAAAGCATGTCGTTTGACCAGTCCTATGGCATTGATGTATTTTTGGGCCTGTATGAAATGGGTGTGGGATTTCTCGTGGCTGAACAGGACGGTTATGTAATAGGATACGTTATTTTTTGGATCAAATATGAAAATCAGGGCCACATAATTTCAATAGCTGTCGACAGGGACTACAGGAGGCTGGGTGCGGGAACCCATCTTTTGGTAAAGGCAATCTCCATTTTATCCCTTCTGAATCTGGACACCATTTACCTTGAGGTCAATGAAAACAACCGTGAAGCCATAGAATTCTACAGGCAATTCGGGTTTAAAATAGACCGCATTGTATCTGGATATTATGAAAACGGCGACGCTGCAGCAGTGATGTATCTGCATCTAAATGGAGGTAAGGTTAAATCCGATTAGCTGCTGGTAGTCGGCGAGGACTTCAGGTGAAATGTTTCCGGTTGCAAAAAGAACTGCAAAAAGCAGAACGTAAAATCCGAATATCGCAAGCTGGATATGTCCGTGACGCCTCAGGGAAGGATCCTTTCTGGTTGAAAGGTAAATCGCAATAACCAAACCCAAAAGGCCTCCGAGAACTGAGAAAAGATAGCCTAAAACGACAAGAATTCTGCTGCCTCTTCCGGAGCTTTGTGGTGTTTCTGAGGGCTTGTTTATGACAATAGGGTTTATGACGCTATTGTTTTTCATCTGGTTTTTAAAAAGCAATGGAGTGCCGCACTTGACGCAGAAATCAGCCTCATCCGGATTGTGATATCCGCATAGGGGGCATGTCTGCTCTGCCTGGTCTATTTTTGGAAATTCATATCCGCATTTGATGCAGAATCCGTATGCATCATCGCTTGTTGAACCGCACTGTGGGCATCTTCTAAAAACCATACTATCACTTACTAATTAATTAACCTCATTAAGTTTATAAACTTTTTTAATTAAGTTCCATAAATATATTAACATTTATGATTGAAAAGATAGAGATAACACAAAGGTTCAATTTCAAACGCCTCAACAGGCATTACGAATGCTTCACGATAGATCTGGTTAACCGGAATGCCTACTATAAGATTTCAGAGCGTGGAAGCGGAGATAAGGTCCTTGATGAAAGTCCCCTCTGCGACGATTCCTGGATTGATATTCTTGTTGATTTAAGAGAGAAGATGAACAGTGAAATCTACAGTTTAACTGATGATGAAATCGACACATTTAGCCACTGCTTTGAAAGCCTTAGGCTGTTTGAGGATTTTCAATCCGAAAGGTTTCTTTATTTTGAAAAGCTTGAGCTGATTTATTCCTGCATTGTAATAATATATTCGACAGACGGCTATGAGGAGTACAGCTTTAAAAACAACTTTCCCAAAAATTGGCCTGAATTCGCCAAACTTTTATGTGAAATATTCGGCTTTGACGTCCTGCATCTCAACCATCAAAGAAAAATGGCAACCCCTCTTTTTTATGAGATGAAACCTGACGGGGTTTATCTTGACGGTGAAAGGCTACAACTCAGGTCATTGGAGTTCGGCCATTACCGCACCATGCCCTATGAGCTTCCAAACCCCCGTCTGATTGTCAATTTTGAAGAGGGGTCAATCGAAGGATACATCCAAAAGCGGATGTCGGACTCTGATGAGAAGCTGATTTTGGACCTTCTTGAAAGGTATCATGTCTACTGCTGGATTTTAGCCGATTATCATAAAAAATCACTTGCCAGGGACCCCGATGATTTGGAAGGCTATGACTGGTATCTTGAAATGGTGTTTGAAGGCGACGTGATATGGCATCTTTTCGGATACAACGACTATCCCGACACATATGTCCATCTGGCCCATGAGGTATCCGACATTACCGGAATGGATTTGCTTGAAATCGCAACCATCTCTTCGGCTGACATTGAATTATTTGACAAATTCGGTGATGAAATCCTTAAGAAATAGCTGTTTTTCCATTACTTATTTATATTTAAAAAAAGATATCTATTACTATTATATTAATTTAATTTTTATAGGGATAACATGGCTGAAGTATCATCAAAAGAATTATATGAATTTAAAAAAGCATTAAAGGAATTGGCACAGAAAAGAGGTAGAGGTACAGAGCTTGTTTCCGTTTATATTCCACCTGATAAGCAATTGAGTGATGTGGGTAAGCACATGAGAGATGAGCTTGGTCAGAGTGCTAACATTAAAAGTAAACAGACAAAGAAAAATGTACAATCTGCCATTGAAGTAATACTGCAAAGAATCCGTTTATACAAAAAACCGCCTGAAAACGGTCTGGTGCTCTTTGTGGGCATGATTCCGAAAGGAGGTCCCGGTACCGAGAAGATGGAAACCTACGTTATCGAACCGCCTGAACCGGTTACAACATACTGGTACAAGTGCAACAACGAGTTTTTCCTCGAACCTCTCGAATACATGATTGAGGAAAGGGATACCTATGGCGTTGCCGTAATCGACAGAAGGGAAGCCACCATAGCTTCAATGAAAGGTAAAAAAATCAATATCCTCACTCACATTACCAGTGGTGTTCCGGGCAAGCACAAGGCCGGTGGACAGTCCCAGAGAAGGTTTGACAGGGTCATTGAACAGGCAGCTCACGAGTTTTTAAAACGTATCGGAGACCACATGAACGATGACTTTTTGCCTTTGAAGGATGATTTGAAGGGAATCATTCTTGGAGGACCTGGTTTTACCAAAACAGACTTTGCTGAAGGTGACTATCTTAACTACGAACTCAAACAGAAGATACTCTCCATAGAGGATACTTCCTACACCGGGGATTTCGGTATCCGTGAGGTCATCGAAAAGTCAGCTCCGGTTTTGAGCGATTTGGATGTAATCCATGAAAAGCAGATGGTTCAGAAGTTTTTAAAGGAACTTACCAAAGACCAGGGTCTTTCATCATACGGTGAGGATGAGGTGAGAACCAATCTCACAATCGGTGCGGTAGACACACTGCTTCTGTCTGAAGATTTGACTGCAATGCGCAAGATGTTTGTCTGTCCTAGCTGCGGAACCACCAAGGAGTTCACCGTCAAGACACAGTCTGAAGCCGACAAAATTGAGGAAAGGTGTCCTAACTGCAACGAACTTTTAAAGGAAGAAGATTCAACCGATTTGGCTGATTACTTTGTTGAAAAGGCTGAAGAGATGAGTACCAATGTTGAGTTCATATCTACTGAAACCGATGAGGGCATGCAGCTGTTCAG
Source organism: uncultured Methanobrevibacter sp. (assembly GCF_947170395.1). GTDB lineage: Archaea > Methanobacteriota > Methanobacteria > Methanobacteriales > Methanobacteriaceae > Methanocatella. The sequence goes on along the minus strand of NZ_CAMVTE010000021.1, from coordinate 29,869 downwards.
GGCTTTCGGTGGTATCGCTGCAATATTGAGATATCATGTTGAATACTGATTGTGGCGTTTTGCCATAACCTTATTTTTTCTTTTCTTTTTTGTATAATATTCACTTAATCCTTCTTCAACTCTTATTTTATTTATCAGTTTAAAAAACAGGTGTCTTGATATTTCGCATTCATCATATAACTCAATGTAGAGTGAGTGCAGGCTTCTGTTCTTGTTCAGATAATTTCTTTTTAGCTTTTCATATTGGGATCTTTTAATTTTTTCCCGGCTCATGGTTCACCAATTTTGTGCTTTTGTATATCAAAAAATAATTTTTACTCTATTTTGTATTTTGATTTGTTAATTATGGTATATAAAAGAGTATGCTTTTTAAATTTCTATCTATTTTTGTTTAATATTTTTGCGGATTAGCTGGCGATTGTTTGGATATTTCCCGTGATGTGGGGGCAATGTTGAAAAATATATATTCCGTTTTTGGTGGAAGTCATTTTCCGACTTTGTCCACCAATTGATTATTTTAACTAGACATTTTGATTTAATATTCAAAAAGAGATATTTAATTACACATTAATTTTTGAATATTTTATAATTTGTTTAAGATAAATCTTAATTTATTTGAATAATATTCTAATATTTTATCAAATATTGAAAAATATTTAAATATGAGAAGATTCATATAATAAACTAGATTGTTGAATTTCTATGAAATTTGATAGTTTATTCTAAATTTGATTTGGAGGAATATTTTTGTCATACGTAGATGAAGTAATTGAAACCATTATTGAACAAAACCCTTCAGAACCGGAATTCCACCAAGCTGTACGCGAAGTATTGGAATCCTTAAGGGTTGTAATTGAAGAAAACGAAGAAGAATACAGAAAAAACGCACTTCTTGAAAGATTAACCAATCCTGAAAGACAATTAAAATTCCGTGTCCCATGGATTGACGACAACGGACAGGTACAGGTAAACACAGGATACCGTGTACAGTTCAACAGTGCAATCGGACCTTACAAAGGCGGATTACGTTTCCACCCATCTGTAAACGTAGGTATCATCAAATTTTTAGGATTTGAACAAATCTTCAAAAACTCCTTGACAGGCCTTCCAATCGGCGGAGGAAAAGGTGGATCTGACTTTGATCCTAAAGGAAAATCAGACAGAGAAATCATGGCATTCTGTCAGTCATTCATGACCGAATTATGCAAATACATTGGTGCAGATACCGATGTTCCTGCTGGAGATATTGGAGTAGGTGGTCGTGAAATCGGATTCTTGTTCGGCCAATACAAAAGAATCAGAGGATTATACGAAGGAGTATTAACTGGTAAAGGTTTATCATTCGGTGGTTCACTTGCAAGAACCGAAGCAACCGGATACGGATTATTATACTTCACAAACGCTATGTTAAAAGCAAACGATATTGATATTGCAGGAAAAGACATTATCGTATCAGGTGCAGGTAACGTAGCTATTTATGCAATTGAAAAAGCTCAACAATTAGGCGGAAACCCAGTAACCTGTTCCGATTCAACAGGCTGGATTTACGATCCTGAAGGAATCGATGTAGAGTTATTAAAAGAAGTAAAAGAAGTAAGAAGAGAAAGATTAACCGCATATGCTGAAGCAAGACCATCAGCCGAATACCACGAAGGAAAAGGCGTATGGACAGTTAAAGCAGATATCGCTCTTCCATGTGCTACCCAAAACGAATTGCAGTTAGAAGATGCAAAAACCTTAGTTGCAAACGGTGTCGTTGCTGTTGCTGAAGGTGCAAACATGCCAACCACAATCGAAGCAACCGAATACTTACAGGAAAACGGCGTTTTATTCGCTCCAGGTAAAGCATCCAACGCTGGTGGAGTAGCTACTTCCGCACTTGAAATGTCACAAAACTCAGAAAGGTTATCCTGGACATTTGAAGAAGTTGACGGTAGACTTCAAACCATTATGGAAACTATCTTTGCAAATGTTGCAGAAGCTGCTGCTGAATACGACATGGACAAAAACTATGTTGCAGGAGCAAACATTGCAGGATTCAAGAAAGTTGTTGATGCTATGAACGCACAAGGCATTGTTTAGATGTCCTTGTTTCTTTTTTCTTTTTTTTAAGCTATTTGAGTTTTATTTTATTTATAACTTATTATTAAGCATATTTATTTGAAATTAAGTTAAATTTATCAGATTTGTTTCTTTTAGGATATTTTTATCAAGTTATTTTTTGTGTGTTTTTGTGCAAAATCGCACTTCCAAAAATTTCATTATTTTAGAAAATATATTCTTAATTAGAATTTCTCATAAGTTTTTCATTTACAAGAATATATTTAATTACAATAATTATAAATAATATATTTGATATAATTAATGTATATAATTAACTTCAATATACTGGAGGATTCGCTATGGCAATGAAAACAATTCGTGTAACTGAAGAAATTCATACAAAACTAGCTCACTTGGGTTTAAAATCCGAAACATACAATGATATTATAGCTAGATTAATTGAGGTGTATGAAAGAATGTATTTTGATGAATTAAGTGATGAAGACGCAGATTACTATAATGAAAGGATTAGGCATTTTGAAAGCGGCGACTACAGCGGCACCAGAAAAGTTGATTTAAATGCCCTCAGAAAATAATTCTGAAGTGAATTATGAACTTTTTGAAGATAAAAGGGCAATTAAATTCATGGATAAAAATTCTGATGATGAAAAATTGATAAAGAGGATACATGGCAAATATTATCAATTGGCCGTTGATCCATATAAAGAAGCAGAAAGTTCATTTAAAAGCAGAAAATGTCCTAAATGTAAAAAAACAAGGGTGGGAGATTATAGGATTATATATTTCATCAATGAATCAACTAAAGAGGTTGAGATAATTGATATTGGTCCTAGAAGATCCATCTATAAAAAATGGAATTAATTTTTAAAAGTAGGGTGGGATCACCTGTTTCTCGCACAAGGAATCGTATTGATTTCCTTGTTTATTTTTTCTTTTTTTTAGATTAATTATTCTTTATTTGTTTATTTAATAATTTTAACTTGTTTTGGATTAATTTAATAAATTCTATTTTTATTTATCATTTTAAACTGTTTATGTTTAATTTTGAATTTATCGTAAGTAGGGTGGTATCGGGTGGTTCGTCGTGTTTTTTCACATATGTGATTTTACATGCAGTCGCACTTGAAAAGTTAATATGTACTATCTTTTACTAAATTAATATTAAATTGGTTTTATGTTCAATTGAAATTAGTCAAATGTTTTTAATCATTAAATTGGAACTAATTTTCTTTTGAAATATGAAATAAAGCAAATGAAGGTAGTATTATGGATATTGAATATATTAAAGAGAATTATAAATTCGAAACATTAACTGAAAAACATGATTTAAGTAATTTTGAATGTGACTCTGATGATTTAAATGATTTTATTAAAAATGATGCATTAAACCAGCAATATGATAAAATAAATATCACTAAACTAATCACTTGTGATGGTGAGATAATTGGATTTGTTTCATTGCTAACTGATACTATTCCTTTAAAGAATATTCGTGATGAAAATATTAGGTTAAAATTAAAACCCCATTATAATGAAAATATTGAAAAGGTTCCTAAAAAGAAACCATTGCCTGCAATAAAAATAGGAAGATTTGCAATCGATAAAAAATATACTAATGGGGGATTAGGTTCACATATCCTCAGAAATGTCATAAACTCCATTAGAAAATTATCTGAAAATGATGTAGGTTTAAGGTTTATTGTTGTTGAAGGTTATGCCAGTGCATATAATTTTTATGCCGTTCATAACCACTTTTCAAACTTAAAAAGAGATGATGAATTAATTAAAGAGAAGTTGGACAGGATTATCAAACAAAATCCTGAACAAACTTTCTATTTGTATCTTGATCTCAAGAAAAGTTAAAATAGGACTATTCTTTGAGATTCACATTTTTTTCTAAATTCACGGTCTTCTCTGCTAGGGGGTTCATTCATTTTTCTTAAAAAATCCCTGGCTTCTTTACCGTATAATGTTGGAGTTTCACCAATAGGTTTTGCCATATGCATTCACCTCAATAATATTTTAATATTTAATTGTATTTTATCCTTTAAATAGTTTACATTTTTCATTAATGGGACAAATAATTATTTTTTTTAAGATTATCCAAATATTTATATAGTATGATTTTTTCAAAGCAATTTTACATTGTAAAAGCAATTTTTAGGGTTTAATGGGAAGTTTTTATCAGACTTTGTTTTTTCAAATAGGGTGGTTCCACCCAATTCTCGCACAAGGAATCGTATAGATTTCCGTGTTTATTTTTTCTTTTTTTTAGATTATTCATGCTTTATATGAGTTATAAAGAATTTTTACTTTTATAATTATATAATTTACTTATTTAAATCGATTTGGTTCTTTTTAAGTATTTTAATTAAGTTATTTTTTTACTTTTTGTAGTGTGGTTTTGGTAGGTTCATCGTGTTGCCGCATTATCATTTTTTAAAATAGATTATCGGGGCCACATGCTGAAAATGTTTAAAATAGGTTTTAAATATCATAATTTAAGTTAATGGGCGGACTTATAAATTACAGTTTTGATATCTAATGAGCAGGAAAGTTTCAATACTTTTTGTCACATCACAAGATTAAGATTATATACCTTTTATTTAATATCATATATTGATGAGTATATTTCACGAACTGATTTAAAGATTGTTGCAAGAAACTCCGGAATACTTATGGTTGGAATAGGCATAATGTGTTTAATTCCAATTATAGTTGATTTAATTTATTTTGAATTTGATGTGTTCAGTTTCATTGTTCCGGGAGCAATTTCTATGGGGCTAGGTTATTTTTTCATGAAATACTTCGATGCATATACTTCTAAAAGGATAAGGCTAAAACATGGGATGATGATTTCATCTTTTGCATGGTTTTGGGCGGGTCTTGTTGGAGGTATTGTTATTACGCTATCAACAAATATTCCTATTATTGATGGTGTTTTTGAAAGTGTTTCGGCGTTAACTGGCACTGGAATAACAATATTTGAAAATGTGGAAATATTGCCTTATAGCATACTCTTTTTCAGAGCTTTAGAACAATGGGTTGGAGGATTGGGTGTAATTGTTGTTATGCTCAGGTTTATTACTCCAGGTTCAATATCTTCAAGACTTTACCAGTCCGAAGCTCGTGATGAAAGATTAAAGCCAAGTATTAAATCCACAATTGAAGAAACCTTGAAGATTTATGGAGTATATACTTTATTGGGCATAATATTATATGTTCTTGCCGGAATGCCTATTTTTGATGCTGTCTGCAATACTTTCTGTATAATTTCTACAGGAGGCATGGCCGTTAAGAATGCTAATATCGGGTACTATCAAAATGATTTAATATATTTGATTTCGATAATCGTAATGATATTGGGTGCCACTAGCTTTTTAGTGCATTATAAAATAATTAAAACGAAAGGGAAATCATTAATAGAGGATTTGCAATTTAAAGTAATCATTTCCATAATAGCGTTTGTCAGTTTGATGCTTTATTTAGTTTCTGACATTATTCCAATGGAATTAGTATTTACAGTAACTTCTGTTATTACAACAACTGGTGCCAGTGTAGCTTCAGTGGATGCAATGGCAAGTTGGCCAGCATTTGTAATACTCAGTTTAATGGCTATGATGTTAATAGGTGGTTCAAACGGTTCTACAGTAGGTGCAATAAAACTTGTCCGTACAATTATATTCTGTAAAGGAATATACGCAAGTATTAAAGAAATCTTATCGCCCGAAGGCAGAATCGTACCTGTAAAACTAAATGGGCATCAAATATCTGAAAAAGCGATCGGGGAAGCTGGAAAATTCATCGTGCTTTATCTTATATTCATATTTATAACATGGGCATTATTCTGTTTATTTGGATATGATCCATTCAAAAGCCTGTTTGCGGCAATGTCACTTCAGGGAAACAATGGTTTGGAGCTGGGAATAGTTAACCATACCTTAAACCCTATATTAAAGATAGTCAGTATGATGGACATGTGGACTGGAAGACTGGAGATATATCCAGTATTGGTACTGTTTAGAGTAGGATTTGAAATATTCAAAAGATAATTCCACTTTTGAATCAATTTGAAAACATAATGTCTGGTTTGAATCGGAGTGCTGAAAAAAGGATATGCAAACTCGGATGTGATTCAGATATTAAAATAATTAGGATTATAAATTACTATTTATCATAAATATGCAAGAATACCCCAACTTCTTAAAAGTTGGCGGAAGTTCAATTTTAAAAGTAGGATGGTTCCACCTAATTTCTGCACAAGCAATCGTATAGATTTCCGTGTTTATTTTTCTTTTTTTAAAATAAGTAATATTCTTCTTTTTTAAACTATTTTAAGATGTAAATGAGCACTTACATTCGAAAAACTATTTATATGGCTTTGTATAAACTAATAAACCGGTCTGATATGTTCGTTGAAAATGAAAACATCACTGCCTGAAATTAATCAAGGTGATTATTATGATTGATTATTGGACTAGAGATCTAATTCATTAGGTATTATGACTGTTGAACTATACTCAATTTGGAGGTGAAAATATGACTTTTGAGGAAGCTGTTGAGGAAATTTGGAGATATAACGGTTTGATTTAAGTGCAAAATTAAATGAGTGGAGGGATCAATTCTGAGGATAAACAATCACTCGAAAACGCCACCTGTCTGGCGTGAATATGGCTGGCAGGTGGCTTTAATATGGCTATTTTTAATTAAAACAAATGCATTTTTACTTTTTTTAGATATATGTTATACATTGATTTTATAATGTTTAAAAAACATAAATTATACTATTAGTTTTTAAGATGATTTCATGAGCAGTGTGAAAAAAATATTTTCAAATATGGGATGGCTGGTAAGTTCGCAGCTGATTATTACGGTCTGCACATTTATATGGACCATAATAATTGCCAGATATCTTGGCGTTGAAGAATACGGCATTTATGGATTTGCCATTTCCCTAACCGGAATACTTATCATCATAGCTGATTTTGGAATCAACACCCATATCGTCAGGGACGTATCGACGGACAATTCTTTAGCATCAAAATATCTGGGCAATGCGATTCCGTTGAAATCGGTTTTTTCCATTGCCGCATTCCTGGTGATGCTTGCGGTCTTGTTTTTGATGCAATGCAATGAACTTACAGTCAAGGTCACAATGCTTTTTGCAATTGAGATGATTATTAAATCTTTCTGCAATCTATTGAATGGAACTTTCCAGGCTTTTGAAAAGGTCAAATATCAGGCTGCTGCAAACAATATTCGGCATGTCATTCTTCTGATTTTCATTATCGTTTCGATTTATACGGATATGGGCATTTTTGTAATTGCCGTTTCATACATTCTCTCGAATGTCATTGCATTGGCCTACGGATATTATGCCCTGAAAAGACACATTGTAAATCCCAAATATGAGTTGGATAGGCAATTCTGCAGGAAAATCACTGTTTTATCCCTCCCATTTGCAATTACGGGAATTTTGTTTTCTGCATATTACTATATCGACATCATAATGGTTGAACACCTTGTCGGAAGCTATGCTGCCGGAATCTATAATGCAACATACAAGCTGATTCCCGTGCAGAACATTCTGGTTTCAATTTACGCTGCTGTAATTTTTCCGGTAATGAGCAAGTTTTTTAAAAGCAATGATGGGTCTATGCTGTTTTTCAGCTATGAAAAGTCAGTCAAATATATGCTGATGCTTATCATTCCGTTCAGCGTTCTAATTGTTATCTATTCTCCTGCACTGATTCAGTTAATCTATGGAGATGAGTATGATTCCGCTTCAGGAGTGCTTTCTGTTTTAATCTGGACAGTAGCTATTCTGTTTGTTTTGGCTCCCGGAACAAATCTTTTGAACTCATCTCATAAGGAAATGACCGTCAATAAGATTTATATCTTTGGGGCAGCAGTAAATGTCATTTTGAATCTGATTTTAATTCCTCGCTTTTCATATTATGGTGCGGCGGTTTCAACAATTTTAAGTTATGCGCTGATTGCAGCAATACAGAGGATTTCAATCTGCCGTCTGGGCCACGGATTCAACAAAAAGATATTTTTGGACATATTTAAGATTATTGTCGGGGCTCTGGTTTTGGGAGTCGTTTTCCATTTCATAACTCCAAACATATGGCTGGCGCTTCCTTTGGCGATTGTTATTTATTTCCCGCTGATTTGTCTTTTAGGAGCATTTGACGGGGATGACAAACGCATCATCAGAGATGTTTTGGGCAGATAATCAGTCTTTGAGCCTGAAAACATGGCCTTTAAATATTGCTAAGTATATAATAATTAATGATTGTAGTTGCAGGGATGACAATTCCAGTTGGAGCATAAGTCTCTGACTTCTTTTTGACTAATAACAGATGAATGTTGGTTTTCATGTTTACATATCCGAAAGTTTTAAAACGAAAAGAGATTAAAAAAATTTCCAAATATCCGTGTGATGATAAAATCAAAGATGCGTATCTTAAATATCTGACAAATTATTCCTTTGAGGAATTTGCGGGATTCTGTCAGGATAATGGTGGTGATTTGGAAGAGTCAGTCTTAAGGTTTGCCGATTTGCAGCTGGAGCGATTCAAGCCCAATTCCCTAATCTGGATTTCTCATGTGATGGTCAACTTCATGGTATATGTGGATGTTAATCTGGATTGCGGGGAGTGCTATGACGCCTACGCTTCCGCTCTTCAGCTGACAGTCCTTTCCTGTGCCATGAAAATGGTGATTGACAAAATTTCCTTTGATGAGGTTCCATTTCCTGTTCATTCCAAAATCTGTTTTGATAAAATTATGGAAAGATGCCCTGATTTTAAATATAATTTAAAAACAGACTGCACTCTGGCGTATAAATCATTCAACAATGATTTCGGTTTTACGCCGGATGAGTTCTACCATAAAATGAGAAATCATTTTGCCGATGAAGGCTATTAATTTCTTTAAATATTTTCATATGCTTTTTATGAATAATTATGTGCTTCTTAAACAAATTGAAGATAATATAATGTTTTTAGAAAACTACAGTGTTATATTATTTTTATTATAATCTATTTTTTTAGTAGTTGATGTGGATTAGCTTTTAGTGTTCTTCCTATTTTATCCTTTTCCAAAAGATTAATATATTATTATAAAAATATATTAGTATACAAATATACAATGAATTTTTTTGGAAGTGATTTTGAATGGCAACAACAATTAGGATAAATGAAGAGATTAAACAATTGTTGAAATTGAAGAGTGTTGAAACAGGAATTACACAATTGGATTTGGCAAACAGGTACATTTTAAAAGGTCTTAAAGAAGATGACACTCCAACTAATGTAATGAGCATTAGTGATATTGAAGCAATGTTGTCTTTTGATAAACCTGAAGGAGATAAAAACTTAGAAAAATTAGATGGAGTTTTACACTCTGATGTACCAACCAACAGTGTAGAATTAAAGAAAAGTAGTTACAGATAAACATGATATTTTTAGACAGCACATACCTTATTGGATTGATGATTGATAATGATGACTATCACGAACAAGCACATCAACTAAGACCCATCATCGACAAAGAAAGAAAACTAATAAACAACACAGTACTCGTTGAAGTACTCAATAGCCTAAAAAAGAACAACCATAAAATCGGACTAGATGAAATAGTGGACACTTTATTAAACTTGGATAAAGTGGTTTTTCTTACCAGTGAAGATTATAATGAAAGTTTAAAATTATTTAAATATTATAATTTAAGTGTTAACTATTCTGATTGTACAATAGTGAAAACAATGATGGATAATAATGTTTCTGTTGTTGTGTCATTTGATTCAGACTTTGATAAAATCAAGGGAATAAGAAGAATCTATTTATAAAAAAAGAATTGGGAAAATATATTATTATTTCCCAATCATGCTTTTTAGACTGTCAATGTCGAATTTAAGCCTGTCCAATTCTAGTTTCAGTTCGTTTTTCTCATTTTCTATTTTTACAAATTCTGGTGATTTGACGTGCAGTTTTTTAACTTCTGTGTTGATGGTTACTGCCTGCAGATGTTCGATGTATTGGTATTTTAAATCTTCAGGATTGATCATGAAGTATGCCTGATCTGTTTTATTTTTTGCTTTTCCCTGCAAGTCATTAACATCATCGAGGCTCATGCCGTCATTATATAATGCAGATCATGGAATTTCCGTAGCATGTGACTTCTGAATCTGTTATAGTTGCCAATTTTTCCAAGTCCCAAATTATCATTAATTTTTTGAAAATTAACTGTGAAATAATTTACAGCCATCTTAAAGAGTTTGGATTCATTGGTGACTTTATCAGTGCGAGATAGTATGTGTGCGTTGATTGCTTTTACTGCTTCTGGGCTGCAATATGTGGTGTAGTATTTGTTGGTCTTTTTACGGAGAATATTGAAAGTGGGAATGATTGTTTCATCATCTTCGATTATATCAATCACCTCAAATATATCCATGTCTTTTTGTGGTAGATATTCAGACAATGCATCAATATAATCTTGTATAGTTAGACTTAGTGTTTCTGCCCTTGCACATCCGCTGGAGCAAATAAAAAGTCTTGCTGCCTTCATAACGGGACTGGTAATACTTAATGCTTTTCTGATGATTTCCTTATCAGGTAAATCACTGAAATAAATGGGTTGTGGCTTTTTAATGGATTTTTCATTGATTTTTGGAAGTTCGTAGATTTCAATATCATAAAATTTGTAGAACTTGATGACATTTATCATCACGGATTTCACTGTGTTCAATGCATAGTTTTCTAATAAGTATTGCCTGAATTCTAGAAGTCTGGTTTTGATTCGGTGATGTTTCCATTTGATTCCTTTGTTTTCATCACTTTCTGCTTCTTTTAGAAGTTCATTGAGTTCCATTTCATAATAAGTTCCATATTTTTCCAATGAATATGTGTATAATCTTTGTGTGCCTGGTGAATGGTTGTATGTAACAAATATTGCTCTTAACAGTTCATGGTTTTTCATAGTTTTTCAGCTCCTTAAAGTGTTTGTAAAAATATTTTTGAAAAGAGCCAAAAGTAACAATTTAGGATAAGTATACAATAATATTGATACATTGTTTCCAACAACATCTATAATTAAAAATATTGACATTGCCTGATTAATCTTTATTTTTCTATAAAACACTTATTTTTCTTTTTTTACTATTTTTAAGATGTAAGTGAGCACTTACATTCGAAAAACTATCTATATGGCATTGTATAAACTAATTAATAGGTCTGATGTGTTCATTGAACTTGAAAACATTACTGGCCTGAAATTATCAAATGATTGTCGGACTAGAAATATTATTCATTAGGTATTATGGCTGTTGAACAATACTCGATTTGGAGGTGAGAATATGACTTTTGAGGAAGCTGTTGAGGAAATTTGGAGATATAACGGTTTGATTTAAGTGTATAATTGATTTGATTGGGGGTGAAAATATGACTTTTGAGGAAGCTGTTGAGGAAATTTGGAGATATAACGGTTTGATTTAAGTGCAAAATTAAATGAGTGGAGGAATCAACTCTGACGATAAACAATCACTCGAAAACGCCACCTTCTGGTGTGAATATGGCTGGCAGGTGGCTTTAACATGACTATTTTTAATACAATTTTTAACTGTTTTTTGCTAAAATGCGGTGTGAGTACACTTCAATTATTATTAACATATGCCAAATGCAATTTTACTTTTTTTTAGATTTTCATGCCAGATTTATAGCTTCTTTAAGCCCGAGAGGTTCAATGACAAAGCCCTTAAAAACTTTAATATTGTCATTTTTTGGAAAAATAATTTAAAGGGGTGCAACAAATATTATAATAACTAACTGATTAAGGGTTTTATAATGGCAAAAATGGAAATTGAGTTAACTGATGAACAAATGGAAAAGGTTGAAATTTTAAAGTCAAAAGGTGTTGACATCGGTGAGGCAATTGACCTTCTTTTCGGACTTCAAAATGAAATTATTGGCCAGTTTGAAGAACAGAAACAGGAAAAGAACCTTATGGAAAAAATCACTGATTCCACTTTTGATTCAAAAATCAAGACTGAACTCCTGAAAAAGAATTATGATGAAGACAAATCCTATGACCTATCCGTACTGGATGCAAAACATAAGGTTAAATGGTCTGAATTTTTCAAATTATAAAAAAAAGAATTTAATGGAAAAGCTTCCATTAAATTAAACTATTTTTTTAAAACTTTCTTTTTTGTGCAATGATCGCTTATATTTAAGCTATATCGGAATATAATAATCCCATTACTCTGTTTTCATAGAACAGTAACCATGCATCGAACATTGAAGCAAATATTGCAACCACAACAGCTATTACTGCTGAAGAAGCAATGCTTAAGATTAATCCGAGGATGAATGACAATACAAAGATTATTACAAATCCTACAACTGTTGCTACAACCATGGTTATGATTACTTTTCCGATTCCGATTGCCTGAAGGTCTTCGATTGCCCCTCCGATATCTAATGCATGGCCTAAACTGTCTGTTTTAGCCAGTCTGCATATTCCTATTGCAAGTGCAAATGCGAAGATTATTGCAATTATCAAACCGAGGATTGTGGCAAGCCAGCTTTGGAATATTACTCCTAAGACTACCATGACAATTATCGGAACTATCATGTATACGACACACACGATGATGTATTTGATACCGTTCATAATCTGTCTTGCAAAGTCAATTTCCGGAGCGTCCGCTCTTCTTTCTATTGAGAATTTTATAACGTCTGTTGAAAATCCGAGCATCAGAAAGGATATGCACAATACCAGTATGATGCCTATTATACCTAATATAGGGCCTGACTGAAATTTGACGGTACCTGATGTCATTCCTGTAGTGCCTGTCAGTACCTCTATGATTCCGATTACAAATCCCAAAACAATATAAAGCAGCAGCGCTTTGATGTTTGAGGTCGGATATTTGATTGCGTCTGTAATTATTTCGCCTAATTCCATTATATCACCTGATTATTCTTTTATTGGTCGGATTATATAAAAATGACTATTTTTCCAGAAGCCTTTCCACTTCACTTTGACGATCAAAAAGAACGCATCCTCCTTCATGCTCGTCAATCAGAAGCCCTCCTTCACGAAGTGATTTGAAAAGTTTTGAGTTTAGAGCTTCAAGAAGTGAAGTGTTCCTGACATTGATGTCTGAATATGGTGATGCGGGACATGGCTCGGCACCTCCATGGGAGTTGATGTGGAAAAATCCTCTTCCCGCTGCAAGACATCCTCCGGATTGCTTTTCATCTCCTGGAAAAGATAAAAACAGCATGTCGGAGTACTTGTCTCTTAAATGTTCTATTTTTTCTGTAAGCTTTTCCCTTTCATCATCACGTGGTGCGATATGGAGGGTGTCTTTGTTTACAGGAACGTATTCAATGAAAAACAAGACCCTGCATCCCAAATCATAAAGCTGGCTTATGAATGCCTCTTCACCAATCGAGCTGAGATTTGCGCGTGTAAACGTAACTGATGCTCCGAAAATGATGTTTTTCTGTTTCATTGTCTGCATCGAATCTATGACCTTTTCGTAAACTCCTTCGCCTCTTCTTGAATCGGTAACGTTTTCATCTCCCTCAATGGAAATGACCGGAACGAGATTTCTGTTTTTGTCAAACAGTTTAAGGTAACTTTTATCCATCATTGTTCCGTTAGTAAATATTGGAAACAGGATTTCAGGATGGTTTGAGGCCTTTTTAATAATGTCTTCTCTTAAAAGCGGTTCTCCTCCTGCAAGAACGATAAAGCTGATTCCAAGTTCCTTGGCCTGGATGAATATGTCCTCCCATTCGGTGTCTGTAAGCTGGTTTTGAGGGGCATCGTCGCTGCATGAGCTGTTGGCCCTTGAATAGCATCCGGTGCAGTGAAGGTTGCAGCTGCTTGTAACGCTTGCAATGAGAAATGCCGGAATGTTTTGGCCGTTTTCAGCATGATGTTGTCTTGTTTTTGTGGCATTTCTTGCGGATTTTGCAAATTTTCGAATATAGAGAATTTCCTTTGGATTTTTCAGGGATGTTTTGATGGCATCCTTGAGGATGTATTCCACGCCGTCTGCAAGGTATTCCTGCACATCAAAACTGTCGCTCATGGCTTCACCCTCACGCTTTCAAAAAGAAATTTCGCATGCTCTTCGGTTTCATCAAAAAAGCTTTCAAGAATCTCTTCGGGAATGTCGTCATATGTTGCGCATATCTCCAAAAGCAGATAAATCGGAAAGCTGAAGTACTGCTTTGCCAAAAGTTTCGGGTTGCAATCACCTCTTATGACACCCTTTTGGATTAGCATTGAAAACAGGCTTTCCCAGAATACAAGCGGTTTTGTAAGCACTTCGGTTTGGAAAAATTCCCTGATTTTCTCGCTGTGGTGCATCTGAATCAGGATGAGCTTCCATATCTTTAGGTTTCTGTCCTCAAACAGCATGTTCTTTACTGCTTCTGATCCTGTGTGATAGAAAAGTTCCGGATTTTCCAGAAGCGGGTTGTCTTCGCTTATTTTGATTGCTTCATCGTCGATGTCAAACTCCTTTGTGAAATAATCGAATATGTCCATCAGTATTGCTTCTTTTGATGAGTAATGACTGTATATTGAGCTTTTTTTGATTCCAACCTCTTCAGCAATTTCTCTTAGTGAAACGGAATCATAGCCCTTTTTTGAAAATAAATCTAGTGATACGTTGAATATTTTTTCTTTAGTATTCATATTTCCTACCTACCGTTCGTTAGTTAAAGTTTGGCTTTGACAGTATTTAAAGTTAACTGATAAAATTCTAAAACTAAAATTTAAGCTATGAGACTTAAAAATTATATTATGATAAAAATATAAATGATATACAATCAATTAAAAAGGAGTATAATACAATGAATATCAAACCCGATAATCGAAGTGCGAGTTTCAGTGCTTTTAAAAGGACTGATGACCCGGAAGTATTCGGGCTTGCACGTGAAAGGGAACAAGACCCGACCATATTGTCAGGTAAGGATATGGTCTATTCTTTTTATAAGTTGATGGGTATGGAAATAGACTACGATGATATTTTTGCAGATTAGGGAGAGTTTTTCTCTCCGGTTCTTTTTTTTAGAAAAACAGAAAAAGTCAACATTCTCATTGGAGGATGTTTTCAAAAATTAAAAAAAAATAATTGGGGGTTATAGAGAATCTGGGTCTATAACCTTTCCGTTTGAATCATATTCCTTCAATACTCTTCCGCCGTCTGAATCATAGTAGTTGTCATAATATTCGGATCCTCCTGAAGATGAAGAGGAACTTGAAGATGATGAAGACCTTGAGCTTGATGAATATGTGTATGTTGTATGAGATGTTGAAGAGGAACTTCCTGTCTGTGATGCGGAATCTTCTTCAAGTGTCTGCTCAATCAGTGTTGAGTTTTCCACACTTTCATTGGTTACGTCTCCGGAGATTGTTATTTCCTGAGAAATGCTGCTTGCGGAATAGTTTTCATCCCCGTCAAATGTTATGTTGACGTTATATTTTCCGGCGCTCATGTTCTCCAGCTTGATGATGCCTACGCCGGTTGAATGGGTTTTGACGCTATCTGCGTATACTACTTCGCCCTTATCGTTTTTAAGTTCTACATTGACTTTCTTGTCACTTAAAGAACCGTTTGTATCACCTGCAAGCTTAACGTATACGGTTCCGTTTTCTGCAATGTCTCCGGTGTTGAGGATGGAAAGTGTTGTGTGCTCGGCTTCAACGCCCGGTGAAAATATCATGCTGCCGACTATGGCCGCTATAAAAACGATAACAACAAAAATTATAATGTCCTTTATCTCCATTTTAATCACTCATATAACTTTTTAATTTAATGTTATATAATGTTTGCCTTACTGTTTTTTATAATATTAAATTCAAATTATTATCCATGGACACTACACGTTTTGAAACATTCATGGATGCGGTTCTTGCAATAATTATTACTGTTCTTGTCCTGAAGCTCACCCAGCCTGAAAGCGCAACTTGGGGAGCTCTTTTGGGGCTGAACATGAGGTATATGACTTATCTTGCATGTTTTATAATAATATTCAACACCTGGTACAATGACCACAACCTCTTTCAGATGGTTGGGGAAATCAACAACAAGGTCGTTCTGGTATACGGGGTTTTGATATTTGTAATATCGCTTGTGCCGTACTTTGCAACATGGGTGGCCCTCAATCCGACCTCACTTGCAGCCCAATCGATGTTCGGGCTTCTCTTTATTGCCACAAACGCTCTTTATACATTGTCCACATATCTTATCGTTCGGGCAAACCCCTATAACGAAAAGCTTAAAAAGGTCAATCTCAGGGATTGGAGGCGCTACGTTCCTTTTGTGATTATCTTTATCGGATTTGCGCTGACCTACACTGTCTATCCTCAGGGAGTCTATGTATCATGTATCGCAGCAACGTTCTACTGGCTGGTTCTGGCAATCATTGCCAAATCACCGATTGAAAGCAGCGAAAGGTTTGAGGCGCTCTTTGATGCAATCGTTGCGATTATCCTTACCGTAATCGTTCTGGAGATACCTATGGCAGCAGGCGGTTCATGGGAGGCTCTATTTGAGGTAAGGCTTGAGTTTATTGCCTACATTATCAGTTTTATCGTATGCTTTAATTTCTGGAACTACAACAACAATCTCTTTACAATCGTCAACCGGATTGACGGAAAGGTCATCTGGTCGATTGCAGCATCGATGTTTGTACTGTCTCTCATTCCATATCTTTCAACATTCGTTGCCGAGAACTTCTATTCGTTTGTGGCCCAGCTGTGCTACGGACTTGACTTTATTGTGGTGGCATGCCTTTCGATTGTTACAGCAAAGGCCCTTAAAAGGACAGATCCGGCCAACGTCGCTCTTTTGATGGCTCTTGATTACACTCATCTGCTTTCAACCGTAATAGTTGTTGGAGTTGGAATCATTATAGGATATTTTGCATATCCTCCGGCAATCATTGTTTCATGTCTTGTTTCAATACTGTTTGTTTGGATGTGGCCACATATTAAAAAGGTGTTATAAATGGTTAATTTTGATACATTGGAAAGTGCAAGGGAATTTTTCTACAAGGACAAGTTTGCAGTCGATACCGGAATCACATTGGATGAGCTTACCGAAGAGTACGCCCTCTGCTCGCTTGAGCTTACCGACGGGCACAGAAATGCCTACGGCGGCGTAATGGGAGGGGTCATATTTACTCTGGCAGATTTTGCCTTTGCCGTTTTGTCAAACCAGATTCATCAGCTCACTGTAGCCCAGCAGGTTGACATTCACTATTTGTCTGCTCCTAAAGGCGATAAGCTCTTTGCAAAGGCAACATGCAGAAAAAGCGGGCGCACATCATCAATAATCAATGTGGATATAAGCGATGATGCCGGCCGTGACGTGGCGCAGTTTATAGGAACCGGTTTCAAGTTATGAAAAAAATAAAAAAATAGTTTGAGTTTAAAAAAACTCAAATTATTTGATTGTAAGTTTTCCGTTTTTGGTAACGGATTTGTAGGTATTGTCACCTGCGAACTTTACTGAAAAACTGTATGTCTTTTTCTTTTTGATGTTCACTTTAAGGGTTGCAACACCTTTCTTGTCTGTTTTTACGTTGTATGTCTTACCGTTTATCTTGAAGGTAACTTTTTTGTTTGCAAGAATCTTTCCCCTTGAAGTCTTGAGGGTTGCAGTGATCTTTTTGGTTTTTGCACTTGCCTTGTAGCTTTTGTTTGCTGTTGTAAGCTTAGGGGTCTGCTTTTTGATTGTGATTTTGGCAACGCCGAAGGATGCCTTGTTGTCGTCATCTCCCTTATAGAAAACTGCAAATGTGTGTGATGAAGGTTCGGTTGCTTTTGCAAGATTGATCTGCAGTTTGGCAACACCATTGTTGTTGGTGGTTATTAAATGTTTGGCACCGTTGAATCCGACTTCAATGGTTTTGTTTGAAAGTCTTTGGCCTGCAGAATTAATAAGGGTTACAGTGAAGTAGTCTCCTTTCTTGCCGTCAATGCTTGGATTTATTGCGGTTGTAGTCATATCGCTGTAAATGAGCATTGTGGAATATCTGTCTGCGGTAAGAACATTGTCTGTCTCGCTGCTTTTAAGGTTTGATGTATCTGAATCGCTTGCCACTGAAATGACATCTGATTGCGTACTTAAATCCGCACTTTCGGCAACATCGGCATTTTCAACACCTGTTGCAGTTGAATTCAGTTCCGCCGCACAGACAGAACCGATGGAGAATATAAGTACGAAAAATAAAATCAAACTGAACTTTTTAAATTTCATAAAATCCTCTCAAAAAATTGATTGATATATATTTATGGATGCGACCATTAAAAAGGTTATGGTTACTGTCCCTCGCTGTGGGCGTATGCGTCGTATGCTGAAAATATCCTTATGATGATTCCGATGACTGTCTGGGCTGGGATTACTCCGGTAAAGAGAAGTGCAAACCACACAATCAGAAATCCGAAAAGGAATTTCAGACCTCTTCCCACTTCGCCTTTAATCAGTTGTCCAAGCCCCGGAACGAAAAAGGAACATACTGCTTGAGCCAATTTGTCCAAATCCATGATATTATATTTATGTTTTATATTATTTAATGATTTGTTGGTTTTCGTTTGGAAATGGTTCTGTTTTAATATTGATTTGATAAGGTAAAATTGCTCTGGGTCAGTAAAATTGCTTTAAGAGCAAAGTAAATTGTTATATATCAGGTCACATTAACATATTTGTGAAAATACACCGTGTCGCAGTTTAAAAAATATCATAAGTCTTAAAACATAACCTAATATTGTCAAAAAACAATATTCGGTGATAAAAAATGACTGTCAAAAAGCGATTGAATGAAATAAAATCAGATTATGACTTTAATAGTCAAAAGCAATGTGATAATATGCGTAAATTCAACATTAAAGATTTTGGACCTATTGAAAATGCTCAAATGTCTGTTTTGCCGTTGACTGTACTTGTTGGACAAAACAGCTCCGGCAAATCATACTGTACAAAGCTGTACCACTCCATTCTCACAGCCATCGATGATGTGGATTCATTTTCGATGGGTTCCTTTCAAACCTTAAGCAAAAACAGTCCTGAAATGTTCGATGATTTCAACGCTCGGATGATGGAATACCTCAAATCAAAGCCGAATTTCTTTGACGATCCATTTGTCTGTGACGCTGGGGAGTTTGACAAGCTGTTTTATTGCGGTATAATTCGCCATCACGTATGTTTGATTGAAAAGTCCCTGAAGGAGAATTTCATTGGTGATTTGAACATGCTGAATGCAGGCGTTTCAGGCAAATCCTTTGAAATTGCACTTGATGAGATTGAATTTTCAAACGCTTGCGGAACCCTGTTAAGTGATGGTCTGCTTAAAATCACTCAAAACAAAATCAAGCTGAAAAATAAACTGCTTTTTGAACTTAAAAGAGCCGGTGATAAGATGTTAATTTATCTGGACTATTTGGCTTTGTCCAATCTTTTCAATGATTCGCAAGCGTTTTCGGCAGTTTTTTATCTGGCTTTGGCAAGCGCATATGCCGAAAGGCAAAAGGAAAAGTCCCTCTACATCCCCGCATCCGCCCAATCGACAACCGACAAGTTCAAGTCAATTCTTTTCGATGAGCTCTCGGGACTTAAACTGACTTCCAATATAGAAAAGGATATGCTGTTCAGCTATTTGAACAACGAGAGGGTGGTGAAAAACGAAACTTTCTTTAAAATTGCCTGTCAAATTGAAAGGGATGTTTTAAACGGTGAGGTTAAATTCAAAAACAACGGAGTTTATGAGGACTTGGTCTTTCTTGATTATACCTGCGGATGTGAGTTTGATTATGGGCTTGTTTCATCATCGGTTAAACAGTTGACTCCTCTGATTAATTATCTGAAATACGAACTGGACGTTGGAGATACGTTGATTATTGAAGAAATTGAAAATCATCTCCATCCGGCAAACCAAAGAAGTCTGGTCAGGCATCTGGTAAATCTCGTTAATGCGGGATTGAATATAATTCTGACAACTCACAGCGACTACATTCTTGAGCAGTTCAACAATTTCATCAGGCTTTCAAATGTCAGTGATGATGGATTGTCTGATTTGGGATTTGAAAAAAGGGACATCCTGGACGTTAATGATGTTGCAATTTACAATTTCAAAAGAAATCCATTTGAAATTGTCCGATTTGATATTAACAGGACAGGTTTTCTTGATGGTGCTTTTCAGGAGGTTATTGAGGAGCTGTATCAGGAATCCTGTGCAATCATTAATTCAAAGGAGGTGGGATTTGATGGGTAAAGTCGATTGCGTTATGGAAGCTTGCAGGGAAAGTTATGATAAAGGTGTTTCTCAGGGCATTTCTCAGGGCATTTCTCAAAGCTGCGAAGAAATTGCTATTAATCTTTTAAAGGATGGTGATTCATTTGAAAAGATTGCAAGGTGCACCGGCCTTCACTGGAAAGGATTCGTGAGCTGAATGAAACCCTTTGATTTTTCAACCTATCACTTTATATTGGATGAAAATAAAAATAATAACGACTATTAACAAGTCGTGAAAAATAATCTTCGAGGCTGCACTGCCGTAGCTTCGAATTTTTTAATATAATCTTAATTGTTGCATATCACAACATTAACATAAACCGCCTGAAAAAAACCGTTCGAATGCTTTAACCGACACCAAATTAAACTAAATATTCAAAATGAAAACTATGATTTAATTGATGCTGCATTCAATAATATCAATCGGCACTATTTTTTTAAAGCTATTGGTTAGCCTCATCTATAGGTTCATCCAGAATTTCCTTAATCAGTGAGCATGCCTTCTTGCCGTCAGCCCACTCAACAAGTATGACAAGTGATGTCTGTGAGGAGTTGATTTCAATGATGTTGATTCTGTTTTTTCTCAAAGGCTCGGTAACGTCGGATATGATGCTTGGCTTTTCAATGACGTCGGGAGATACCAGAGTAATCATTGCAATGTCACGTCCAAGTGAAAGGGAGTCGAATATGTCGCTTTTTAAAACAAGATTGTGGAGAATGTGATATGCTCTCTGGGCATCGCATTTGTCGATGAATGTGGTGATTGAATTTTCGCCTGCTGAAATCTTGTAGATGTTTATTCCGTTTTCAGCCAGACAGTTTGTAACGTCCCTTAAAGGCCCAACCTTTTCAAGCATTGACTCGCCGACAATGGCAATTATTGACAAAGGTTCTTTGTATAGCGTAACTGATTTTTTGGATGTGTCCTCAAATGGGCCTATGATGTTTGTACCGTAGGCGGTAAGGTCCTCATGGGTGAAGTTGATGATTTTCACGTTCATTTTAGGGTCCTTGTATTTAAGAGCATGTGGATTTATGATAGGAGAGCCCTTTGTTGCCAGCGTGCGGATTTCCTCAACTGAAATTTCATTTAAAAGCTTTGCCTTTGCGATTTGTCTTGGATCGCTTGACATGACCCCGTCAACGTCTGTTATTATGACGACTTCCCTTGCCTCAAGACAGTTTCCGAGGATGAATGCGGTAATGTCGCTTCCGCCACGTCCTAAAGTGGTTATTTCCCCGCCGTGGCCTTTTGCAAGAAAACCTGGAATGATTGGGATTTCACCGGCTTTTAAGATGCTTTCGATGTTGTGGACCATTTTGGATGTGATGTCAAAATCGATTTTTGCCTCAAGGAAGTTGGAATCTGTAATGATTGGCCAGTCCTCGTCGTAAGGGTCCATATAATGTGCCTTAAGGCCCAATGCCTCAACGGCACCAGCAAAAATTCTTGCACTTGTTCTCTCACCCATCGCCATGATTTCAGCCATCTGTCTGTCGGTAAGTGTGTTTCCAACAGCATCTTTTGAAAGACTTATCAAATCATCGGTGGTTTTGTTTACTGCAGATACAACAACAACTACTTTCTTGTCTTTCATAACTTCCTTTGCAACAGATTTGGCTGCCTTTTTAATCAACTCGCCGTTTGCAAGAGAACTTCCATCAAATTTTGCTACTATCAAATCCATGATTTAATATTTGGTGGAATGTTAAATATAATTTTTCGTTGAATCCGCTTCATTTATATTGCACCGATTACAGAATAATCTTAACTAGGTGGGATTATGGCAAAGTTCAATATTACTTCAAAGGGAAGAAAATTCTCTAATTTCGATGGTTTTCAAGCAGGCTGTCTTGGAGTATTTTTAATATTCTCCATAATGGCAATGCTGATTATGCTGGGGGCAATATGATGGATGATTTGGAATTTGGCAATTACGATTACTTTCTTGACAAGCCGAACTATTTTGCGTCCCTTATTTTTCCGGGCCTTGCCTATTTCGATTCATACGCTTCACTATACAAAAAGAAAACCAAAATCAAGGGGATAATATTTGTCGTTTTGGGACTTGCTGTTTTGGTTATGGCCGGCATAAACTATTCTATGCTCATTGAAGGAGACATTAATCCTGCAGCTTTTGTTTTGTCGCTGTATTATATTATTATCTTTGAAGTGTTTCAAAATCCCAAGCCGATGTTTTTCGAATCATGGCTTTACTTCTTTTTTGCGGCATTTCTTTTGAGATTGCTGTCGCTCTGGGAGCTCTACTGCCAGACATCCACAGAAAACTATTATAAGATGCAGGTAATATCTCAGATGGGTGAAAAAGAAAGGCAGTTCATGCGCCTGGTAACAGACGTCATCAAAAACCCCAACAAAAAAGTTGAGACAACCGGACCCTTCTACTGGCAGGGAAGGAAAATGTATTTTCAGAAGGTATCCAAGGACGTCTTAACGGATGAAGCCAAATCCGTTGCGGGAATTATGCGCCAGTATATCGATGATGAGGCCAGAAGAATGATTGAAAACCAGTAAATGCTTTTAGGATAATTAGTTTGGTGTTGGGTGTTTTGTTTGGCTGTTAATTATTTGTTTTGCTTGCAGTGTTTGGAAATGTAGTCTGGAAATATAGTATTATATAATACTTCCAATAAAGTAATTAATATGGAACTGTTAAGTATTGTCGTGCCCTGTTTTAATGAGGAAGATTCGGTTGAGATATTTTACTCGGAAGTTAAAAAAGTTTTGACCGATTGTGATTTTGAGGTTATTTTTGTAAACGACGGGTCATCCGATGATACTTTATCTAAAATTAAAGGATTGGCTTGTGAGTTCTCAAATGTTAAATACATATCATTTTCACGTAATTTTGGAAAGGAATCCGCACTTTATGCTGGTTTAAAGGCTTCTGTTGGAGATTTGGTCTGTGTGATGGATGTTGACCTGCAGGATCCTCCTAGCATGCTTCCGGAGATGATTTCTGAAATCGGTGAGTATGATATAGTTGCCACACGTCGTGTAACCCGTAAGGGTGAGCCTGTTATAAAGTCATTTTTTGCAAGGATGTTTTATAAGTTGTTTAATAGGGTTTCCAAAATTGATTTGGTGGATGGGGCCCGTGACTATCGTGTTATGACCCGTCAGGTCGTAGATGCTATTTTGGAGCTTGAAGAATATAATCGCTTTTCAAAAGGGCTCTTTCAGTGGGTAGGTTTTAATACAAAATGGCTTGAATATGAAAACATTGAAAGAGTTGCAGGTGAGACCAGCTGGTCTTTTTGGAGTTTGTTTTCCTATTCAATTGAAGGGATTGTGGCGTTTACTGCTGTGCCATTGTCAATTTCTACATTTTTCGGCATGATATTTTCAATAATTGCATTTTTGCTTCTGATTTTTATTGCAATTAGAACTTTATTCTTTTCAAATCCAGTTGCAGGTTGGACATCACTTGTATGTGTAATTTTGCTTTTAGGTGGAATACAGCTCTTTTCAATTGGAATTTTGGGAAAATATCTGGAAAAAACCTATACTGAGATTAAAAATCGTCCAATTTATATCATTAAGGAGACAAATATAGATGAAACTTAGCCGTGAGATATTCTGGTATGTGGTTTTTGGAATTCTGACAACGCTGGTTAATATCGTTGTCTATTTTGTATTTGCTCATGTTTTGGGTGTCAATTATCTGATTTCAAATGTTGTGGCATGGTTTTTATCAGTGCTGCTTGCTTATGTAACTAATAGGCGTTGGGTATTCGAATCAAAAAGTTCAAACATCTTAAAGGAATGTGGACTCTTTTTTGGAGGGCGTCTGTTTTCAGGTGTTGTTGATACAGGTCTGATGTGGCTGTTCATTGATGTTTTGACTTTAAATGACGGAATATCAAAAATAGTGATTCAGGTAATCGTTGTTGTCTTGAATTATGTCATATCCAAACTCGTTGTTTTTAAATAATGAATAATCAGGATATTTAATCCTGATTCTGTTTTTCCATTTCTATTTCTTTTAGGATTTCATCAAGAAGGTCAGATTCATCTTGTGGTTCATTTTGAGGTTCATCTATTTTCTCTTCATTTTCTATATCTCTGCCTAGCATTTCATTTATATCATCCAGACTTAAATCCTCAAGTTCTGATTCCAAATCAGTATAATAACTATCTTCTACATAATTTGGTGTTGCATTTGCTGTCTGTTGCGGTTCTGCTTTTTTAGGTGTTGATTTTGCTGAAACCAAACTGTTAAAGTCATTTGGTCTTAAATTCAGCTTAAAGCATAGGCTTATAAAGATAATCAATATTAAATAAAACACCAGTAAGTTTGAATATAGGTTATTCTGTTCGATTATTAACATAATGATTGAATTTGCAAGTGGAGCCACATAAACAAGATATATGTCTTTTGATTTGGCTATAAAACTAATCAAAACAAGCAAAGCTATTGAAAAAATCATATACAGTATTGGATTGTTAAACAGTCCGTTCAAAATGAAGTTTTCTCTAAACAAGCCGACATATGAATCGACGGATTCATAGTTGCCGTGTCTAATATTTGCTTGGCTTAAACTTTCATATTCTGCTTGTGGATTGTCATTAATTGCTGAGAAGAATTGGGTCTTAGCATTTTCAAGATTAATCTCCTCTTCAAATGCATCATTTGTTTGGATATTTGCAGTGTCCGGTTGAATGTCAAAGATGAAATTTAGAGATCCCACAAAAAGTAGGAACACTACTGCAATACCAACAAAACTCACTAATGTATTTCTGGAGATATTTCTTGAAAGTAAGTAATATGCGATTGCTATTAGACATATTACTGCAATAATTATTCCATAACTGTTCAGTCCACTCATAATTGCTATTGTTAATGCCATTAGGATGATTAACTTGTTGTTGATTTCACCGTTTTTGTCAATCATTACTTTAATTAAAAAACTCAAGAACAGTACTGAATAACTGAATAGGACATTGCTTGATAAAGTCACTGAATAAACTGCATTTATCGGAATCAGACAGATAATTAATGTTAAAATAAACTGAACAAAATATTGGCTGTTTTTTGTTGAATCATCACGATGGTACTTGCAGATTATCGTCCAGATTGCTGCAAATATCAGAATCTGAAAAGCACCAATAAAAAGAGGTGTTTTGAAAATTTTTATAAATAGCATTACCAGTAATGTGTGCAATATCGGACTTGCAGTTGTAAACTGGCCTGTAGCTATCTGGTGGAGCTGGCTGAATGAAGCAGCTGTTAAAACACCCGGATTATACATGAAAAGATATAATGAAAAGATTAAAATAGGTAATATAAAAATAATTAAATCTCTGTAGTTAAATTTCAGCGTTCCTTTTAATTCAGTTGAGTTTAAATTCATACTTACTACTTTGTTTTTTAAAGTATTTAATTAATTTCGTTTATCATGTGTTTCAAAAAAAATAAATTTAATGCTCTCCAACTATTTGGAGATTCTGTTGTTAATTTAAATAAAAACCAACACAATGACATGGCGAGGGGGTATTTTAAAAATAAAAAGAAATGATGGTGGTTAAATTAAAACAGCACGCTTGGTGCAGTGAATTTTTCCCATTCAAAGTGAAGTTCCACGACCTCACCATCTTTTACTTTTTTTCTGAAAACATATGAATTGTCATGGCATGCCGCAATTGGTTCATTGATCATATTTTCATTATCTATTAGGAGACTGGTATATTTGACGCTGCTTGGTACACGTCTGCCGGATACGCGAACGTCTGGTCCTCTAAGAGATATTTTCAATTCACCATCTTTAACACATTTCAATGTAATGTCAAAAGACTTCTCTTTTGTTTTTAAAACGGCACCTTTACCTTCCGGATATTCAAACCAACTTGGGAATTCAATATCTACATTTGAGGAATATATGATTTCAACTGGGTCTTTTGAATAATTGTTATTTATAATGTCGACTCTTGCGCTATCAGAAATATTGTGGTCATTAGCACCAAATAAATTGCCATACAAATCAACACATGAATTAAATAATTTAGAACAGTCTTCAGAGTAGTTTCCTGCTATAAATTCTTTATATTTGGCAAAATCAACTTCAAATGGGTATTTATACCATGAAGTGCATAATGCATGGAAAAGGTCTTTAATGTTGTCTTTAGTTGAATTATCAATAATGAATGCGCCGATATTTGACATAGGGTATGTTGATAATGTCCATTTCATATTGGAACGGACTGATGAATATAATATTCCTGAAGAAAATTTTGCAGTGTCAATGTTGCTGTATCTTGCACCTCTGAGTCTCATGCAATTAAAATGAATGTCGTGAAGAATAACAATACATCCTTCCTTAAGTTGGGGAAGTGCTGCTAAAAAGGTTAAACATTCACCAGGCATAATGTGGGTGGTGTCGATTATAATACAGTCAATATCGTTTCCGATTTCTTTATAAACGTCTATATAATCATATCCGCCATACAATTTCCAGTTTTCAACAGGCCCCAAGTCCTTAGCCATATATCCGCTCAATTTGGATTTGTCTTTATACATATATTTTGCGACATCGACGGAAAATAATTCTGCATCTTCATCCCTCCACTTTAAAAGGTTTACAGTATTTCCACCGGATGCTATGCCCACTTCAACGATTTTTTTAGGGTGGTATGTTTTTATGAAATGTTTTAAAAACCAAATTTCCTCTTCAGTCATCTCCACATTAACTCTATTATCATCATCACTTAATTTATCAGGTATTAATTCAACTTCTACCATATTTTTTCACCTTAGATTTAAAAATGTAATTTACCTATTTTATGTTTTTTATGAAACAAAATATAAAAACTTTAGGGATTTGAATTTTCAGTTTTCAGATTTGTGCTGTATTGCTGTTTTGAGCAAATGTTCATGTTTATAAAAAAATTAATAAGAGAGAATTTAATCTCCCTAGTTAATTTTTATATTTGCGGTTGCCTTACTTGCAGCGTATGTGTTATCTCCTGCGTAGCTGACGGTGGCTTTGAAGGTTCCTTTCTTGTTGATGTTCAACTTGAAGGTTGCCTGACCTTTATCGTTTGTTTTTGCAGTGTAGGTTTTGCCGTTTAAGGACAGGGTAATAGTTTTACCTGACCCGAGATATGTTTTGCCGTCTGCAGATGAACCCTTGATTGTTTTTAGGGTTACTGTGTATGATTTGGTTTTTGCGCTTGCCTTGTAGGTTTTTGCCGGAGCTGTGAGACTTGTTGTCTTTTTGTTGATGGTGATTTTGTATACTTCAAATGAAGCGTCGTAGTCATCATCACCTAAAAATGCCACAGCAAATGTTAAGGTGTTTGCAGCAAGCAAGTTGATTTGCACCTGTACAAATCCGTCCTTGTCACTTTCCAATACAAGGCATTTACCGTTGTATCCAATGTTTACAATTTTATTGGCCAGTGGTGTGCCACTTGCATCGGTTAATTTGACTTTAAAGAATCCTCCTCTTTCACCCGCAAAGAAATCTACAGCGTATTGGGTGTAGTTTTCACCGATGATTTTTGTAGGAGCTCTTACATCAGCAATGTTTTTAAGGGCAATTGTAGTGTTTGAGGCTATGAACTCATTTTTACCTTCAAAGATTACTGTAACCTGAGTGTTGTCCTGGGCGTGAACTGTGAACACTCCTTTTTCATTTGTTTTAACGGTAACGGTTGCTGTTCCCATTTTAACGGCGAGCTCTGCGTTTGCAACTCCATTTCCTTCAATATCTTTCAATACACCTTCAATTACACATTCACCGGTTACCTGAGTAATGGAAATGTATGTGTTGATGTTATCTACAACATTCAAGATGCCTGATTGTGTTGATGAATTGTATTTTTCATCGCCTGAATAGAAAACAGTATACGGATATTTTCCTTTCGCTAATTTTGGCATATCAATGTTTACTTTACCGTTTGTTATGTTGTAGGTATAGTCGTTGTGGTTTATTGTTAATGTTACATTTCCTTTTGCATCACTTGGCAGTTGGATTTCACATGTGTTTCTGTCTATGTTTACTTTCATGTCTGGGTCTATTTTTTTGCTTGGTTGGGTGTTGTTTATTGTTATGTTGCCTGTTGTGTTTGCGGATGTGTATTTGGTGTCTCCTGAGTAGGTTATTGTGTATGTGTAGTTTCCGTCTGGTAGTTCTGGTAGTTTTATGTTTGCAATGCCGTTTGTTATTGTGTATGGGTAGTTGGTATTGTTTATGTTTAGTGTTACGGTTCCTGTTGCGTCGTTTGGTAGTGTGACTGTGGCAGTTCCGTTTTCAAAAGGACTTACTTCCATATTCGGATCTATTGTTTTGTTTTCAGGAGTTTCATTGTAATAGTAATTGTCTGCAATTTTGTTGTCATTTCCTCTTAAAGTGATAAGTTTTTTGTCAGTTTCATCACTATTGATGAATGAATTCTGAGTAACTTCAGTATTGTTTCCAACACCATAAATTGCAGTTGCGGTTAATGCGGTATTGCCTTTAAACTTATTGGCTTTGACATTAATTCCATTACCATTTAACCTTAAAGCTCCACCTGCATGTTCCGGCCCAACATGGTTCTCTGTGAAGTTGTTTTCAGTGATTGTTATATTGTTTCCTGAGATGTAACTTGCTCCTGAGTGGGTACCTGCAGTGTTGTTTGTGAAGTTGTTTTGTGTTAGTGTGTTGTTGCTTCCTTCGATGTATGTTGCTCCTCCAGAGGATTTTGCAACGTTATCTGTGAATGTGTTGTTTTTGATTTGTGCGTTGTTTGTTTTTATTAGTGCTGCTCCGGCTAGTTTTTCTGCGGTGTTGTTGTTGATTTTGTTGTTTGTTATTGTTGCTGTGTCTCCGGTTAGGTAGATTGCTCCTGCGCTGTCTCCGGCTGTGGCTGTGTTTATATTGTTGTTTGTTATTTGTGTTTGTTTTCCGTTGGTGTAGATTGCTCCTCCGCTTGTTTTTGAGCTGGTTTTTGTTATGTTGTTGTTTGTGATTGTGTTTTCGTTTCCGTTTATGTTTATGGTTCC
This sequence comes from uncultured Methanobrevibacter sp., assembly GCF_947170395.1. Classification (GTDB taxonomy): domain Archaea; phylum Methanobacteriota; class Methanobacteria; order Methanobacteriales; family Methanobacteriaceae; genus Methanocatella. The sequence continues at coordinate 474 of NZ_CAMVTE010000021.1, read as the reverse complement.
TCCGGCTCCTGTGGTTGCTTTGTTTTCGTTGAATGTGTTTTTATTAATGTTTATTTTGTTTGCTGTTATGTATAGTGCTCCTCCGCTTTGTGCGGTGTTGTTGTTGAAGTTGTTTTGTGTTATTTGTCCTGTGTTTGCGTTGTCGTATCGGATTGCTCCTGCTACGTTGTTTGCTGTGTTTTGTGTGAAGTTGTTTTGTGTTATTGTGTTGTTGTCACCTTCAATGTATAATGCTCCGCCTGTAACCTTTGCTTTGTTTTGTGTGAAATCGTTGTTTTTGATTTCTGTGTTGTTTGATTTGATTTGTATTGCTCCTGCGAGGTTGTTTGCTTGGTTGTTGTTGAAGTTATTTTTCTCGAGGGTAATTTTTTCACCTTCGATGTATAATGCTCCTCCAGAAGATTTTGCAATATTGTCTGTGAATGTGTTGTTTTTGATTTGTGCGTTGTTTGTTTTTATTAGTGCTGCTCCGGC
>NZ_CAMVTE010000020.1 GCF_947170395.1 uncultured Methanobrevibacter sp. | reverse complement strand
CAAACTTTGCCATTTTTTCCCTCCTAAATAAATAGAGTTTAACTAATATACCACTTCAATGGTAAATTTTTCTTACCAAATTGAGTAAAGCTACAAAGCAAGTTTTTGCAATTAGCCATCCATATGGTATACAAATTTTATTTTATATTAGATATAATATAAAGATTACCTCTCGAAACTTTTAGAAAAGTTTATAAAGTATAATAAAACGAAAAAACATTAAGAAAAACAGTATCAAAAGTATTACTTTTTATTTTTCTTTAAAATTATTCTTTTTCAAAATAAATAAAATAAATTTTATTAAAACCATTTAAACTATTTTTAATCCATATTAATAATAAAATAAGAAAATTTAGAGTATTATTTTAAAAATAAGTAAAAATTAAAAATTATTACTTTTGAGTATCTGAGTAATAAATAATACTAAAAGTAATACAAAAACCAAATTGAAAAAACATGGCTCATTTATAAATAAAATGAAATAAAAAATAGTAATATTATGCAACTTGTAGCGGATGTTGGAGGAATACCTGGTAAAGATTGTAACGGTTTTTGCAAATACTGTTACTTCAGAAAGGTAAAGGAAATTAAGAGTTTTGGCTGTGCTCACTGTTTACCAAATAAGATAGGATGTGAAAGATGCAGCAAAGGTGTTGCAGATTCACAAAGTGCATTTAAAGCCCCCTATGAAGTCATGAACGAAGTTCACACCGCTTTGATGATGAACATGGGAAGAGGTGAAGCAAGCGCATACATCAGTGGCGGAGGAGATATAAGCTGTTATCCATATCTTGAAACCCTAACCGCCAATTTAAACCAATTTTCAATAGATTCAATACTCGGATACACATGTGGAAAAGGAATAACCGATTCACAAGTTGCTGAAAGATTGATCAACAATGGCGTTAAAGAAGTCTCATTTACTATTTTTTCATCCGACCCAAAACTCCGGAAGGATTGGGTTAAAGACCCGAATCCCCAGGCTGCACTTGATGCATGTAAAATATTTTGTGAAAACATAGATTTAACAGGAGCCGCAGTAATCATACCCGGAGTAAATGACGGAGATGTGTTAAGGCAAACCTGCAATTCCCTGGAAGAATGGGGAGCCAAAGGAATGCTTTTAATGAGATTTGCAAATACATTCAATGAAGGATTGATATTGGGCAATGAACCCATCATTAAGGGAATTGAATCCCAACCGGTCGAGGAGTTTGCAGATCTTGTAAAACAAATCAATTCAGAATATAAATTCAGGGTAAGCGGAACCCCCCTGTGTGATCCTGAAACCGGAGGGCCATTTGCAATAGCAAGTGATGAAAATGAAATATTTTTACAGTTCATAAAACCTATAACCGGTGAAGCGACACTCATCACATCCAAAATTGCAGAACCGTTTATTTCAAAAATATTTTCCAAACTGGAAACCGGCGACAATGTAAATGTCATAGCTGTTGAAAAAGAAATAGCCTGTCTGATTACTAAAGAAGACTTGGAAAAACTGGATTTGAGCGAAGTTAAGGATGCAGTAATCATACCAGGAAGGTCATTTGTCCATCAGTTGGATGCTGAGAGAATTTTAAGCGCAGACGGTGTTGAAAGACTGGTTGGCCGTGGACCTGATACATTATCCGTCGATGGTGAACTCAGTATTGACATGACCGATGAAAATGTTATAGAAAGAGAGCTGGAACAGTTCAATGATTTAGTTGATGCCATCAACTTCTTCGGAATGAGAGTCCGAAGATAAAAAAAGAAAATTAGTTTGAATCCTCAACAAGAGAACTCTCACTATTTATTTTTACTAAAATATAATCATACATAAATGATTTTTTAATTTCGGCAAGCTCAGATAACTTCTTACCGTCAATTACTACATTGGCAATGACATCAGCATATTGGTCATAGTTCAATTTTACACGAACACCATCCAATTGAGAGGTTACTGGTGCTGGAGAAATTACTTCCTTAATTTCTCTAACCTGATTTTCAATTGCATTTTTTACAACAATAGATGGTACCAACGGCGCATCAAGAGCCATTTCACGTTTTTTATCGTTCAAGATTTGTTCTACAGTTTCAACCAACTTATCCAAAGCCCTTATATCCGGACCTCTCCTAAGCCTTCTTGGAATTCTGCCCAAATCTCCAACATATGCATCTGCACCCGGAAGCTCTTCGATATCGATATCCGGCGCTCCGGTTACAATTACTGGAATATCAATGTTATCATATAAAAAAGCCTTTTCTTTAATGCAATTTTCAAAACTTCCTAAAGCAAAAATAGCCACATCATGCTCTTCAATTAAGCTTTTTTCCTCTTCAGTGATTCCGGAAGTGCCCTTACCATCACCACGGGCAAGCCCAATCATGTTATCCTTTGCTCCATACTCACGCAAATACTCTGAAATGTCACATGCAGCATGAGGCAAATGATGTCTTGCAAGGGTTGGTGAAACAATAGCTATTTCAGAACCTGCCATAGGAGCCACTGACAGTTTTGCCAATAGTTCTTTGGATTTTGCTTCAATCTTATCAACATCAGCCATAGGAACTGCCATATTCAATACCAATTCCATTTGTTGAATACTTTCCTGAAGAATAAACCCTCCTAAATCTTCAATCAGTTCTTTTATTTCTTCACTTTTGTGAACTCCACCATTAAATGTTAATGTTTCATACATATTAACAACTCTCAAAAAATGCAATTCTAATGATATAATATATTAATGGCATGTCTATATTAAACTTTCTAAAATGGCGTATCTAACTTCAATTCTCTCAAATGGATTTTTGGAAATATCGCCGTGTGATGGAATTTCAACCAGATTTACATCCTCTGTGACCCTGCTTTTAAGATAATCCGGATAAACCACATAATCAAAATCATTTTCAGATATTGCAAATCCCATATCCAAAACAATGTCTTTTAAAAACTCGGAATAAACCTTTACGTTAATGTTCCTTTCAAACTCACAATCCAAATACTTTCTTGACAGTTCATAATCCCTGAAAAATTCCAGAATATCCTCATCGGACAGTTCATTTTGAGTTAATTCAGAAACCTTTTTAATGCTTTCAAAAATCTGTGAAGGAGTATTCAGCTTTATGGGAAGAGAATCCATTTTCACTTTACTTTCAGACAATAAAATAGCCAAATCCCCATCTTTTTCATCGGGGTGTTTGTTTACAGCATAGTCTTTAATTCCGGCCAATTTTACAATTTCTTCACACATCGGTGTTGTGACAATTTTCATAATATATTATATATTAACATATACTATAAATTAGTTCATGAAAGTCACATTGAGTTTAGAATCTACAGTTAGTGAAGACATATCAATAATGGTCGATGCCCTGAGGGCAAGCACAACAATAACATTGGCTTTGAACAATTTTGAAAAAATAATTCCCTGCTTTAGCCCTGAAGAAGCCTTCAAATTAAAAGATGAAATTGGAGGAGTTCTTGCAGGAGAACGTGGAGGAGCAAAAATTGAAGGATTTGACATTGGAAATTCCCCAACAGCCATTGGAGCATATGAAAGTGATGATGAAACTTTGATATTGACAACAAGCAACGGAACAAGAATCCTTGAAAATATGGACTCAACAGTCCTTGTCGGATGTCTTGCGAATGCAAAGGCAGTCGGTGCGAAATCCGTCCTGATGGCAAAATCACATATAGACGTGGTAATGGCGGGAGTTAAAGGGGAATTTGCTCTTGAGGATTTTCTGGCCTCAGGAGAAATATTATACTGGATTTGTCAAAATTCAGAGAAATATGAACTGAATGATTTAGCAAAAGCTGCAATAATTGCCAGCAGAGACTACAATAAATTAAAAAGTGGATTTTATAATTCCGGATCTGCCAAAAGGCTTGCTGCACTAAACTACAAAAAAGACATTGATTTGTGCTGTAAAAAAAATATCACTGACAATGTGGCAATATATGAAAACAATGAGCTTAAACTGATTAAAGATTAAGTTTATATATTTATATTTCATAATAATATTAGGCAATATAATATAAAGAAGTGTTATTTTAATGAAAAGAGAATGTTTAACAATCATAGGTACTGCGCATGTATCTGCAGACAGTATTGATGAAGTAAAGGATGCAATATACGAACAACACCCTGAAGTAGTAGCTATCGAACTTGATAGAGGCAGATACATCAAATTAAAAAATCAAATGATGGGAATTGAAGAAGACGATACCATTTCCGTTACCCAAATCATTAAAGAAAACAAAGTAGGATTATTTTTTACAACAACACTTCTTGGATATTTCCAATCAAAAATCGGTGAGGATGTTGATGTAAAACCCGGTTCTGAAATGATTGGAGCCATTGAAGCTGCCGAAGATTTGCAGATTCCTATAGCGCTTATCGACAGAAACATCGGCACCACCCTTCAAAGGGCATTGAACAAAATGGGTTTTATCGAAAAGTTAAAGTTTTTGGTTGAATTGATTTTGGCTGTTTTGGGATATGGTGATGAAGAGGAAGTGGACATTGAAGAGCTGAAAAATCCGGATAATCTTGATGACCTGATGGAAATGTTTAAGGATGAAGCGCCAAGCGTCTATGAAGTTCTTGTCCATGAAAGGGATGCATACCTTGCAGGAAGAATTCTTCAAATTCCACAGGACCATGTGATTGCCGTTGTAGGTGCAGGACACAAACCGGGAATTGAAGGATATCTGGATAATCCCGAAACATTACCTCCATTGCACGAATTGGAAAAGATTGAAGATAAAAAAGGCATTCCATGGCTTAAAATATTTTTGGCATTAATTCCTATCTTATTTGTTGTGATATTTTTTCTGGCATATTTTAATGGGATAAACATAACCTGGAATATCTATGATTTTATTGTCATCAGTATGCTGATGGGTTTTATCGGATCCATTCTTTCAGGTTCAAAAATCCAGTCAGCAATTGTTGGCGGGCTTGTAGCGCCGCTTACTATTATCCACCCCTTACTTGCTGCAGGATGGTTTTCAGGATTAACCGAAGCCAAATTCAGAAAAGTAAGGCAAAGCGACATTAATAATTTGGCAAAAATTGAAAGCTTTAGGGATTTATGGGACAATAACATATTCAGGATACTGCTGGTGGTAATCGGCACAAATTTAGGAGTCACCCTAGCCACTCTGGTCATTTTACCATCCAAAGTTTTCATACCACTATTCATGAAAATCTTTGGAGGCTAGTGAAAATTTTATATATAGGGATGATATAATAATTACTATTAATTTTAAATGGATAAAAAATCATGTATCTTATATTTCGATGCGACTGCGGTCGTGTATTGTATGCAAAAAAAGGAGTAGCAACCCGCAAATGTGTTTGTGGAAAAACATTAAAGGTCAAATCAAGGAGAATCTTTAAAAAAGTTGCTACAAGAGAAGAAGCATCACTGGCAGTCCAACAAATGCAGGATGAGATATATGGAAACACTGACTTTCAAAGAGCCAGTGAACTATAAGTTTTAATGGTTTGTTAAAAATGATTGGGACGACACTTGAGATAATTATAATATTAATTTTAATCATACTTACAGGATACTTGTCAATGGCCGAATTGGCTGTCGTATCCATTAGAAAAGCAAAAATGCAAAAATACCTGGAAGATGGAAATAAAAACGCTCAAATTGTTTTTGATTTATTGGAAGACCCTAACGAATTTTTATCCACCGTTCAAATCGGAATTTCTTTAATTGGTGTTTTAACTGGGGCATTCGGTGGAGTAACATTAGCTGAACCACTTTCAAAATACATTTCATTCATTCCATACAGCGAACCTGTCAGTGTTGCAATCGTCGTTATCGTTACCACATACTTAACACTTGTTATTGGCGAGATTGTTCCAAAGGTCATTGCTTTAAATGATCCCGAAAGAGTTTCCCTAAAAGTTGCAAAAAGCATGGTAGTCCTTTCAAAGATTTCAAAACCTGTCAGTTTTATCCTTGCAAAATCAAGCAGTTTTCTTTTATGGTTAATGAGAATAGAAAACAGAAACGACGACATCGTTACTGAAGAGGAAATCGAACTGATGATTCAGGAAGGAAGGGAAGACGGAACCATTGAAAAAGAGGAAGAGGACATTATCAAAAGAGTTTTCAAACTTGATGACCAGAAAGTTGAAAGTATAATGACTCCAAGAAATGAGATTATTTGGATTGACCTTGAAGATGACAGGGAAGTCAACAAAGTTAAAATCATTGAAAGCCGAAGGTCCATTTTCCCAATCGCATCAGGAGAACTTGACGATTTCATAGGTGTTGTTCAGGCAAAGGACATCCTTGCGGTGATGTTCAGTAACGAGAAATTCGACGTTCACAAAATCGTTAAAGAACCGTTGGTTGTCTCAGAACACCTGGAAACATTGGAATTATTGAAGGAATTTAAAGAAAATCAGGAATATGTCCACATGTCATTGGTTGTGGACGAATTCGGAAGTGTTGAAGGACTGATTACATTAAACGACTTACTTGAAGGAATCGTAGGAGACATTCCAGGAATTGACGAAGAGGATGAACCTAAAGCCGTCAAAAGAGATGACGGAACATGGTTAATCGATGGAAGATATCCTATTGACAGATTTAAAGAATTATTTGAATTTAAAGATTCCCTTCCAGACGAGGAAGAAGACAATTACACTACATTGGCAGGATTTATTCTAAGCATAAGCGGAACAATTCCAAACGAAGAGGATAAGTTCGAATGTGGCAGATTCGTATTTGAAATCGTAGATATGGACGGACACCAAATAGATAAGGTCATCGTGACCGATTTGGGACCAGAAGAAACTGGTGAGGAAGAATAATGGACATGTTTATAATTTTAGAAGTAATTGGATTGATTTTAGGATTTGTATTCCTAATTAAAGGTTCAGACATTTTTGTTGATGGTGCCAGTAGCATTGCATTGCTTTTAAAAGTTCCAACAGTTATCGTCGGTTTGACCGTTGTAGCCTTTGGAACAAGTGCCCCTGAAGCAGCCGTTTCAATTACATCTTCAATAACTGGAAGCAACGCAATGGCTGTAAGTAACGTTATTGGAAGTAACATATTTAACTTACTGATGGTAGTGGGTATTGCAGCATTATTGAATGAATTGCTGATGGAGGAAGACGTTTTAAAAAGCGATTTGCCATTCTTAACAATAATGACCGGCGTGCTGGCATTGGTGATATTCTTCTTTTCCGGAATTCCATCCATCATAGGAATAGGTTTACTGATTGTACTGATAGCCTATATCTTCAAACTTATCAGAACTGCAGGAGAGTCCGGTTCCACACACGATGTTGAAAAACCAAAATATGACCTTAAATGGAGTATTGTTGCAGCAATTTGCGGTCTTGCAGCAATCGTAATCGGTGGAGAATTAGTAGTTTACTGTGCTTCAGATATAGCAATAGCACTTGGAATGAGTGAAACATTGGTTGGTTTAACAATTGTGGCTATAGGCACATCTTTACCAGAACTTGCAACATCACTTACCGCTTTAAATAAAGGTGAAACCGATTTGGTTATAGGAAATGTAATCGGGTCAAACATATTCAATATATTATTCGTATTGGGCGCAAGTAGCGCAATCAGTGCAATATCACTTGACTCAAGCATCCTTATTGATACATTTCTATTGTTACTATTTACAGTGATATTCTACATCTTCGGAAAATCAGATCAGAAATTCAGCAAAAGAGAAGGAGCATTTCTTGTCATATGTTTCATAGGTTATATGGCTTATGCAATCTCAATGAATTATCTCTTTTAGTTCACAGGCTTTACAGACATTGGAGGAAGTTGGCTCACCACAAACTTCACATTCGTTAAGGCTTGTTGGAATATCATTTTCAAAATTCAATATCTTCTTGAAAGATTCCATCACATTATTTTTTATTCCAGGATAATTGTCCTCACTGACATTTAAGAACTCCTTAATTTTAGCTCTAAGGGAGAGATGAGAATACGGACACTCATCAAGGTGGATGTCGATGTCATTCAATACCGCCCACATACCAACCTCTTTTTCAGGAGTGTTCCATAGCGGTTTAATCCTTGGAACCAATTTAGGATGAATAACATCAAGCTCAGGTCCGAATTTGGAAAACTTGATTGTATCACCTCTTGCAAAGCTCATTAAAAAGGATTGAATTTCATCATCCAAATTGTGACCTGTTGCTATTTTACAGGCTCCCAATTCATAAGCGGTTTTATTTAGGATGTTTCTTCTAAAAACACCACATGGAATGCAGGCACTTTTAAAATCATGATAGATATCATCCAGACAGAAACCTTCCTCATCCTTAAATGATTTTTGAACCAAATCTATGTCCAATTGTTCGGCATTACTGATTGCAGAATCGATTCCATGTTGTCTGTAACCTTCGATTCCTTCATCAACGCTTATTGCAACCAAATCAAAGTCTAAAAATTGTTGATAGTTTTTAAGGGCATGCAGAGTCAGTACACTGTCCTTTCCACCTGACAGTGCAACTGCAATCAACTCCCCTTCACGAATTAGCCCATAATCGGATATTAGATTATTGATTCTTGTAAAAATCTTATCATTGAATTCGTCTTTGTTTAATCTAGCCATTATACATTAATTTATACAATGACAAATAAATAATTTTACCAGGTGAGAAAATGATAACATGTGATTTTGCAATACTTCCTGTAGGAACCGAGACAACCGAATGTAAGGATTATGTGACCGCAGCAGTTCAGTCCATTAAGGATTCCGGACTTAACTATCAGCTGACCGGAATGGGAACTCAAATCGAAGCGGAAAATTTAGAAGAACTTTACTCCGCAATAGCTGCCGCCCAGGAAGCTATTTTCGAGTTGGGAATAGGTAGAGTATACACCGTGATAAAAATAGACGACAGAAGAGATCTGGAAAATAGAACTTTGGATGTGAAAGTGAAAACAGTTGATGAAATGTTAAAATAAGAAAAGAAAGTTAGAATTTAATCTAACTCATTTGAAGCCTTTTTGACAGCTTCAATTACTAAATCCAAATCTTCCTTAGTTAATGAAGGATGTACAGGTAATGAAATTACATTATCTGCTGCAAGTTCCGCATTAGGACAATTTCCTTCAACACCTAATTTTTTATAAATTGGCTGATTGTACAATGGAATCGGATAATGAATACCTGTTCCTACACCGCAATCATTAATGATGTCAACCCAATCATCCCTATCGCCTTTTTCCACTCTGATTGTATATTGGTGATATACATGTTTTGAGTCATAAGCACAGTAAGGAGTAATTACTCCATCAACATCCTTTAAACCTTCATTCAGGTATGCGGCATTTGCGATTCTCTTATCATTGAAACCGTCAATTTTATCCAATTGTGCAAGACCTATTGCTGCAGAAATGTCAGTCATTCTAAAGTTATATCCTATTTCATCATGGTGATATCTTACACTTGCCCCATGTGCCCTGAATATTTTAGCGTTTTCAGCCAGTTCCTCATCGTTGGTTGTGATGATTCCGCCTTCAGAAGTGGTCATGTTTTTGGTAGGGTAAAAACTGAAACATGCCATGTCCCCCATACTTCCAACCTTTTTACCATTGCAGGTTGCTCCATGAGCCTGAGCGGCATCTTCAATAACTGACAATCCATATTTTTCAGCAACATCATTAATTTTATCCATATCTGCTGATTGACCATATAACTGAACAGGCAAAATAGCCTTGGTATTTTCAGTGATTAAATCTTCAATGGAATCCGGATTGATAGTGTAAGTTTTTAAATCTATGTCTGCAAACACCGGTTTGGCTCCAGTGTATAAAATGGAGTTTCCACTTGCAATAAAAGTAAATGGAGTTGTAATCACTTCATCACCCTCGCCAACACCGCAGGAGAGTAATGCAACATGCAATGCAGCAGTTCCGGAGTTAACGGCAATACCGTAATCCGCTCCGACCCATTCAGCATACCTTTCTTCAAATTCTTCCACTTTAGGGCCTTGAGCAATCATGCCTGATTTTAGAACTTCAACCACATTTTCAATTTCTTCTTCTCCAATTATCGGTTTTGCAATAGGAACTTTAATATTTGACACAGTTATCACCAATTAGATTTAAATTTACTATACTAATATTTAAATCTAATAATATTTAAAACATTACATAATTAATTAAAACAATTAAGAGTGAAACAAATGGATGAATATAAAATCAAAACAATTGAAGAGGGATTAACAAAAATTGAATTTCCGGAATTTGATAAAATTTCTTCCGATGCCCCCGTATTTTACAACCCCCATATGGAACTGAACAGAGACCTGTCAATACTTGCAATCCAGGTTTTTCAAAAACAGGAGCAAAGGGAAATAAACATCTGCGATCTGTTTGGAGGAAGCGGAATAAGGGGAATTCGTTATAAAAATGAAATTGACGGCATTGGAACCGTTTCAATAAATGACATCAGCGAAGTTGCAAATTATTATGAACAGCACAACATTGAATTGAACAATTTAGAAGAAGTGGAAGTGTTTCAGCATGACGCAAGTATGTTTTTAAGGATGAAAAGAGGAGAATTTGATGTAATAGATATTGATCCATTTGGAACTCCCTCCCCATTTCTGGATTCTGCAGGATATTGTGCTCGTAGAAACTCCCTTTTGTGTGTAACTGCCACAGACACATCAGCACTATGCGGAACATACAAGGAACCGTGCATTCGAAAATATAATGCAAAACCATATAAAAGCGAGTATTGTCATGAAACAGGAATAAGAATTCTGGCAGGATTTGTTGCACTCACATTGTCAAAATATGCAAAATGCATTGAAGTAAAAATGTCCCACAGTACCGAACATTACATGAGATTATACATATATGTTAAAAAAGGTTCAAAAAGAACCGATGAAACCTTAAAAAATATAGGATATGTCAGCCATTGCAAAAATTGTCTTCACAGACAGACAAGCAAAGGCCTGGCAAGCTCTGTTGATGATGTATGTCCTGTCTGCGGTGAAAAATTAATTCATGCAGGCCCATTATGGTTGGGAGAGATTCAGGACAGCGAATTCATTCAAAAAATGATTGAAGAAACAGAATATAAAAAAATCAACACCGAAAAAGAAGCATTGAAACTTCTAAACAGTTGCCTTATCGAATCTGATGCACCTGCAACATTTTATGATGTTCATAAGATATGCAAATCCCTCAAGGCCAGCGCTCCGAAATTAGATTTGATTTTTGATGAAATAAAAAAGGAAGGCTTTGTTGCAGTTAAAACCCATTATAATCCTCTTGGAATAAAAACAGATGCTAATGTTGAAGACATTAAACGAATTATTTTGAAGTTGTGCGATGAGTCCTGAAAACTTCTTGTTCAATGAAATAATACAAAATTATTGAAAGTAAACTGAATGGAACACAATTTTAGCATTTGAAAAATATGATATTAAAAAATAAAATAACATTTAATTGCAAATAGCAATAGAAACTTTACAATCGTATGGGATTAATAAAAAAATTAAATAAAATTTAAAAAAACTATAAATAGTTTTAAATATTATAAAAAATACATTAACTTTTATAAAATATTTTATAAAATTAATTTAGAATGTAACAATAAATATATGGGAGATATTATAATGGTAAAAACTAAAGACAATGTAATAAAACTTGACGATACAGACATCAACATTCTTAAAATTATTAATGAAGATGTAAGAACCTCCTATAGGCAAATATCTCGCAGTTTAGATGTATCTGTCGGAACAGTACACAACCGTATTGATAAAATGGTCAAATCCGGAGTAATTAAAAAATTCTCACCTGTTATTGACCATGAAAAGCTCGGATTTGTATTGACCACCATCATCGGTGTTAGAGTAAAAGGAGGAAAACTCAAAAATTGGGAAGAAAAAACTTTCTTCAATAAAAATGTTGTCGGAATCTACGATGTAACCGGAGAATACGATGCATTTTTAATTGCTAAATTCAGAAATACAAATGAATTGAATTCATTTATTAAAGAATTATTGAAAGATCCGATTATAGAAAGAACCTATACTCAAACCGTATTGGACGTTATTAAAGAAGATATGGGATCTTCAAACATTTTATAAATCGAAAGCAGTTGAAATACTGCTTTTAAACTCTTTTTTTAGAAAAATTACATTAATACACTATTTTTTAAAAATCAATACCCCAAATAAATTTCATAAGAATCTAAAATTTACATTTTTCAGAAATTATATAAATATATAAATAAAAAGACTGAACAAATATACTAATGTTCAAATAAAAATTTCGAGGTAATTAAATTGGCAATATGCTTACCCGACACACAAGACGATGCTCCGAGTATACCTATTAAGTTAACAAGAGTAGGTGTGACCGGAGTTAAGAAACTATTACAATTAGAAAGACAAAATAAAAGACCTATAATTTTATTACCTACCTTTGATGCATTTGTAGACTTACCAAATGATCAAAAAGGTGTACACATGTCCAGAAATCCTGAAGCTATCAGTGAAGTTTTAGAAACTGTAGCTGAAGATTCAAGTGTTGATGTGGAATCATTATGTGCAAAAATTGTAGACAAAATGATGACCAAACATGAATATGCAAAACGTGTTGAAATATCAATGACTACTGACTTTATGTTTATGAGAGAGTCTCCAGTGACTAAAAAGAAAAGTCAGGAAATGGCAAAGCTAAAAGCAAAAGCTGTTGGCCTAAGAGATGAAAAAGGCAAAGTTACAATCAGAAAAAGTATCGGTGCCGAAGTCATTGGAATGACTGTTTGTCCTTGCGCACAAGAATCCGTGCGTGAATCAGATAAAAATAAATTATTGGAATTTTTGGATGAAGAAACTACACAAAAAGTGTTAGATACCGTTACTTTTGCTTCACATAACCAAAGGGGAGTTGGAACATTATTAATGGAAGTTCCAGAAGACAGGTATGTTAAAGCAGAAGACCTTATCGACATCATTGAAACATCAATGAGTTCACCAGTATGTGAATTGCTGAAAAGACCTGATGAAAATGCAACTGTCATGAATGCGCACAGAAAACCTGTATTTGTTGAAGACTGTGTTAGAAACATGATGGAAATGATTGCAAAGAAATATTCAGATTTCCCTGACGATACATTAATCACTTCCCGTCAGGAAAACCAGGAAAGTATTCACAGGCACAATGCATATGCGGAAAAGGTAACCACAATGGGTGAACTTAAAGAAGAGTTAAATATTGAATAGGATCTGATTTAATGAAAAAAACTTATGAAATTGCAGGACAGGTTATGGGATTTTTTGATGCGTTCAAAGGATCAAGACCTGCAATAGACAATGATAAAATTTTAATTGTTAGAGGAAGGTCCAGAAAAGCAATACCTCTTGCCGATTTTGATGCCAAACTCACTGAAATTGGTGAAATTCTGGGCGGAACAGAATTGGAATCAAATTCAGATAAGTTAGAGGACATCCTAAAAGCTGGAGATAAAAACATCCAAGAAAGCAACATAACCACAAATGCTGTGGACTCCCAAGGATTCCTTAGAGTTCAGGAAGACCTTGAATCCATGGGGCTTGTAGTTGAATATAAAATCTTCAAACTTCCTAGCTTTGATGTTATTATAGCTATCTGGGAAGATAAAAATGAAATTCCTCCACTTTATGTAGAAGTAACCGTATCAGAACATAAAGGATGAACATGACTAAAATAACCAAAGAAGATATTCTCCAAATACTGACTGCAACTGACAGCGAAATAATTAATTTCATGGCAGAAACAGCTAAATATAGGGAGAATAATCTCATTACTTTTTCTAAAAACATTTTTATACCATTGACTGAAATCTGCAGAAATGACTGCGGATACTGTAACTTTAAAAAAGACCCTAGTGACCCCCATGCAATAATTCTTAAAACAAAAGAGGAAATTTTAGCTGATTTGAAGGAAGCTGAAAAATATGGCTGTACAGAAGCGTTGTTTGCATTTGGGGAAGATGCCGATGAAGAGCAGATTGTTCAGATTAAACTTAAGGAATATGGCTACGACAAGATAATCGACTATATTGTCGACGTTTGTCAAATGACCCTTGATGAAACCAGCCTTCTGCCGCACACCAATGGAGGGAATTTCAGCTTTGATGATTTGAAAAGATTAAAGAAAGTCAACGCATCAATGGGTTTGATGCTTGAAAATTCTTCAAAAAGACTGATGGAATTGCCTGCTCACAATAAAAGTCCCGGAAAAGACCCGGAACTAAGAATTGAAACCATTGAAAATGCCGGAAAACTCAAAATTCCATATACCACAGGAATACTTATAGGAATTGGAGAAACAAAAGAAGAAATTGCTGATTCTTTATTAACAATACTGGATATCTATGAAAAATACGGACATATTCAAGAGGTAATCATCCAAAATTTCACACCGATTCCTGGAATTGAAATGGAAAATTGGGCAGAACCTAGCTTTTTGGACATGATACGTACAGTCATTGCAGGAACTTTAACATTTAAAGATACAGACATCAGCATTCAAGTTCCACCGAACCTGAACAACGATACCGCTCAGATATTTTTATTGTGCGGTGCCGATGACTGGGGCGGAGTTTCACCTGTCAGTCCGGATTATGTGAATATCACATCCCCATGGCCCGGAATCGATGAACTTGAAAAACTGACTGAAGATGCTGGATTTGAATTGACTGAAAGGTTATGCATTTATGAGAAATACATCAACGAAGAATGGTTAGGCAAATCCCTTTTGGACAAAATCTCTACTCTATGCGAGCATCAATAACAACATGTTCCACACCCGGAGCATATTTTTTTACTTTAACTATTTTTAACAATTCGACATCGCGATTGCCTGCCTGTGCAACGATTCTTTCAATCGGTCTTGTCTCCATAAGCTTTTCAGGGACTGTTTCATGATAATGAAGAACACCACCTTTATTTAAGCTGTCAATTGCTGCCTTGAGATAGTGATGAGTAGTCTTTACATAGCCCATGACAATACGGTCTGCTTTATATTTGGGGGTTTCCACTTTGCAATCTCCCAAAATAGGAACAATATTGTTCAATTTGTTTAGCTTGATATTCTCACATAAAAAATAATATGAATTCGGATTGATTTCGATGGAATAAACCTTTTTTGCATTTGAATGAACACCTATCGGAATTGAAAAATAGCCTATTCCGGCAAACATGTCAATGACAGTTTCCCCCTCCCCAACAAGTTTGGCGATTCTCAGCCTTTCGTTGTTGTTGCCCTTTGACCACATTACCTTTGACAAATCCAACTTGAACAGGCATCCGTTTTCCTTATTTACGGTTTGGGTTTCACTACCAAAAAGAACATTATAAACAGGCTCCCTTTTGGTGCCCTGAATATGGTCTACCTTCATGATTGTTTTAACGTTATGCTTTTCAGCCAACTTTTCAAAATCCTCATCCGGATATTTATTATCCAAAATCAGGATATCCCCAATTTTTTTATATTTCATTTATTCACCTTTAGAAAGAAAAG
The DNA here is from genome assembly GCF_947170395.1 of uncultured Methanobrevibacter sp. GTDB lineage: Archaea > Methanobacteriota > Methanobacteria > Methanobacteriales > Methanobacteriaceae > Methanocatella. The sequence continues at coordinate 27,163 of NZ_CAMVTE010000020.1, read as the reverse complement.
TTTATATATGCAAATGGATAATATTAATATTGTTAGTTTATACTAATAATTGATTCTGATTTTAAATAAAATTAATAGGAGACTATTAGTTAGATTTTAATATATTACCTATGAAGTAGTTGAAATTAGATATTTTAAATGCTTATAGAGGTGAGTTTAATGGATGACAAGATATTAGAAGGTACAACAACCGTCGGAATTACATGCAAAGATGGAGTTGTATTTGCAAGCGAAAGAAGAGCTAGTATGGGTAACCTTGTAGCTCACAAAGTCGCAGAAAAAATATTTAAAATTGACGATCATATTGTAACAACCATAGCTGGTTCTGTTGGAGATGCACAGAGTTTAATGAAAGTTATTGAAGCTGAAGTATCATTATATCAAATGAGAAACAATGATTCCATCAGCGTCAAAGCGGCTGCATCCTTAACAGCAAACATATTACGTTCCGGACCAATGTATGTTCAAACATTACTTGGTGGAATGGATGGAGACAAACCATCTCTTTACTCTTTAGACCCTGCAGGTGGTATGATTGAAGATACCTACATATCTACCGGATCAGGTTCCATTGTTGCATATGGAGTTCTTGAAGATAGATTTAGAGATGACTTGACAACTGACGAAGGACTTGAAATAGCTATAAGGGCTATTAGAGCTGCTGCTGAACGTGACACATACTCCGGTAACGGATATTTAGTTGCTAAAGTAGATAAAAACGGCTTTGAAATGTTAGATAATGAAAAAATTAATGAAATTTTGGATAAGATATAAAAGCAAAAAGACTAATTTTTCATAACTAACTATTTTTTAATATAAATTGTGTAGATAGTTTATGAAATTCAACTGATTATAGCTAAATGCTTTTCATAAACTATAATTAATACACATAACTTTTTTTGAAGGGATTATATGACTTCAGATATTTTAGAAGAAATTAAAAAAGAAATTTTGCAAAAGCTACCTAATGAAATTCAGGTTTCAAAAGTAGAATTTGAAGGTCCTGAAGTGGTAGTTTATACCAAAAATCCAGAAATTATAACAGAAAACGGTGATTTAATAAGATCACTTGCAAAAGAACTGAGAAAAAGGATTATTATCAGGTCAGACAAAAGTGCTTTGCTTGAACCTGAACCTACCATTAACAAAATTCATGAAATAGTTCCTGATGGTGCTGAAATTACCGACATCTATTTTGATACAGTTACCGGTGAAGTGGTGATTACCGCTAAAAAACCTGGTCTTGTTATCGGAAAGTATGGTGTGACTTCAAGAAATATCGTGAAAAATACCGGATGGGCACCTAAAATATTAAGAACCCCTCCAATCAGTTCAGACATCATTGGAAAAATCAGAACTATTCAGAAAAACAACAGTAAAGACAGAAAAAAAATGTTACAACGTCTTGGACGTCAAATTCACCAGGGAAGTAAATACCCTAATGACTGGGCAAGAGTTACTTCAATGGGAGGATTCAAAGAGGTTGGACGTTCATCAATGCTTTTACAAACACCAAATAGTCGTGTTTTGTTAGATTGCGGTGTTAATGTTGCAGCATCCGACAACAAAAATGCATTCCCTTACTTGAATGCGCCTGAATTTTCAATTGAAGAATTGGATGCAGTCATTATTTCACACGCTCACTTGGATCACTGCGGATTTGTACCATACCTTTACCATTATGGATATGAAGGACCTGTTTACTGTACAACCCCAACAAGAGATCTGACTACACTTTTACAATTCGATCATTTGGATATAGCCCACAGGGAAGGAAATCCCCTACCATTTACATCAAAACATGTAAAACAGGCTATTAAAAATACAATTACACTAGACTATGGGGAAGTGACCGACATTTCTCCAGACATCAGACTGACATTACATAATGCAGGACACATTCTTGGTTCAGCAATATCCCATATGCACATTGGGGACGGAGCCCATAACCTTGTTTATACAGGGGATTTCAAATATGAACCATCTAGATTGCTTGAGCCTGCAACAATCAGATTCCCTCGTGCTGAAACCGTAATCATGGAAAGTACATACGGTGGAAGAGAAGACATACAGCCTTCCAGAAACAATGCTGAAAAAGAAATGATGAAAACCATCTACAAAACCCTCAAAAGAGGAGGAAAAGTATTGGTTCCAGTATTTGCAGTTGGAAGGGCTCAGGAACTTATGGTCGTGCTTGAGGAGTACATGAGACATGGCCTTATCGAGGAAGTTCCAATCTATATCGATGGAATGATTTGGGAGGCAACAGCGATACATACCGCAAGGCCAGAATACTTAAGCAAAGACTTAAGAGACCAAATTTTCCATATGGGAAGAAATCCGTTCGTTTCAGAAATGTTTGAAAAAGTTCAAAATTATGAACAAAGAAAAGAGATTGTTGAAAGCAGAGACCCTGCAATTATCCTGTCAACTTCAGGTATGCTGACTGGAGGAAACTCTGTAGAATACTTCAAATGGTTATGTGAAGATGAAAGAAACACATTAATCTTTGTAGGATACCAATCTGAAGGTTCAATGGGAAGAAGAGTCCAAAAAGGTTGGAAGGAAATCCCGCTTGAAGATGATGACGGCAGAACCAGACAATTCTGTGTAAGAATGGAAGTTAAAACCATCAACGGATTCAGTGGACACTCCAACAGAAGACAATTAATGGAATACGTCAAAAGACTTAATCCAAGACCTGAAAAGGTCATTACCTGTCACGGAGACCCTTATAAGACTGTTGACTTGGCTTCTTCAATCCACAGAAGCTATAAAATAGAAACTAAAACCCCAATTAATTTAGATTGTGTTAGAATACATTAATAATAATTATATAGTAAATTAAATATAATTAATAATGTGAAATGTTGCAAATATTACAACATTAATTAATTTTATTCTTTAAATAAACAATAGGTGTGAAATATGGTTACTTATTCAGAATCTGGTGTTGACATAGACCTTGAAGCAGTTACTGTTTCAAAATTGGCCGATAAACTCAAGTCAACATTATCATGTAGAGATATTATTACAGACAGTGGTCATTATGCTGCTTTAGTCAAACTGGGAGACAAAGCCATTGCAATGAGTACTGACGGTGTTGGAAGTAAAATTTTAATTGCTGAGATGATGAACAAATACGATACAGTAGGTATTGACTGCATTGCGATGGTTGTCAATGACATTTTATGTGTCGGAGCCGAACCTATAGCTTTGGTGGATTACCTTGCTGTTGAAAAGCCTGACCCTGAAAGAGCTTCTGAAATTGCAGAAGGACTCGTTAAAGGTGCTGAAGAATCCAGAATTGCAATAATCGGTGGAGAAACCGCATCACTTCCAGGAATCATTAAAGATTTTGACCTTGCAGGAACAGGTATCGGATTTGTAGACATCGACAAAATCATTACAGGTGAAAATATCCAACCTGGAAACGTTTTAATAGGTATTGAAAGTAACGGTATCCACTCCAACGGATACAGTTTAGCAAGAAAAGCTTTATTTGATGATGCTGGATTTTCTGTAGATGACAAAATGCCGAATGGTGAAACCACCATTGGTGAAGAGTTAATAAGACCAACTGAACTTTACGTTAAACCTATTGTAGCATTATTTGAAAAAGAATATAACATTAATGGACTTGCCCACATTACCGGAGGCGGATTTACCAATCTCAGACGCCTTAAAAAAGGTGTGGGATATGACATTACTGACCTTCCGGAAGTTCCGGAAATATTTAAATTAATCTACGAACAGAAAGTCGACATCAAGGAAATGTATAGAGTTTTCAATATGGGTGTCGGTTTTGTCGTAATTGCTGATGAAAGTGAAGCTGAAAAAATAATGGATACTTTGAAAGAATACTGCAATTGTCAAATTATCGGTAAAGTAACAGATGATGAAAAAATCACTGTTAAAGCTTTTGAAGGATCTGAAATTGAATACTGATTTGATAATAATTAAGAGGTGTGTAAATGAAGATAATGAAGGATAATGAAATAGCTCTTGTAAAGGAAATATTAAAGAAATTAGGAGCTAGTGAAGAAGACAGCGAATTTGTAGCGGAAGCAACAATAGATGCTGATTTGAAAGGATTTACATCACATGGACTTGGCAGATTCCCACAATACTTGATTAGTATCGAAGCAGGAACCATAAACTTGGAAGATGACATAGTTATAGAAAAAGAAACACCAGCAATCGCTTTAATTAATGGTAACAGCGGTTTTGGACAGGCCGTATCATATAAAGCTATGCAATTAGCAATTAAAAAAGCTAAAGAAGTAGGTATTGGATGTGTTGGTGTTCACAACAGTAATCACTTCGGAGTTACAGGATTTTATTCTGATTTGGCATTAAGAGAAAACTGCATCGGTTTGGTACTTGCAAATACCGACCCTGCAATCGCACCATTGGGAGGCAGCACTCCTTTAATCGGAACAAATCCGCTTGCATTAGGTATTCCATCTGAAACCTACATTACAGTAGACATGGCAACTTCAGTTACCGCACGTGGAAAAATCATCGAATCCAAAAGAAAAGGTCTCGACTTGCCTGACGGATGGGCATTGGATAAGGATGGAAACCCAACAAATGACCCTGATGCAGCTCTTGAAGGATCAATCTTACCATTTGGTGGCTTTAAAGGATATGCAATTGCAGCATTAATTGAAATTTTAACCGGACCTCTCGTACAGGCAGGATACGGTCATGGCGTAAGCGGAACCGCTTCACCAACAAAAGACTGTACCAAAGGGGACTTGTATGTTGTAATCGACCCATCCAAATTTGGTGACTTTGACGAATTTGTCAAACATACTGAAGACTTTGTTTCACAAATCAGAGCTACCGGAGAAACCGTTGCTATTCCAGGTGATTTGGAAGTCAAAAGAATTGCTGAAGCTGAAACCAACGGAATTGCAATTGATGAAAAACTATATGAACAATTAAAAGAAATCTGTGACAATTTAGACATTGACATAGATTCCTACATGGAAGAATAGCTGCTATTCTTCTTAAATTCTTTTTTTTACAAAATTCCAAAACATATTATTTCACATCATTTTAATTAAAATCAATTTGAAAAATCATAAATACAAAATGATTATATATAATATGAACAAAACTATATATGCTAAAAAGGACTTAAAATAATAACACTAGAAAATTTAACTGTTTTTTAAAAAAAATTTTCTTTTCGAAAAGGAGGATTAAAAGTTATGAAACTTAAAAACTCTCACATCTTATTAATAGTAATGTCACTATTTCTATTGATAAGCATTGGATCCGTTTGTGCTAGTGATGCTGCAATGGATGCAGATATCCAATCAGCAAATGATGGGTCAGACAGTGTTGTTTTAGGAGATGATGCTCCTAGTGCAGATGCAACACAAATAGACACAACTGTAGTTTCTGAAAATGTAAAAGTAAAGTATAATGAAACTGCAGAAATACCAGTGACTGTAAAAGACAATGAGTCAAATAACGTGACCATTGTAAAAGACGACATTAAAGTTGCTGAAGCAAATAAAACAATCAAATTCAATTATACTAATAACAATATTATCATTATTGATAAATTAGCTGTAGGTAACCACAGTTTAATAATTAGTTATTTAGGAAATGATAATTATACTGCTTCTTCAACCAAAATGAATTTATCAATTGTTGGAAACAATACTATAACCGTCCCTGCTTCAGTTAAGACAAACGGTACCAATAAGACTACCGTTTCAATCGGACTTACTGATGGGGTAGACGTATACGACATAAATAAAGATAATTTAAAATTAACATTATCTTATAAAGACGGTAATGTAACTAAAACTAAAGAAATTGAAGACTTTGAACTTACCAATGGCAAAGTAGTATTTAATTATGATTTAGCTTTAGACACAGCTACATTATTTATTAATTATACTGAAGAAGGCAAACAGGCTAGTGGAAACACTACAGTAAATAGAGCTAGGAACATTAAACTTATTCCTATCAATACCGAAACAGAATATGCAACAGGTAACTTCACATTTAAAGTAATTGACGTTGACACTAATGAAATTCTATCAAACAGAAGCATTAAAGTTAGTGGTAACAAGAAAAATTCAACATCCTTATCCTGGATTACAAGAACAGGATCAGGAGGATATAGTATTAACTCTGACACCACAATCACTACCGATTCCGAAGGTGTTGCTGCATTACCAAATGAAAACTTCTATCCTGGTTTTTATATTTCAACCTACACATTTGCTCCAAATGGAGACTACGTATTTAATGTGGCAGGATCAGGTATCAACGGCAGTGCAAGTGTAAATGGAACTATTAAAAAAGCTACAATCAACATTGAAATTGTTCCATACAAAGAATACTACAAAAGCGACAAAAAAGTTGAAATCAAAGTTACCAATGCAAAAGCTGGAACCCCAATGGCTGGAGTAATTCTCCACTTAAGTATGCCAAATACTTCTGCAAAAGACTATTATTTCCAAACTGACGAAAATGGAACTAGTCAAATCAATGTTTCTGGATTAATTGCAGGCACTTACCAGTTAAGTGTATCCAACAATGACACCAGCGACATCAACTATAAAAATACAAGCGGAAATATTACCATTCTTAAAATTCCGGCTAAAATAAATACAAAAGACTACACTATTTACTACAATAGTGACAATACTGCAACAATCAGCTTAACTGAAAAATCAACAGGTAAAGCTATTGCAGAAGCATATGTATTTATTCAACTGTACACTGGTTCAAAAAGCGCTAACTATCTTTTACAGACAAACAGCAAAGGATCAGTTACTTTTGCAGTTCCTCTTGCTGTTGGAAAACATAAAATGGTAGTTAGTTTAGCAGACAACAGATATGATGCAAGTCCTGTTACAAAAACTATTACTGTAAAAAAGGCTAATGTAAAAATCAGTGCTGTAACTACTAACGCTTATTACAAAGAAGGTAGAAATTTCATTGTTAAAGTGACTAACACCAAAAACAACAAAGCTGTTTACGGTGCTAAACTTAACATTAAAGTTTACATTTCCTCTAAAAGCTACTACAGTTACACTGGTCAAACCGGATCTGACGGAAAGTTAAGACTTAAAATTGACTACAATCCTGGAAATTATAAAGTTGTTGTAACAAAAGGAGAATCCACAAACTTTACCGCAAATTCACTTACAACAAAAATAATTGTTAAAAAAGCTCCAACTAAATTATCTCCTGCAAAAGTAACCGCTAAAAAAGGTAAAAATGCATACTTTAAAGTTACTGTGAAAAACACAAAACTCAATAAACCAATTGCAGGAATAAATGTTAAAATCAAGGTTTACACAGGCAAATCCTTTAAGACATACACTGCTAAAACCAATGCAAATGGAATTGCACAATTAAATGTTAAATCTTTAAGTGTTGGAACCCACAAAGTGATAGTTACATCCGGTAACAAATACTGTACAGCAAAATCTGCTACATCCAGTATTAAAATAACAAAATAAATTAAAGAGAATTAAATTCTCTTACTTTTTTTCTTTTTTATACTTCGCGTAAAAACCATCAGTATCAGCATATATTGTATAAAAACCGTATTCTTCAGCTTTTTTTATTGATGATTTGATATATTGCCTTCCCCATGAAGTAATGGCTTTTGCACATTCAAATGAATACCATCTAAATCTCGGAAAACCGTAAATACCATACATGGTGTTTGCAAGTCTTTTGATGGCCTGCTGCTGAACATCCAAGGCAATCCTCTCTTGAGCATCTTCTGAAGCCTTCATTTCACGTTTGATTCTGAAACGCTCCTGTAAAATCTTATCTATAACTGATGGAATAAATCCTTGGGGACTTTTCTTGAATTTCAAGCCATGTTCAGGAGATATGTTGTAGTCATCCTCATTTTCAACATCCCCCAATACCATCACGTCAGGAGATATGTTTTTTGAAATGATAATGCTTGGATACAGGCTCCTGAAGTCAAACTGAACAAGGTTTTCATGAAGACCGGTTTCAGGTTCTTTAACATATCCGCCTTCATTGTCTTCAGCATTTGCCCTGTCTGCAAAATTTGATCCCTGTTTGTTTGGAACAACTTCGCCGTCAAAATAAGCCTGTTTTACTAAAAACCATTCAGCCTGCTGACCAGTAGCCATACGTGAAACATCAAATAATGGCTGGCCTATTATACGTGTAAGCTCTAAATTCAAAGGCAATGTTTGCTCGGCAATTTTTAAAGTGGAAATCACATCATCCAAAGAGTAGTCAAACAGATTGTCCAACTCCTCTCCGCCATTGTCCCAGAATTCCCAGATTCTCTCACCGGGAACATCAATCTTTTCCTCACCGAACAGTTCATAATAAACCCTCTCCAATGTATATCTCTCAAGTGTCATGTAGCGTCTCATGACAAGATATAAATCTACATGAATCAAGCCTTTAAGAGAAGCCGCATTGGCATAGCCTCTTCTAATATACTTGACCTCAGATTCATCCATTCCAATGTCAAGATTTACACCCAAAATCTTTGCACGGTCCTTGAGATATGGGAAATCAAAATTGTCGGAATTGTATCCCACAATAATATCAACGTTATTCTGTTTGATGATTTTTACAAACTCCTGAATCATCTCACGCTCGGATGAAACCTGATTGACAAAATCATCCCTGTCATCTGAGTTAGTTTTGGTTGAAATTACCTGATTTACACCGAAATTGCTGGCAACACCAATCATGATTATTTCATCCTCCTGAGAATCAGGCATTCCATGAGGGTTTCTCACTTCCAAATCAAAGCTCAATATCCTGAACTTTTGAGGATATTCCTTGACACGTTTTAACTCCTCTGTCAGTTTAATAATGGTCAAATCCTGCTTTTTACTGTCAAGATTTAAAAATGAATCCAACTCTTCCCCAATGGCCACAACTTCAGTCATTGGAATCACGTCACGGTCCATCAGATATCTTCTGTAAAACGGAATGTCAAATTCCCTAATTTGGATAACACTTGCCAGATCTCGTAGGGCATCCCTGTTTTTGGCCAAATCCTGAGGATGTCCAAATGTGACTTTCAGGAATTCCTTTTCAATTTGAAAATCCTTTTTGATAACTTTTTCAACACGAACGACATCAATGTTTTCTGTAATCTCTTCAATGCATTCTTCAAAATCATCAGAAACCACATACAAATAAGGTTCAAATGTGTCATCTATCAAAACAATGTTTTTATCACCATCTTTTGAAAATAATCTGATTACGGGCTTATCTTCAAAAGTAACATAATCTATGTCCAAAATAACAACATTTTTCTGCATTTACTCATCTCCAATGAGATATTCCTTTCTATAGTTATCCAAAACAGTGTAGGTTATTCCTAAAATCAAAGGTCCTATTACAAAACCGACAACGCCATATACCAAAGGACCTGATAAAAATCCGATAAGCAATATTAACGGATGTATTTCGGCGTAATGGCTTGAAAGTGCAGGTCTTATGTACATGTCTATTGTGCTTAGGAAAAATCCGAAAAGCAAAACAACGACTGCCCTTGGATAATTTCCCATTGCAATGTCTGCAAAGAACAGCGCCCAGTAAATTGGCCAAGGCCCAAAAATTGGAATCAACTGTAAAATACCGGTTAAAACTCCAAGAAATATTCCATATGGAAAACCCAAAAGGGAATATCCGATTCCGCCTAAAATACCGATTATCACAGATGTCAAAAAGTGTCCGTAAAAGATGCTTCTCAATACATCCTTTATGGATTCTAAGGTTTTGTCAAAAAAGCCCTTGGAATCATCTGGAACGAAATCCCTGATAAAACTAATGCATCTGTCCCCATCACGGACAAAATAGAATACTGAACAGATAAGAATAAATAAATCCAGGCTGATGTTGAGGAATTTGCTTAAAAAGGTAACTGCATATCCTAAGACATACCGGGCAATTTCATTTATTGAAGAGTTGACCGAGGAGCTGACTGAATCCATATTAATCGGCAGCTGTGAAATAAACTTATCAACATCCACATAATAATTGCTTGCCAAAAATGTTGTAATAACCGAAGAGATTTCATATGATACATAAGCTACAAGGATTATCAACGGTATCAGAACAGCTATCATTGCCAATATTATGGAAACAGATGAAAACTTTAGTTTTGATTGAATCTTATCTGCAACGGGCCTTACCAAGTAAGCAAGTATTGCCCCCAGAAGAATCATGTTTAAAACCGGGAATATGAACATTAAAGAAACTAAAACTAAAAAAATCACCAGCAATACAGGCGGATTCAAGTAACTTTTAATGTCTACTCCCATAATATCATCCTTAAATCAGTATTTTACGCCACAGGCATCTCTTCTATATTTTCCGAATTCAGAAATCTGATAAATCTTATCGTTTTCAAAGACAGGCCCTTCCACACAGATTCTCCATCCTTCTCCATCAACGCAGCATTGGCCGCACACTCCTAGGGCGCATTTCATATATCTTTCAAGGGAATATTGCGCAGGTATTGAAGCATCTTCAAGAATATCAAAGATACCCTTCATCATTATTTCAGGACCGCAGACAAATGCATAATCATAAGATGAACTTTCAAGCAGCTCCAAAGTACAGTCTGTTGCAAATCCTTTAAATCCGAAACTTCCGTCATCTGTGCACGGATGGATATTGGCACCCAACTTTTTGAGATTATCCACATATAACAGTTCATCCCTGGTAACTGCTGCCGCCACAACGTCAACATTATTTCCTTTTTTAACCAAATCACTGGCTATTGCATTAATAGGCGCCATTCCGACACCTCCACCGATAGCCAACAGGTTTTTGCCTTCAAAGGAATTGTCAAAGCCATTGCCGTAGCTGCCCCTAACACCAATCTGGTCTCCAATTTTCAGTTCATGGAGTTGGGAAGTGAATTCACCGATATTTTTAACTGTGATTGCCAGTTCATTATCGTTAATCTGGGAAATGGACATCGGCTTTTCGTTTCTGAAATTCCAGACCATTACAAACTCACCGGGATTCGGACGACCTAACTTTTCCATGTCCCAATCAAATTTGAAAGTCTTGATTGTAGGAGTTTCATCAGTAATCTCTTTAATTTCCACTATTTTAGGTTCGTTAATCATGTTTACAACTCCCTGTGTGCAAGTCCTACCATCTCATCGATTGATGCATATCCTTTTTCGGACATAAACCTTTCAAGGCCTTCATTAATCTTTGAGAAAACATCAACACCTTCATCCATTATGGCAGTGCCTATTTGAACCGCCCTTGCACCTGCAAAAATAAATTCAACAACATCTTCAAAAGTATATATTCCACCAACACCGATTAATGGAATGTCAACAGCTTCATAAACTGAATAGACATTGCTTACAGCAATAGGTTTTATTGCACGGCCACTCATGCCTCCTGATTTATGAAACAGCACAGGACGGGCAACGTCGATATTGATTTTCATCCCCGGACCCAATGTGTTAATAAGAGACAATGCATCAGCGCCTGCATCCTCACAGGTTTTGGCGATTTCGGTAATGTCAGTGACATTAGGAGTCAATTTTGCAATTATAGGAACATCAGCAGCATCTTTTGCAGCTGACACAATTGTGTGACTTAAATTGCAATCCTGACCTATTGATGCTCCAAAACCTTCCATTGCATGAGGACAGGATATGTTCAGTTCAATCATGTCAACATATTCCTGAACTTCCCCTACAAGTTTGGAAAACTCATCGGGAGTTGCACCATAAATTGAAGCAATGACAACATTACCGTCCCTTTCAATTCTTTTCAATTCTTCTTTAAAATTATCCACACCAGGATTTGAAAGTCCAATAGCATTTAAAATGCCTCCTTCAACTGCAACGGTTGTAGGGTTTGGATAACCCGGATGAGGATTTAGGGAAAAAGATTTTGAAACAACTCCTCCGGCACCTGATTTTAAAATCCAGTTCATGGATGATGCATTGCTGCCCATTATACCTGCAGCCAGCATCAACGGATTTCTGAATTCCACTCCGCAAACATTTGTTTTTAACATAATATCAACTTTGTAATTAATTGTTTAATTAGTTTTTGTTAATTTATCAATGATTTCCTGATATTTTTCATTTTGTAATTTTAAGCTAATGACATTGGTCTTATTGGATTTGATGATTTCTTCCTTGGATTTGATTAAATTGGAAATTTGTTCATCCTGCTTTTCGATTATCATGTCCTTCTGTTTAAGCAAATCTTCATATGTCTTTGAAATCTTTCTTATTTGGACTTCCAGGTTTTCTGTATTTGCAGTAATCTGATTTCGATAATCATCAATTAATGATCTGAGATATTTTACCTGATCCTGTTTGTCTTCAATGATTTCTTCCTTTTCCTTGATTTTTTCGGACAAGTCATCGAGCTCCTTCATTGTTGCCTTATCATAATCAATTTTAGTGTCCAGCTTATCTTCCAGATTCTTGTTTTGATACTTCAATTTTGTTGAATAGAGTTTCAATTTGTTGATTTCATCTGTTTTTTGCTGAAGCTCCATGGTAAGTTCATCGATTTCTGCATTTTTAAGTTCCAATTCATATTTTAAATCATCCCAACCTTCATCTGACATAATTACAAATCCAAAAAATAGCAAATTTTTGTATAGAATTTAATTTGACATTTAAATAAATTAAAGTTTTTCATAATATTTATTAAAAATAAAAAAAATATGTTAAATCATGGAATGTTATATAACTTACTCGATTAAGGGATTTTTAGCTTTCAATGATAAAAATGAACTGATAGCAGAGGAATTGTTTCCGGAAGCTGAAATAATCACCAGACTGGCTGAAATTGAAGAAAAGCAAATCGTTTGCGAAGAAGCTGAAATTATAAAAAAAGTCTCTGAGGACTATGATGAAATAATAATCGAATCAAACAAGCGATTATCAGATTACGGAAATGATAAAATCAAAATTCAAACCCCTAATCAGGGCGGAGAATACCTTAGAAACAATTATGATAAATTTGGCCTGAATAAAAAAGACATTGCAGAAATTTATCAGAGATTGGCAATCTATAAAATTAAAAAGGAATCCGCAAGTGAAGACAAACACCTGATACAAGCTATTAATTCCATAGATGAGATTGATGAGACAATTTCCAAATTGATTGAAAGAATCAGGGAATGGTATGCACTGTATTTCCCTGAAATGGATGTCATTAGAAGCAATGAAACATACATCAGACTTATTTCCCAAAATAAAACCAAAGAAAATATCATAGAGGCAAAGCCCGAAGCATTCCCAACCAATGTCCTTGATCTGGAGGACGACATCAATCCTCAGGATTTGGAAATAATGAACAGGTATGCGAAATCCATATATGATCTCCAGCAGACAAGAAAGGATATTGAAGAATATATTGACGCCAAAATGGAATCCATTGCACCTAACTTAAGATTGCTGGTAGGATCATCTTTAGGCGCCAAGTTAATATCCCATGCAGGAGGACTTAAAAGACTTGCAATATACCCTTCAAGCACCGTCCAGATAATGGGTGCTGAAAAGGCATTGTTCAGGCATTTAAAAAGTGGGGACAGACCTCCAAAATATGGTTTGATTTACCAACACCCGCAGGTAAGAGGTGCCAAATGGTGGAATCGCGGAAAAATCGCAAGGATGCTTGCAGGTAAGATTTCACTGGCCGTCCGACGTGACGTTTTTACCAAAACATTTGATGAAAATGCATATGATGATTTTATTGAAAAAGTAGAAGAAATTGAGAAAAATAATCCATTTCCAACAAAAACCACTAAAAAAAGGAAAGAAGAAAAGGTCAAATCCAAAAACAAGAAGAAAAAAGGTAAAAAAAGGAAAAAAAGGAGATAGACCATGAATGTTTATTTTAAAGATGGAAACATAGCCACCAAAAATTTAACTCCAGGAATTTCAGTTTATGGCGAGGAGTTAATCGAAGAAGATGTGGAATATAGGATATGGAATCCTAGAAGGTCAAAATTGGCTGCTGCTCTTTTAAACGGGTTGGAAAATCTGGAGATTATGGACACCTCAAAAGTCCTGTACTTAGGTGCATCAACCGGAACTACAGTTTCCCACATTTCAGACATTGCAATCAATGGAAGAATATATGCTGTTGAATTTTCACCAACAACAGCTAAAAAATTGGTTCAACTTTCAAGACAAAGGATTAATATCGCTCCTATTTTAGGAGATGCAACCAAACCCAAAGGATATCTCAACATAGTTGAAAAATCAGACTTAGTATACTGTGATGTTGCCCAGCCAACACAGAGCGAATTATTTATGAGAAACATGAATTTATTTGCAAAGGATGATGGTGTTGGTCTTTTAATGATAAAAGCCAGAAGTATTGACGTAGTGCAAAAGCCAAAAAAGATTTTCAAGGAACAGGAAAAGAAATTAAAGGAAAAAGGTTTTAAAATTGTTGAAAAAGTCAAACTGGAACCTTACGAAAAAGACCATATTGCTTTTCTTGTAGAAAAAAATTTTTAAAAAAAACACCAATTTTTCATGAGAATTTTGCAAAAAATACTTCATCTTTTTGATTAGAGAACAATGCATTTTTTCCTTTAAAAAAAATTTTATATCCTATTTAAACAAACATAATATTATATTAGTTTATACAATATGAGGAATTTTTATTAAACAAAAAGTCATAGTCACCATAATGATTTTATTTGCTTTAATCAGTTTATCTTGTATAAGTGCAGCAGATAACAATGCTCCTGATGAAATAATAGCACAAGATAATGGTATTAATGCTGGTGAAATAATAACACAATCCAATTCATATACTGAAGAAATATTAACAGATGGAGAAAATGAGATTAGCGATTTTTCAACTTTAAATACCGAAATTGCCAACTCAGCAACAAGCACAATACAATTAACAAAAAATTACACGTATAATCCTAAAAATGATTCTAATTATACAACTGGAATCGTGATTGACAAGGCAGATTTCACTGTTGACGGACAAGGACACACACTCGATGGTGGAGGCCTTGCAAGAATATTCAATATTACAGCAAATAACGTTACATTAACTTCATAAATGGTTGTTCTAATTCTGGGGGTGCAATTATTTGTGAAAATACTACTTTAGAAATTATAAACTGTAATTTTACTAATAACTCAGCTTACAATGGTGGAGCAATATACTTTAACAGTGACATTAATAATGTAACAGTTCTTGGTTGTTTTAAAGACAATAATGCTGAACGGGCAGGTGGGGCAATATATGTCAAAGGGAAATCAATAAATAATAATTTTTCATCCCAATTCTATAACAACAACGCAAGAAAAGCAAGTGGCGGAGCAATATTTTTCTCCAGTTTGGCTGAAAACAATAGTTTTGAAAGCATTTTCGAAAACAATTACGCACTCTAGGGCGGCGCAATCTTTTTTTACAAAAAGGCAAATAATAATAAATTTGACTCAAACTTCACATTTAATGTTGCCGAATCATGCGGAGGAGCAATATTTTTCTACAACACTACCAATAACAATAACTTTACAGGTTATTTCACAAGCAACAGAGCTTTAGGAAAAGTTGATCCATCTGTTGGAAACGGTGGAGCAATAACATTCAAAGATGTGTCAACAAATTGTGTATTCACCGCTGATTTTATAAACAATACTGCAGCGTTAAATAGTGGGGGTGTAAATTATCGTCAAACTCCTCATAACATTACATTCAACAGCAATTTCATTGCCAATACTGCTCCTAAATGCGGAGGAGTTAATTTCTTTGAAAGCTTTGAAAACATTATATTCAATGGAGAATTTATTGCTAATTCTGCGATTAACGGCGGTGCAATAGCTGCTGGTGCTGGCAGTATTAAAGAAGTTTCATTTAAGAATAACCACGCTGAAAATGGTGGCGCAATTTATTTCTCTAATGCTGGTGAGATTATAAATTGTAGTTTTGCTGACAACAAAGCAACTGGTGATGATAGTAAGGGTGGCGCTATCTTTTTCGGAAATTCTTTTAACCCTACTACTGTAACAAATTGTAATTTATCTTTTGATTGGAAATGTCAATGAAGTTATAGAATTCACTATTTTCAATAGAATGTAAAAATAATATTTCATATTAAAACAAAATATTAAATAAATTATGTTACAAAGTATTTTCATCAAATAAAGAGGTGTGATAATGGCAAAAAAGAATATGATAATTGCATTGGTCCTTTCATTAATATGGTCAGGTTTGGGATTAATCTATGCAGGAGATGTTCAGAAAGGAATCATTTTAGCAGTGATTGCAATAATAGCTGAGGTATTATACCTTTTCGTAAACCAAATCTTTGGTATTGTTGTCTTCATAATATGGATTTATTCACTGTATGCAACATATAATGAAGTGAAGGTCGTAAACGGACAGTAAAAACCACAGACATCACCATTTTTCTTTTTTTGATTGGTTGCAATATAATTTAGGCATGCCTAAAATCATTAGTCAAATAATGATACTCTCCAAAATTAGTCTGTGTTAAATTAGATTTCTCACAATTTGCTAATTTGATACAAGTCGTTCGGAAAATTAAAAAAATCTGCCAATATATAATTTTCCTTAGAAAAAACACATGGTGTTTAAACTAGTCACTTAAACACCACAACTCTCTCTTTTTAAAGCATTTATATAATAAACTACTCTTCTTTCCACATCCAATTCTGTTGCAACTACCATTACAGTTTGGTTATTTTAAACATCTAACCACATTTGTCCCATGCTTTGACGTTAAATATGTAACCAATCATTTCCCACCTAGCATGATTAATAGTTATTTTACTAACAACACTGCAAATAGAGATGGTGGTGTTATAAACATGGACTCAGGTACTGTGTCAAATTGTAATTTTGTTGATAACAAAACAGCTGCAGGCGTTTTAGGTGGTGGCGGTGGTGGCCGTCTGACACTGGCACAAGGCGCAGGTAAAAATGCGGATAAGATGGATGAAGCCATTCAGACTGCAGTAGATTTAATCAAAGGATAATATTTATCCTTTCTTTTTTTAATTTTGCAAAAATAATCATTTAATCGTGTTTGTCTTTCAATTCTTTCAGTTCCTGTTCCAATTTGTCGACCTTTTCCTTATACTCCTTTAATTCTAGCGATATTTCAATTATCCTGTCGGTATTCAGGTTTATTATGTCTGAGTTGTCTGAAATTCTAGCGGTATTGTCCATAATGGTCTGTTTCAACTCTTCATTCACTTCTTCTTTTTTCTCAGTTAAAAATATGCTGAATAAAATTATTCCAAGAACTGACGCGAATGTCATTGGTGCATATAGTGAATTGGCAATTAGGACTCCCTCAGGTCTTGGGGTGAGGACAGTTATTAGGAACATATCAAAACCGCTAAACAGAAGCATTAAAAGTGCAGCTTTATATGACTTTAAAAATTTGCCTCCATTCAATATATGGACTGTACTTCCAACTATTCCTGCCATTATTGTTGCAACGCAGCATGCTACGGCGGTAGTGCCTCCTAGAGTCAATCTCCAAAGACCGGATATCAGTGCAACGGGTATTCCCACATAGGGTCCTCCAAGCAATCCTGATATCATCACGACCAATCCCCTGGAATTGGCCGGAACCCCGTTGACGTCCATAGTGAAATATGATGCAAGAATTCCTAGTACGGCACATATGACTATCTGCCATAATATGGTTCTGGGGGAACTGTTTCCCTTAACCACTGCCTTGAAACTTTTGGATTTTGTTGCTATATAAGTTAAAATCAAAATTACTGAAAGCATTTTAAACATTTCTAAAAACGGAGCCCATAGTGATTCTCCATTCGCAGACTTATTAAAATAAGAAATGGTAAGGCTTAACAAACCCATAATAATCAGGTAGGCAATTTCATAAATGGATCCGTCCGTAACTTCCTTAAGTCTGGGAAGTCTGGTGGAAATGAAACCTAAAATAATGATTGCAGCTATTACTGTTAAAAGGTCATGCAGGATTGCAATGTCAATATGTTCAATGATAACCATATACGCAAATACATTAATGAAAAAAGCGATATTGAAAATAAATAATATTGAAAATAATATCAAAATCCCCTTTTCGCCTAATGACATGCTTTTTAATTTGCTTAACATTATATGCCCTATATTTTAGTTAATATTATAACTTTTATCAATGATAAGTAATAAATTTTTTTCATTGACTTTTAGGTTTCATTTTTGTAAAAAGCAATGAAAGTCCGACAACAAGAATGACTATAATCACATCAACTATAATTTTGAATGTGTTTCCATCCTTAATCAGGTTTGCAACTCCAAATATCCAGACAACAATCAGTAGGATAGGCAATACATATTTCAAAATGAATTTCCAAGTTTTTCCAACTTTAATTGTTGAAAACTCGTTCAGTACCGGCATGACCTTTTCAACTCCGTAAAACCATCCGAATATTATTGCCTGAATGCCTATCAAAATCAATATTCCGAAATTGTTTACAAACTCGTCCACGACGCTTACCAAGTAGCTGCTGGAGCCTGTTGAAAAGATGATTGTGCCGATGCATGCAACAATTGTGAGGATTGTAACTCCCTTTTTCCTGCTTAATCCAAACTTGTCGCACAATGATGAAAGCAAAGGCTCAAACAGTGCAAATGATGATGTTATTCCTGCGAATAGTATTGAGATAAACAGCAATGGTGCGAAAATATGCCCCATCATACCCATTTCATTGAATATCTGTGGAAATACGATGAATATCAGTCCTGTACCTTCACTTATCAATTCATTCATCGGTATTGATGAGGATATTGACATGTATCCAAGTATGGAGAACACTCCAAGGGCTATGAAAATCTCATATAATGTGTTTGCAATAACAACAAAAAGCACTTCATCAACCAGTTTCGAATTTTTGGGCAGATAGCTTGCATATGTATATACCATGGCCTGTCCGATGCTTAGGGAAAATATGATTTGCCCAAAAGCTGCAAGCCAAACGTTTATGTTTAAAAGAGCAGACCAGTCTGGAGTGAGTAGCGTTGTTATCCCAAGATGGAATCCTGGCAATGTAAATGAATAGATAAAAATGAAAATCATTATGACAAACAGTAATGGTATTAAAATTGAGGAAACTCTTCCGATTCCATTATCCACATCTTTGATGGACACTACCCAAAAGAAACCCCATAAGATTAGTGTACAGATGAGGGTAGGCAATATTATTGTTTGGGAGGATATTATATTTGAACTTCCCCCAACATAATTTGTAAAAAATGATGCGGGGTCATTTCCCCATCCGAAATTGAAGCTGTTCAGAAGATATGCAAAATCCCATCCTAGAATAATCATATAATAGATTACAACGATGAACACGAATAAAACCAGCATCCACGCAATGATTTCAAATTCGGGACGGATGCTTTGCATCAGATTGGAAAAACTCTTCTTAAAGCTGAATCCCAACCCATACTCCAAAATCAAAAATGGAATTCCCATAACTAAAATTGCTATTACATAAGGTATGAAAAATGATCCTCCTCCATTTGAATAGAGCACATAGCTGAATCTCCAGATGTTGCCTATTCCTATGGTGAGTCCTATCATGGCCATTATGAATGTGAATACTGAATTCCACTGGGAAGTTTTGTTCATTTTTTTCCTCGTTATGATTTTCGATAATTTTTTTGTATTGAATTATTTGTTTAAAACAATTATTATATTATATCTTTTATTCTGATATATTTTCAGTAATTTGTATGAATGATGTGACATATTTTGAATAGAGTGTGGGGTTAAGATATCATGTGTCCTTTATAACTCCTTAAAATATATTTTGTAAAAATTTGTAAAATGTTGTGAAATCCTATTTTTTGAAGAACTTTTATATAACTGTCAAAATAAAATTTTTATTATATAAATATATAGGAGACAATATTATTAAGCGAAAAATAATTTTGACCGCATTGATAATGTTTGTATTGGTCAGCTTGACTGCAGTCAGTGCAGTTGACAGCAATCAGACTGACGACCTTGCGGCAGAAGACAGTGATACAGTCACACAGGACATACTGACTGATGAATCTGTTGGTGCTGGTGATTTCAAGGAATTGAATGACAACGTCACCAGTGCAACAACAACTTTGGAATTAACTAAAAATTATACTTACAATCCGGATGTGGATTTGGATTATAAGGATGGAATAAACATAACTAAGGACATTACTGTCGACGGAAAAGGATATACCATTGACGGTAACGGTCAATCAAGAATATTCAATATTGCCAATGCAACAGTTACCCTGAAAAACATTAACTTCATTAATGGTAATGCGGTTTCCGGCGCGGCAATATACTTTGAGAGAGGTAATTTGACAATCATCGGATGTAATTTCTTAAATAATAATGCATGTGATCCTAACATGGAAGGTGGAGCAGTTTACTTTGTGGGCAATGATTTGGCAATTGACAGTTCCATATTTGAAAACAACACTGTCGATTTAAATTCCGCTGCAATCAATTTTGATGGAACTTCTCTATTAGTTAACAATTCTGAATTCAAATCAAACAATGCAGAAGAATTCGCAGGTGCAATTGGTGTCGATGAAGCTAATGATGTTAAGATCATCAACACAAACTTCTATAACAATACCGCAAAAAATTACGGTGCTTTGGGAATTTATGATGGTAACGTTTCAATCGACAATTGTACATTTGAAAACAATCATGCCGTTGAGGAAGTCGGTGTGGCATATTTAAATTGCGAAAATGCTTTAATCAATGGTTCCCATTTCATCAACAATGCTGCGGCAGATACAATGGTGGCGCATGAATCAGGCGATTTGGTCATCAATAATTCTCGTTTCATTGACAACCTCGCCGATACAGGTAATATAGTACACAATGCTATAAATGCAAATTTGACACTGCTAAATTCAATATTTGACGGTGATTGTTTTAATGGCAGAACCATTACAAACAATTACGGTAATCTTTACCTGCATAATAATGACATTTACTCTTACTACGATGAAATCTACAGTTATGGTGGAAAAATCACCTCACATGTATTTGCTTACATATTAAGCAATGAAACTCACTACGTGCATTTAAATGAAAGCATTGTGATCTATTTCGAATTTTATGATGATAATGACAATTTGATAAGGTTTGACGACTTTGATTTGTTTGTCAACGATACCAAACTTGATTGCATTTTTAATGAGGAAAACCATTTCTATGAAGCCAATTTCACCGCAGAAAAACTTGAATCATACACAGTATACATAACAAGTGCCAGTTTAACCAATTTAACTTCCGAGAATGGTGAAATAGTTGTAGTGAATGTCACTGATGACTTTTCAGCATTGAAGAAATTAATCGACAACGCTAACGGCACAGTGACACTTGATAAAAACTACACTTTCAACAATCTCACTGATGATGGCCTTTATAATGGTATTGTGATTGATAAGAATATCACAATAAATGGTGCAGGATTTACAATTGACGGAATGGGCAAGGCAAGAATATTCAATGTTAAGTCAGATAATGTAACACTTACAAATATCACATTCATCAATGCTTACTGTAAAAGTGATGGAGGAGCCATATATTGGGACGGCGGTGACGGTAAGATTATCGGTTGCAGTTTTTCAAACAATCAGGCTTCATCAGGTTCTGCTGCAGTATGGTATGGTAACAGAGGTATGGTTATTAACTCTACTTTCATAAATAACACTGCTAGATATTCCAGTGCTCTTGAGTCTTATGGCAGTTACTTCAGGGTTTCAGGTTCCACTTTCATAAATAACTATGGTCGTTGGTCCGGTGCAGCTATCAGCAGTGGAGGTTATAACGCTCAAATTTCAGATTGTATTTTCACAAATAACTCTGCACACACAACAGGCGGTGGAGCTATTCATATATATCGATGCAGTGATTCTGTCATTTCCAATTGTATTTTTGAGGATAACCATGCTAAATATATGGGTGGAGCAATTTATTTGGTTTATGTCAGCAATCCTGAGATTTATAATTGTAGTTTTGTAGGCAATTTCGCTAGAGAGGGTGGTGCTATTATTTCAGCAGGCTGTAAATATGACAAAATTTATAATTGTACCTTTACAGACAATATCGCTAATTATGGTGGTGCCATATCATGGTTAGATGCTTCTAATGCTACTGTTTATAATAATAGTTTCGTAAATAATTCTGCAAGATTGGGTGGTGCTTTAAATTGGAACAGTGCTGACGGTAATGTTTTCAATTGCAGTTTCGAAAATAACCTTGCGAATATAGGTGGAGCAATCTTCTGGAATAGCACCGGCGAACTTTATAATTGCAGTTTTATAAGTAATTCTGCCGATTTGGCTGGTGCAATATATGCATATGTTGATTTACATCTTAAAACTTCATATTTCAGTGAAAATAATGCGACTATGGGTGGAGCAATATATACTAACGAATATGTCGCAATTGTTAATTCAACATTTGACAGCAACCATGCGAAATCCGGAGGAGCCGTATATTCATATTATGTTGACATAGTTAATTCAACTTTCACTAATCACCATGTAGGATTTGGCAACTTTACTTTTGAAGATGATACTTACCATCAAAGTGGAGGTGCAGTTTATGGATATGACGGATATGTTGAAAACTCCAATTTCATCAACAACTCTGCGTTTTCCGGTGGTGCTGTTGATTTTGTATATCTTGAAGCATATGATTCAACATTCAAAGACAATGAGGCAATATACGGTGGAGCAATCGCTAGTGCTGCTGAATGTTATATTGAATATTCCAACTTCACAGCAAACAAAGCCTCACGCGGAGGAGCAGTTTATTGTAATGACAGTAATTTAACTGTTGGCGCAGGCATCTTCTCAAATAATATTGCAAATGGCGAATATTCCGATGGGGGAGCCATTTACTTTGACGGTGATGATTTATTGATTGCCGATTCAAAATTCATGTCAAATGAAGCAGAGGATTGCGGAGCAGTTGTTATTGAATCCTTAACTGCTGAAATCATAAATACAGAATTCACTGGCAACAGAGCGCATTATTATGGTGCAATGGGGGTTTACAAGGGTAACTCTTTAATTGAGAATTGTACATTCGACAGCAATTATGCAAACAGATCCGTTGCAGCATTATCCTTGGGTGCAAATGCTACAGTCAACAATACCATTTTCAAAGCAAACCGTGCAAGAGAATGCGGAGCATTATTCTATGAAAGTTTCAATAAGAATAACGCTTTAATCGTAGATTACTGTCAATTCATTGACAATGACTGCTGCGCAGTATATCTTTCTCATTATAATGCCAGGATTTTAAACTCAAAATTCGAGAACAGCGTTTCAGATGATGGAATTGCCATTTATAATGGTGCAATCAATAAGTTATACTTGTCAAACAATACTGTAAATGACGATGAGGCTCAAATCTATTCAGCATACGGTGGAGATATCACATCAAGCGTTACCTGTGTCATTTTAAACAATAGGACTGTCTACAAACATCTAAATGAAACCGTTGAGGTTTATTTATATTTCATTGATGATAATGATAACCTGATGCAGGTTAGTGATTTTGATTTGCTTGTCAACAATACCAAAATCAGTTATGCATTTAATGATATGTATCAGGTTTATATGGGCAATTTCACTTCAGATGAACTGGAATCATATCTTGTGACCATATCAGATGTTAGCTTATCAAATTTAACTATGAAAACTGCTGAAATCAATATTGTGAATGTCACCGATGACTTCTCAACATTGCAGAAATTGATTGACAATGCCAACGGCACATTGACACTTGATAAGAACTACACCTTCAACCCTCTCACTGACGTTGACTTTGATGAAGGTATTATGATTAATAATGATATCACAATAGACGGTGCAGGATTTACAATTGATGCTATTGGCCAGGCAGCCATATTCAATGTTTTATCAGGTAATGCAACACTTGGAAATATTACATTCATCAATGCCAAATCATCCTTCAACGGTGGTGCCATCTACTGGAATGACAACAGTACAGGTTCTATTTCAAATTGTATTTTTGTTAACAATTCAGCTAAGTATGGCGGTGCCCTCTTCTTGGGAGGATTTAACATGACAGTTTCAGATTGCTTATTCGAAAACAATTCCGCTAGGGATGGTGGAGCTATTGACTGGACTGGCAGTAATGGTGTTGTTTCCAATTCCAAATTTATAGGAAATTCAGCTAAATCATTTATAGGTACTGGCGGCGCCATTAATATTGAGAATAGTAAGAATTTTAAAGTTTTAAACAGTACTTTCATAAACAATTCTGTCCGTTTTAAAGGAGGAGCCATTTATGCAGACGGCTGCAACAATTCCATAATTTCAAATTGTATTTTCACTGGTAATTCTGCTGAATATGGAGGTGCGGTTTTCTGGGATGATTGTTTAGATATTCAGACTTCAGATTGCAATTTTACAAACAACATTGCTTATATCGCTACTGGTGGAGCCATTGCATATTCAGTATCCACAAACCACACAACCTTCAATTGTATTTTCATAAATAATTCCGCCATGGGTGGTGGAGCCATTGATTCCGATAAGAGGGCTCATATTTCAGACTGTATTTTCATTAATAATACTGCTGAAAAAGGAGGTGCCATCAGTTTTTGGATAGATGCTATATCTGACATTTCCAATTGTAAATTTATAAATAATCGTGCAACTCAAGGTGGAGCCATTTATGCTGCATTTTGGGCAAATTTAACCAATGTTGAAAACGCTATATTTATCAACAACACTGCTGAAAAAGGAGGGGCAATATATGCTGAAGGCAATATTGTTGCAACCAATTCCAACTTCACAGCAAACAATGCCACACTCGGAGGAGCCATTTACTTTAGCGGTGATGATTTGGTGATTGCCGATTCAAAATTCATTTCAAATGAAGCAGAGGATTGCGGAGCAGTTGCGGCTAACTCTGCAACCACTGAAATCAGAAATACAGAATTCGTTGAAAACGGAGCATATGACTACGGAGCAATCGAAGTTTCAAGTGGGGATGTTTTAATTGACAATTGTACATTCGACAGCAATTATGCAAACAGATCCATTGCGGCATTGGCTTTGCATTCAAATGCTACAGTCAACAATACAATTTTCAAATCAAACCGTGCAGAAGATAACGGAGCATTATTCTATGAAAGTTTCAATAAGAATAACGCTTTAATCGTAGATTACTGTCAATTCATTGACAATGACTGCTGCGCAGTATATCTTTCTCATTATAATGCCAGGATTTTAAACTCAAAATTCGAGAACAGCGTTTCAGATGATGGAATTGCCATTTATAATGGTGCAATCAATAAGTTATACTTGTCAAACAATACTGTAAATGACGATGAGGCTCAAATCTATTCAGCATACGGTGGAGATATCACATCAAGCGTTACCTGTGTCATTTTAAAAAATAGGACTGTCTACAAACATCTAAATGAAACCGTTGAGGTTTATTTATATTTCCAGGATGATAATTATAACTTGATTAATGTTAATGACTTTGATTTGCTTGTCAACAATACCAAAATCGATTATGTATTCAATAATAGGTATCAAGATTTTGAAGGTAATTTCACTTCAGATAAAATAGGTTCATACCCTGTGACCATAGGAGATACTTACTTATCAAATTTAACCATAGAAACTGCTGAAATCAATGTTGTGAATGTCACTGATGACTTTTCAACATTGCAGAAATTAATCGACAATGCTAACGGCACATTGACACTTGATAAAAACTACACCTTCAACCCACTTACAGATTTACTTATTTTTGGAATTGGGATTAATAAAAATATTACAATAGATGGTGCAGGGTTCACATTGGATGGTAAACAACAAATGAGAATGTTCCTTGTTATTTCAGACAACGTAACAATTAAAAATATTACTTTTGTCAATGGAGCTTCATATGCCGGAGCTGCTGTCAACTGGTTTGGTAATAATGGTTTGCTTACTGACTGTACTTTTATAAACAATGTTGCGGATAATGGTGGTGCTGTTGAATGGGCAGGTCATAACGGTACTGTTTCTAACTGTATTTTCATGAATAACCTTGTCGATGGTTCAGGAGGCGCCATTGAATTAGATAATGCTGCCGATTGTGAAATTTTAGATTGTTTATTCATAAATAATCGCGCTAAATATGGTGGTGCCATTTATGGTGCTGACAGTATTCATCTTAATGTTTCAGGGTCTAATTTCATAAATAACTCTGCTGATTATTACGGAGGAGCCGTTGCGTGTAAAGATTGTTATAATGTCAATATTTTCGATTGTAGTTTTACCAATAATTCTGCCGGCAGAGGTTCCGGCGCTTTAGACCTTACCGGATGTGATGATTCTCAAGTTTCATACTGTAATTTCACAAATAACTCCGCTAAGAGTGACGGTGGTGCCCTTTTCGTCGATTCAAATAATGTTAAAATCGATAACTGTAACTTTGCAGATAACAATGCTTATTTCGGCGGCGCCATTTATGCAGACATGATTGAGGGGATTTGTGTTTCAAATTCCAGTTTCATAAATAATTCTGCAACTTATGGTGGTGCTATTGATTTGGATGAATCTCTCAATAATACAATTTCAGATTGTACATTCATTGATAATTCTGCAAGGTATGGTGGTGCTGTACAGGCAATTGCTCATGACACTCAAGTTTCAGACTGTAATTTCACAAACAATTCCGCAAATCTTGGCGGTGCTCTGTATTGGAATGGTGTCAACGGCAAAGTCTCCAATTGTGACTTTGAAAATAATTCCGCAGTTGATGGCAGTGCCTTCTATGGTGCTGATGGTGATGTTGTGATTTCATATTCCAATTTCACAGCAAACAATGCGGAGAAATCCGGTGCAGCAGCCTATTCAAAAGGAAATATGACTGTCATCGGATGTCAGTTCAACAGCAATCATGCTGGTGAAGTAGGTGGTGCAATCTATAGTACCAATTCATTATCAGTAGCGGACTCACAGTTCATGAATAATAGGGCTGAAACTGGAGGAGCAATCTACACTAACGAAGGTGAATCAACCATATCCAATTCAGCATTTAAATACAATGATGCATACGACGGTGGGGCAATCTACAACAACTGCAGCAGTTTAACTG
>NZ_CAMVTE010000019.1 GCF_947170395.1 uncultured Methanobrevibacter sp. | reverse complement strand
CAGAGGGATAGCTCGGTAATCCTAAGACTCACAGAGAGACTTACAGCCCGAGAATTTCCGACCCCTACAGGTCGGAGAGGTTCAAATTGAATCTTCTTATTAACATTTGGTCATGAAGTAAATGATTTTCAAAACTTTTAATTACTTTTTTGATTATAGTATCTTTCATGTCTGACATTGTTTTTATTATAGGATTCAATTATGATTCAAACTGTTATTTGATTGATGGCAATATTCTGGTTGATACAGGTGCCGGCCACAATAGGGATTATCTGTTTTCAAAACTCCGTGAAAATGGTGTTGAACCTGATGAGATTGAAACGGTAGTCAATACACATTGTCATTTTGACCATATTGGCGGAAACCACTTTTTTTCGAATGCCAAAATAGCCGTTCATGAATGTGATGCGATTTCAATGAAAAATAAGGATAGTCTGGGAACATCAATGTCTGCTTTTGAGGATGCTGACAACTCAAGAGTCGATATTGAACTTAAAGACGGAGATAAAATTGCCGATTTTGTGGTTATTCACACTCCCGGCCATACCAAAGGTGGAATCTGTCTGTGGGATGGTGAAAATCTGATTTCCGGAGACACCATCTTTGCTGGTGGCGGCGTCGGCAGGATGGACATTGGCGGTGACTATGGGGATATGAAAAACAGCGTAAAAAAATTGATGGAACTGGATGTCAAAAACATCTATCCAGGTCACGGTCCGATAGTGGAAAATAATGGAAAAGACCATATAAGGCTGTCTTATTCCTATTTATAATTTTTATTTTCCTAATTTTTTTGATACTTTCTTAAATGATCCTCTCTTGACAAGCACGGTTACCTTTTCGCCACGACCGATTATATTGTCAGGTTGAGGTATAACCAGTTTTCCGTTTTGATAGGTTGAGATAATGATATAGTCTTTTGTTGGAGATATGTCCTTGAAGCGTTTTCCGACAATTTTGTCATTTGTTATGGCCATATCCAGGATTTCTGCATCTCCTTCACCAAGGGTCATTAATTCAGCGGCGTTAGGTCTGGTAACTAATTTTTGTAGTTGTGCCGCAGCGGCAATTTCGGGACTTATTACATGATCAATTCCAACTTCCTTAAATGCCTCTTCATGGTCCGGATTACTTACACGGGCAATAATATGGGGAACATCATATTTTCTAACTAATATGCATGACAATAAGTTTGCTTCATCGTTTCCAGTTGTTGCAATGAAGAAATCAGCATCTTCTATGTTTGTTTCTTCAAGCAATTTTGAATTAGTGCCGTTTCCACAAATAACTAGTGCATCAAGTTCTCCTGAAATTTCTGCACATAATGCTTCATTACTTTCAATTAATGTTATGTCTTCGCCGTTATCTATTAATAAATTTGCAAGTGCAAGTCCGACACGACCTCCACCCATGATTATAATATACATAAAAAATCCCCTCGATATAATTATAACTAATCAATATTTATTTTTTAACATTATAAAGTTATCTTTTAAAAACTTCAAAAAACGCTCTTAGTGTGATTAAAACTGGGTAGATTTCTAGTCTTCCAGTCCACATATTAAAAATGCTAATAATTTTTAGAGGGTCTTCTAGACCAAAATTAATCTCCCCTAATGACAAACCAACATTTCCTTGAATGGAAATTGTATCAAATAAGCTTTTAAATGGGTCATGACCATATAGACAAAATAGAGCCCATGTAATTAAAATACAAATCATATATAATGTGATATAGTTTCCAACATCGCCCACTGCTTTTTCTGTAATCCTAGTATTTGATACTTTTATGGTTAGCACCCTTCCTTCAGGAGATAGTATTTCACGAATGTGCTTGTATATTCCCTTAAAGAATATGATGATTCTTGAGAGTTTTATTGCACCAACTGTAGACCCACTTGAACCTCCAACTAACATCAAACCCATTATGCATATAAGCACGAATGATGGCCAGCCAGCCATCACTTCAGCGCCATGAATACTTGCTCCAGTTGTTGTTGCGGCGGATACTACAGTAAATAACAATTCTATTGGGACTATATTTGATAGGAAGTAGAGTAGTAATGTAACAATTGCTATTACAGTTATCATCACTTTAAATTGTAAATCTTCAATTAATGATTTTCCTCTGGTCTTAATAACTCTGTAATGCACTAAAAAGCTTGTTGCCCCAAGTATCATCAAAATCATTGAAATAAAATATATTAAATCATTTTGATAGTATCCGATATTTGCATTTTTAATGCTCATTCCGCCTGTGGAGATTGTAGTGAATGTGTTGCAGATTGAATCAAAAATGGGCATTCCTGCAATAAGATATAAAATAATTCCTGCAGTTGTATAAATCAAATAAATTCTAATGGTATGTTTGAGGGTTGCTTTTATACTCGGTTTTAGTTTCTCTTCTCGTGCTTCTGATTGATATAATCTGGATGAGGATGTTCCAGGTCTTGTTAGGATTGCAACAATCATAACAATAATTCCCAATCCTCCAACCCATTGTTCAAGAGCTCTGAAAAATAAAATGCTGTGGGGTAGGATTTCAACATTTGAACACATGGTAATTCCGCTTCCGGTCAAGGCGGACATACTTTCAAAAATACCAGTTACAATGCTTAAATCACCTGCCATTACCATGACAAGGCCACCAATGATACTTGCCCATAGCCATGCCAATGCTGATATAATCATCCCATGTTTTAGCCGCATTTTTTTTGAAGAATATTTGTCGAATGATTTAATGCAAGCAAATCCGAGAACTATTGAAATAAGGCTGGGAATTATAAATCCCATAAAATTAAATTCGAGATATATTAAGTCTACAATTATTGGAATCAAACATAATATGCCTATTCCAATCATAATCCTACCGGAATTTTTAACTACAATAAATAAGTCAGTTTTGTTAATATACCTCATCAGTAATAATTTGAACAAATATCTATATAAATTTTTAAGTAATAAGAAATATTATATAAAAAATTAAGGTTGATATTATGGACCGTAAAACAGTATTGTTGTTGGGAGTAAGTATCCTTATTTTGCTTGTAATGTTGTGGTTTATAGGAATCGATCAGGTATTGAACGCCTTAAAGATGGCTAATCCGTTAATTATAGCTTTAGCTATAGCCACACAAATATTCACTTATTTTTTATACACTTTGCGATGGCAAATTCTTAACAAAATTGCAGATATGGATGTAAGCATAAAGAAATTGCTTCCGATGGTTCTTGTCAGTCTTGCAGTTAATAATATCACTCCATCAGGTCGTGGCGGTGGAGAGCCGGTCAGGGCATATCTCCTGTCTCAATCAAATGAAAATTATCATTTTGAAGACACCCTGGCAACTGTCGTCGCAGACAGGGCACTGGACACTTTTCCTTTTGTGATTCTGGCAGCCATTACAATCGCATCGATGGTTTTATTTTTCAGTTTTGATTTATGGCTGATTGTTGTAATGGTTTTAGCCGTAATAGCCATTGTTGCTATATTGTGCATCATTATTTATATGTGCATCAATCCTGGCTTTGGAAACAGGGTCGAGGGATGGATAATCGGTCTTGTCAGAAGATTTTATAAGAAAAATTCCGAAGCTTTGGAAAATCAGATTCATGAAGCGATTTTCGGTTTCCAGCAAACCATGAAGATGCTGATTTCAAACAAGAAAGGTCTGGTTTATACAGTAACATTATCATTTGTAATCTGGATTTTCGAGATAATTAGGGTTTATCTGGTGTTTCTGGCATTTGGGGCAAATGTAAATATCATAATTATTGGTGAGGTATTCATCGTGGCCTGTCTTGTAGGTATGATTCCGCTTCTTCCGGGAGGACTTGGAGCTGTCGACGGATTGATGATAATATTCTATTCTGCAGCGGGAATTTCCACTTCCGTAAGTGCTGCTGCAACAGTTATTGAAAGGCTGATTTCATTTTGGATGACTACAATAATCGGTCTGGTCATCATGCCTTATTATGGGTCTGCCGTTTTGGATAAAATTTCATCTTCTTCTCCGGATGAAATTGAAGAAGAAATTGGTCAAACCGAAGATTAATTTTTCCTGATTTTCAACAAATAGAAAACTTTATTTTAATAATAAAATATAATTTTATATGTCAAGAAAATTAGTTTAATTTATTTTTTAATCTAATTTTTAATGAATTCTATGGTGAAAAAATGGAAATTAATGGCGTAAATATACAAGATACCTTTGCTGAAGGTTTCGGAATTAAAGTATCTAGATTAATTATTACTGCTGCTACCAAACATTTAGCTAAAATTGCAGCTACTGAAGCTACTGGATTTGCTACTTCAGTTATCGGATGTCCTGCAGAAGCAGGTATTGACCAATATGTTCCTCCAACTGAATCTCCAGATGGAAGACCAGGTTATGCAATCATGATTTGCCACATGTCTAAAAAAGCTTTAGGCGGACAAATTATGGACAGAATCGGTCAATGTGTTTTAACTGCTCCTACTGCAGCAGCATTCAATGCTTTAGAAAGTGAAGAATCCTTCCCAACCGGAAAACAACTCAAATTCTTCGGTGACGGATTTGAAACTGAAAAAGATGTAAACGGTAAAAAAATGCACGTAATTCCTATTATGTCTGGTGACTTCTTAGTAGAAGATGAAATGGGATGGAAAGACGGAGTAGCTGGTGGAAACTTCTTCATCATGGCTGACAGTCAAATGGCTTCCATTGTTGCTGCTGAAGCTGCTGTTGATGCTATTCACGCTGTTCCTGGTGTAATTACTCCATTCTCTGGTGGTATGGTTGCTTCCGGTTCAAAAACCGGTTCCAAATACTCATTCATGAGCGCATCCACCAACGAAAAAGAATGTGTAACCTTAAAAGATCAAGTGGACACAGAATTACCTGAAAACGTATTCGGTAACATGGAAATCGTTATTGACGGTGTAGATGAAGAATCCGTTAAAGCTGCTATGAAAGCAGGTATTGAAGCTGCTTGTCAAGTACCTGGTGTTCTTGAAATTGGTGCTGGTAACTACGGCGGAAGTTTAGGACCTTACCAAATCCACTTACAAGACTTATTCTAGAGAGTTTAACTCTCTTTTACTTTATTTTTTTTCACAGTTTTACTCGATATTTTTTTGGGTTAGTTTAGCCACTTCTTTTTTAGTTAAGTTTATTCCAAGTATCTCTTCATTTTTTTCCAGTTCTTTAATCAGTTTGTGGAATGTGGCTCTGTCGGGACCTGAAATGATGTGGGAATGTGTATTGTTTACAATTTTATATAAATTTTCGATGGCGTCTTTTTGATCTGTATTCTTTTCAAGGTAATCTCTGAATTGCTTGCCGTCTTTAAGTTCCATAGTATTGATTTTTCGTGTCAGGGGTGTTTCAATTCCAGGTAAGTGGTATTGGATGTTTTCAAGATTGCATCCATGTTTGCTGATTATTTTAAATTCATCATAAAGTTGGTCCACGCCATGTCTTACGGTTAATTTCAGGACGTGCGGTCTTGTTGATTCAAAGTATAAATCCTTTCCTCCAATCAGTTCGGGGGACACGATTTTATCTGCCCCTGCCTTTCTGAGTCTTGAATAATTTTCCTCTTTGCTTGCTCTTGATACAATCCAGGCATCAGGATTGCATTCACGTATTGTCAAAACGATGAATAAATTGGTTACGTCGTCACCTGTGCTTATTATCACGCTTCTGCATTTTTCTCCTGCCAGTTTTGAAATCAGATTATCTTCTGTAGCGTCTTTGTGTATTGTGACTACTGAATCGCTTTCTTCGATGGTTTCAATTATTTCTTCATCTTTTTCAAACAATATGACATTTTGATTTCTTTTGGTCAGCTCTTCGAAAACCACTTTTCCAACCCTTCCGTATCCGCAAAGAATGTAATAGTCCTCCATATTTTCTATAGCCTTCATTTTTACAGCTCCCTTTGAATATTTGTTCATTTTTTCCTGAAAATTAGTTAGAATAATATTGAATACATAGGCAAGCAGTGCAACTCCTCCCAATGCCAGTGTTGTTGCAAATATCTTTTGAATTCCGGTGGTGGGAATATAATCTCCATATCCTACCGTTGCCATTGTAATCACTGAATAATAAATTGAGTCAATTAGATTTAACCTCATTATAAAAATAGAACCTATTATTCCATAGGCAAACAATACTATTACTAGTATGACTCCGGTTGTAACATATTTTGCCGGCAATGTCTTTAGAAGTTTTATGGTAATTTTTCTCATAAAATGTTTCCTTCAATTAAGATAATTATATTTATTTTAAATACTCATATTTTAATTTAAAGGTGATTTTGTGGACCCTATAGACATGATGGTTACTGATTATAATTGTGAATATTTAGGTTTGTCAAGACTATGTTTGATGGAATCTGCCGGAAAGTCCCTGGCTGAAGAGGTAGGTAAAATTGCAGTTTATACCTTTGCAAAACCTGTAAAGGTTGTAATTTTTACAGGTTCCGGAGGAAACGGTGGTGACGGTTTTGTTGCAACACGCTATCTTTTAAACAGGGGATATGATGTTGATATTTATATGCTGAAGGATAATATCCGCTCCGAGCATGCAAAAATTAATCTGGAAATTTTAACAAACATGAAACCACGTCTTTCCCGCTTAAATATTATCTCTCTCAAGACACTGGATGACATTAACAGTTGCGAAGTTGCAAAAAGCGGTGATTCTGAATTTATAATTGTTGACGGGCTTCTGGGAACCGGAATTAATGGAAAACTGCAGACCAATATTAAAAGAGCTATTGAAATTATAAATGAATCAAAAGGAGTCAAAATAAGTGTTGACGTACCGTCCGGAATGGATCCTTTAACCGGTGAGGTCAGTGACCTGGCGGTTGTTCCGGATTATACAATCAGTTTTCACAAAATCAAAACAGGCGTTCGCAATGCTGATGAAGAGAATGTTGGAGGTCTTGTGACTGCCGATATAGGAATTCCGATTGAGGCTGAATATTTTGTCAGTTTCGGTGACTTTTTAAGACTTAAAAATAGAAAATCATCATCCCATAAAGGAAATAACGGCAGATTGCTTGTAGTTGGCGGGAGTAAGGATTATTGCGGAGCTCCGGCAATTGCGGGAATGGCTGCAATAGGTACAGGTGCGGATTTGGTTTATGTGGCTTCTCCTGAAAAAGCGGCGCAGGCAATTAAGTCAACATCACCTGATTTAATCGTAAAATCTCTTGAGGGGGACAAATTATCACTTGACCATCTTAGTGAAATAATTGAAATGTCTGAAAATGTTGATGCGCTATTGCTGGGTCCCGGTGCCGGAATTGATGAAGAAACATCAAAATTATTCAATGTTTTAGCAACAAAGGTTAAAAAACCAATTGTTCTGGATGCCGATGCTCTTAAACAGGTTGATTTGTCATTGATTAAAAACCGTGAGGATATTGTGTTGACTCCGCATATTTTTGAGTTTAAATCATTTTTCAATGTTGGAAATGATTTAAAATTGGACATTGATTCTTATGATTTCTCAAAAGTTGATGAAAATATCACTGAGTTTCAAAAGATTACCCGTCAAATTAAAGGCAGCGTTATTGTCAAAGGCCAATATGATTTGATTTTATCCGGCACTAAATTCAGAATAAATAAATCAGGCAATGCCGGAATGACTGTTGGCGGAACCGGTGATGCGCTTTCCGGAATTGTAACAAGTTTGCTATCTCAAGGTTTGAATTCATTTGATTCTGCATGTTTGGGGGTATTTATTAACGGCCTTGCAGGCGATAGGGCATTTGATGAAAAGGGAAACGGTTTTTCAGCAACTGATGTGGTATCATACATCGGCAGTGTGATTAAAGATGGATTATGTTAAAGGAATTTTTAAAAATCGCCCCAACAGGTTCATTGCTGAGGTTGAAGTTGAGGGAAAACTGGAAATAGCTCATGTGCCAAATACCGGACGATGCAGGGAGCTATTGGTGGAAGATGCAGCTGTCTGGCTTCAACCTTCCGATAATCCCAAAAGAAAGACAAAATATTCTCTTCACTTTGTTGAGAACAAGGGAGTGCTGGTGTCACTTTACTCACAGCAAGCCAATAGCATTGTGTATGATGCAATCATTGATGGTAAAATAAAGGAGCTTGCAGGCTATAATTATCATCAAAGAGAAAAAACCGTGGATAATTCCCGCATTGATATATACTTGGCAAACCTGGAAGATGATTGTTGCGGGATGAGATTTCTTGAAGATTCATGTTATGTAGAGGTCAAGGGAGTTACATTAATCGTTGACGGTGAGGCAAGATTTCCCGATGCTCCAACACAACGTGGTGCAAAACACCTGAAAGAGCTAACAAAACTTAAAAAACAGGGAAATCGGTGTGTTGTATTTTTCCTGATTCAACATCCTGCAGGAAAGTTCTTCAGACCAAACTGGGAAAATGACCCTAATTTCTCTAAAACCTTAAACGAAGCTTATGAGGCAGGTGTAGAAATCCTTGTCTACCGATGTGACAATCAGCTTGATGGAATTGAACTGGTTCCGGAATCTTTAGACTTTGATTTGGCTCAAAGTCTCTCCGATAGCGTCATTGATAACTAATGTTGCAAGATTGTCGTATTGTGTTTCGCTTTTGTTTATCAAAACGAGATTTTTGCCGCTGAAGTAATTGATAAGTCCTGCGGCAGGATAGACCACCAATGAAGTTCCTCCAATGATTAATGTATCTGCATTTTGAATATAATCGATTGCAAAGCTTAAAATCGCATTGTTTAAGGGTTCTTCATATAAGACAACATCAGGCTTCACGATTCCTCCACATTCACATCTTGGTATTCCTTCGCTTTCTAAAATATGATTTAAATCATATTCCTTACCGCAAATCTGGCAATAGTTTCTGTGAATTGATCCGTGAAGTTCGAGAACTTCTCTGCTTCCTGCTTTTTGATGAAGTCCGTCAATATTTTGCGTAATTATTGCTTTTAATTTTCCTGCTTTTTCTAAGTTGGCTAGTGTAATGTGGGCAGGATTGGGTTCGGCATCCTTAAAAACGAGATTGTCTTTGTAATATTCGAAGAATTCTTCGGTATGGTCCATATAATATGTGTGTGAGACCAGATTTTCCGGTGTGTCACCGTATTTTTCCAGACTCTTAAAAATTCCGCTTTCAGATCTAAAGTCCGGAATTCCACTTTCTGTTGAAACTCCTGCTCCTCCAAAAAAGACAATATTGTCTGATGAGTCGATAATTTCCTGCAGTTTGCTGATTTTAGACATGTTATTGTTTATGTTTAAGGTATGTATTTATTTTTTTTTAAAGTCAAAATTTATTTTTCAATTTAAAATTGCTTAAACATTGTAAAATTGATTTTAAAGTCTTTAATTGTCATAAAAAAGAACTTACTACTTTATATTAAATTAAAACATAATATAATGTGTTCACTAGATTATCGTGATGTCTATTGATACAAATTGAAGAGGTGGTTATTATTCCAGCTAAAAACCAGGAATTCGACTCGCTTCTTAAGCTGTCTTCAAGAGCATTTTCAAATGCCTTGATGCATGTGGCTGGTGAAAAACCAGGAATTGTTGATGTCATCCATCAGGATGTGTTATCAGCAAGGTTAAAAAGGGGAATTTTAGATTTGCCTGTATTAACACCATATGGGTACTGTATTGACTATGAGTTTCACTCAGGTCCAATTAATAGAAAAATAGTACTTAGAAACTACCAATTTCAACTACCCCGACCTGTAGAGGTCGTGGATTGTGAGTTATTTTCACAATCCGCTAGTTGAATAGCCTCAGACTTATTATTAATAAGTCTACGTTATTGAGAAATATTATAGTTACCTATAGATGTTTAAGCCTAGTCTGTAGCTCTAAGGTGGGCGATTAAACAGTTCTGAGATGGTAAGAACAGTGTTGCTCACATATAAAACTCTCAAATAACATTGGCGAAGGCTAAACTTACCCAGGAATAGGGGGTAAACTTTATATTAGTTTACAAACTAAACAAAACGGCAATTCCTCCTCGACCTAAAAGAGGTCGAGGTATCTTTGCCAAATATAGATGAAAGCCGATGGCGTTAGTTCAGATTTCATTTTTAAATATTGTGGCATAATGTTGTAATTTTGGGATTTCAATCCCTTTTTTTAATTTTTTATATAATTTTAAATATCATTTTTCATATAGTATTAGTAAGTTGTTATTAACATTTGCGAGGAAATTTATGGAAAATACTAATTCTAATCTTGATTGGATGGTTTACTGGTCACTTCCAAAATACACTCCCCGAACAAGCCAGGTCAAGCTTATCAACAGAATCAACTGGGCCATTGGTGAGGGTTATAAAAACATCATTCTGGAAGCCGGTACTGGTATTGGAAAATCCGCCATCGCCACCACTCTTGCAAATATGTATGAGGACTCTTATATTTTAACAATGACAAAGCAGCTTCAGGAGCAGTATCTGGATGATTTTGGAGACATGCTTGTTGAGATTAAGGGCCGTGGGAATTATAAATGCAACTACAAGGGAAACTGTGACTTTTGCATCAAGGCGGAGTACAATTTAAGAAGATGTTCGGATTGTGATTTTCAGATTGCATTAAGAAATGCCAAAGATGCGGAAAATGTAATTACTAATTATGACTTTCTCTATTATGCGGGAGTCGCCAGTCCGATTTTGGATCCTCGCCAGTTGCTGATTTTGGATGAGGCTCATAATCTTGAACGCAAGATGTTGATGCTTTCCTCTGCCGAGTTAAACCGTGAATATATTTCCACCAAATTTGGTATCGATATTTTTGAACCGCTGATGCATGCCACCAAATCAATGAAAAATCTTAAAGGAAATTCCGACTATTGGATTCAGTTATGTAAGGATTTAACAAAGGAATGTAAAAAAAGGATTAAAAAAATTGAGGGGGATGCAAATAAGACTGTTCAGGTCAGCTTGGATGAATTTGAAAGCGACCCATCAAAATATTCCAATTATGATTATGTTGAAAAGCAGAATCTGGAACAGGACATCAAAGCATTTACAACAATCAGCCTGGGATTATCTGAAAATGAGCTGATTATTGATTTGCCGGACAGGAAATCCATTTTAAATAACGATATGGATATCAATGCCGAATTCAAGCCGTATTCAGTCATGGACGACACCCAAAAATTGCTTGCCATGGGTGATATCTGCATATTTTTAACAGGCACTTTGGGAAGCAAGGACAAATTCTGTGAGTGGAACAACATCAATCCCGAAGAAACTTATTATATTTACGAAAAAAGTCCATTTGATGTAACTAAACGACCAATTTATCCTGATTTTGTAGGCAGGATGAGCGGATTTAGAAGAGGAGTTCCCAACTGGAAAAACAAAAGAGCAATAAAAAAGATTAAAGAGATATTGGAAAAGCACTCTGATGAAAAAGGTGTCATTCACACGTCAAGTAACGAGCAGGCATTTTGGCTGATTGAAAATTTAAAGGGTTATCCATTAACGTTTGTGGGTGGAGAGAACAGAAATCAGATTTTAAAAGATTTTTCCAAATCCAAAAAACGGGAAATTCTGATAGGTGCTTCAATAAAGGATGGTGTTGACTTTAAGGGGGATTTGTGCAGATTTCAGATAGTATTTAAAATACCTTATCCTCAACTGAATGAACAGGTTAAATATCGCCGTGATCTGGACCCTAAATGGTTTTTCTATCAGACAGTAATGGCGCTGATGCAGGCTTACGGCCGTGGAATCCGTGATGTGGATGACTGGTGTGTAATGTATATTATCGATTCCAGTTTCAAACAGCTGTTTGATTATAATCGAGGATTTTTCAATGAGTATTTCATTGAAGCGGTACAAAAAAAGAAGTAAAATGATAGCGTAAAGCTATCTGTTTAATTTTTGATAATTTGCGGCTTGAAGACCGTGGTATTTAATCATACCTTCAACATCTCTTTGGTCAGTTTCTTTGTCTTCAAATGTAATCTGTTCAATGCTGTGTAAGCTGAATGGAGATTTTCTAACAATCGGTTGGATAGAACCTTTGAATAATTTCATTACAACTTCTCCACTTACTCTTTCTTGCATTTTATCAATAGCCTGGTCAAGATCTTCTCTTAACGGTTCTTGCCAGAGAGCTCTGTAGACCAAATCGGAATAAAGTGTAGACATATATTCGGCAAATCTCAATTCATCAGTTGTTAAAACTAATTCTTCTAATGCCTGGTGTGCTGCAATTAATAATTTTGCACCAGGGGTTTCGTATATTTCCCTACTTTTAATACCAATCATTCTGTTTTCAATTGTGTCTACTCTGCCAATACCGTGTGATCCTGCAATTTCATTTGATTTTATAATGATGTCGATTAAAGGCATCATTTCACCATTAATGGCTACAGGTATACCTTCTTCAAATTCGATAGATACTTTTTCAGGTTCATCTTTAGCATCTTCCCATGAGGATGTCCATTCGTAGATATCTTCCGGAGGTTCGTTTGCAGGGTCTTCCAGCACGTCCCCTTCAATTGCTCTTCCCCAGAGGTTTTCATCAATACTGTAAATTTTATCGTAACTTAACTCGATTCCTTTGGATTCTGCATATGCTTTTTCTTCAGTTCTTGTCAAGTTCATTTCTCTGATTGGTGCTATGATATCCAAATCTGACATTGCAAGTATTATTGCTTCAAATCTGAACTGGTCGTTTCCTTTTCCTGTACAACCGTGCGCAATTGCTGTTGCTCCTTCTTTTTCAGCTACTTCTATAAGTTTTTGAGCAATTAATGGTCTTGCAAAAGCGGTACTTAATGGGTATCCTTCATATTCTGCATTTGCTTTGATTCCGCGTGCGATGTATTCGTTTGCAAACTCTTCTTTGGCATCTATATTGTAGTGTTTTAATCCACCAATTTTAGCTGCACTATTTTTTGCTTTTTCCATTTCTTCTTCGCCTTGTCCTACATCAACACATGCAGTAATAACTTCTACATTGTATTCTTCTTCCAATAATTTGACACATACAGAGGTATCTAATCCACCACTGAATGCTAAAAGTACTTTATCAGTCATAAAATCACCATAATTATTTTGATAAGAATGAATTATCAAGAAATATTTATATTTTTAATAGTATTTAATAATTTTTGAAAAACTAGGCAGAAGAAAAACTCTTAATTGGGGCTAATAATTGAGGTTGAAAGTTATATGGGCTTTTTTTTAAGGCAACCCTAATTAAGAGTTATAAAGAGAAGAAAGTTTTGACTTTGTTCTCTTGATTATAATGTTGTAGTTACTAGTATATAAAAGTTTAGGTATGCCTAAATTTTTACCATCAAATTTTCATCTTCAACAAATTCAATCAGCCGCTCATATGTTGGGTTGTGCTTTAAGGTATCCTTGTTTCCGATTATAATTAGTTTTCTTTTGGCTCTTGTAATTGCAACGTTCAGTCTTCGCAAATCCTTTAAAAATCCGATGTTTCCGTTGGCATTGCTTCTGACTGTGGATATGATGATTATTTCCTTTTCCCTTCCCTGAAAACCGTCAACAGTTTTCACCTCAACAGGAGTCCTGTCCTGGATTATCTTTACCTGATCTGCATAGGGGCTTATGATTCCGATTTCATCTTCACTTAATCCTGCCTTAAGGTAGTCATTGGCAATTGAGACTGCAATGTCTGATTCCAATTTATTGATGATTGATTTTGAATCTTTAAGATGCTTTTCACCTTCTTTGTCAACTTCAGATGTATCAATAAAAAGCATGGCTTCCTCTTTTTCATTGGAACTGATGATGTCATTGATTGTTATATCATCAACGCTTGAATCGCTTTTCAGACTGTTGTCGTAAAACTCTGAATTTGGAAACTTCATTAACAGGGAATTCATACGGTATTGAACATTCAGCAGCTGTGATTTGAATGGATATATTTTAATCAGCTCTTCAAACAGTGTCTTTTCAAGTTCCCATGCCTTGTCGCTGATTATTGTCGGCGGTAGCTGCTTGTGGTCTCCGGCAAGTATGAATCTGTGAGCCTTTGAGATTGGAATCAGGACGCTTGGAATTGTGGCCTGTGAAGCCTC
Organism: uncultured Methanobrevibacter sp.; assembly: GCF_947170395.1. GTDB lineage: Archaea > Methanobacteriota > Methanobacteria > Methanobacteriales > Methanobacteriaceae > Methanocatella. The sequence continues at coordinate 28,877 of NZ_CAMVTE010000019.1, read as the reverse complement.
ATCGATAATTGCAACATCAAATTTGGTTCTTGCAATTGACTCCAGGGCTGAAGATGAGTTTGTAGCCAATATTACGTCGCTTTCTTCGATAATATCTCGAATCATCTTGTTTTCAACCCTTTTGATGTCATCGTGAAGCTCATCAATAAGCTGGTTGTATTCAATCCACTGCGCCATTGATTTCATTTTATCCGGTGAAATTCCTCTGCCTCCTTTTCCTTTGGATGCATTGTAGAGGATGTCATAATCTCCATAGCCTCTGCGGTACTGTGGTGTCGGCTTTGTGTATGTGCTTCTTTTTTCAATCAGATTGTCAATCTTGTTTTGAAGTTTCTTGATTTTTTTGTTGAGGCGGTGGTTTTCAACCTTGTATGCCAGAGTCTGTGTGATGTTGTGTTTTGATACTCTCTGGGGATGGCCGAGTCTGGTCAACTTCAGCTTTTTGTTTTCCATTAATCTCTCCAGGATATTGTCCACAGCGGCATTGCTTTCTGCTGTTGCAAGCACCTTGTGCTTTTGTCTTGTCTCCTGTGATATCAGCTCAACCAGGGTTCTTGTCTTTCCGGTTCCAAATGGACCGTGAATCAGATGGAAGTTTTCACATGAAAGCGCATTTTCAATGGCTATTTTCTGGGATTTGTTCAGTGACTGGTCAATATAGTCAATATAGGGAGTTGGGCGGTTCTTTTTCGGATTTCTTTTATTTAAAATGTATTCCAGAGCATTTTTTCCTTTTAAGTTGAGATGATTGAGGTTGTCTTCCATTCTTCTGAATGTAATGTCATTGGCATATAAATCAAGTCTCACTTTCTTTTTTAAAACCCATCTCGGAATTCTTTTGTCGAATGCAACCTTTATGAATCTGGCTCCCTTTTCGGTTACGGTTCCGGTAAAATTGCTGCTTAAAGGATTGGCTGTGCTGACAAGCACCATGTCTCCGACAGATATTTCAGTGTCTATCTTTTCTGATCTTCCGAACTGAACAATGTTGAGTCCCAGTTCCTTGCCGATGTATTTTCCCTTGACTTTGTTTATGGCCCTTCCCAATTCTTCCCTTTTCTGACCGGACATATGTGCGATTTCAAATCGCATCAGTTCGATTTCGGCATCCCTTTCATAATTGACCAGTTTGATTAATCTTTTGATATATTTTTTCAATGTAATCCCTATTATTATATTGAAGTTATAAATAAAAGTTTTAATCTATATTAATATATGGAGTTCGAAACGGTCAGTCAGTTCGATGGTTTGGAGATGAGTTACATCTGCGATTATTCGGGAGGATACATCTCCAAAAATAAAAAGCTGTTTGGCTCAATAGAGTTGACTGATTTAAACAGATTCATTCTGGAATCTGCTGTTTTTGGAACTCCAATATTTAAAATGGGCTGCGGGAGGTCAAAATTATTAATTTTATCGGGAGTTCACGGAAATGAAATACCTCCTCAAATTGCCCATTTAAGACTTTTAAACGAGTTGCTTGGAAGGGATTTGTCCAGTACTGTCTATTTTATTCCATTTGCAGCTCCAAAATCATCAATGCTCAGTGAACGAACCTTCAATTCAATGGATTTGAATCGTTCGACTCATATTGCAAATTCTCTGACCAACAGGATTTTAAACGCTGTTCTGGATTTGGGCATTAGTTTTGTTGGTGATTTTCACTCGACTGCCTTCAATTCGAATCCCGGAATGGAATCTGTATTTTCATCCAAGTCTCCCTGTCCTGAAAGCTTTTTGATGGCAAATTATATTTCCAGTAATGTTGGATCTGCTGTATTGTCATTTGACTTTGCAGGCTCATCATATGCTGGTGCGGTTGAAGATGTATGCAATCTTAATGGAGTACCTGCCGTAACCTGTGAGGTTTTATCTCCATTTTCAAATGTTGCCAGTGGCAGTGTTGAAAAGTCTCTTGCCCAGATGAGGAGTTTTCTGGATTATTTTGGTGTTTGAAAGCATTATTGCTTTTTTGGGATGCTAATTTTGCGGCCTTCAGTATCTTTTTGAAACAACAATTCTGCAGATTCCCATTTCGGATTCAAGATTATTATCTTCAAGAAATGCATGTGCTAATTGATAATACAGTCCCAAACTTCAAATACTTTTTTTACTGGACCATTCATTAGGAGCCCTAATGTAAAATGAATCTGTTGAATTATTGTTTTTAGGATTTTTTTCTCAAAAAAGAACTTCTCCTAAACCATACTTGGAACTTAAAGTGATTAAATGGTTTTCAAGAATGCAATAAACATTTGTGTTTTTTACAACTTCGCTTTGTGATGAACGCATTACTGTGCCATTACAATTTTTATGTATAATTTAAAATCTCTTTTAGAAAAACAGTTCGTATAAACTCTAAATACAAATAAGAATATGCGGGACGTATAATATAAATATAACTATTATATGGACTTTAATTTATTTAATAATATCAATATTTACTTAGAATAATAAAATTACGATGTTAAAACAATTTTTTGTTGTGAAAACATTTTTGCTTGTTGGGGGCAATTTTCATTTTGATGTTTGGAATTAGAAAAAATGTAAAATAACCGAAGTTTTTTTTTTTACAATGACTTTATTACTCTTCAAATGCTCTTGGCAAATCACTTTTATTAATAATTAATATATTTAACATCAAGGTGATTTCATGTCTTCTTATAAGGGGCATTGTGTATTTGCATTAATTCTTTCAGTGATGTTTTTTCCAAGTCCTCTGTTGATTGCTTTAACTCTTATAGGTGCAAATATTCCCGATTTTGACCACAAGTTCAAAAAGGACAATGTCTATAAGTTGATTATTTTAGGATTAATAGTGTTCATTTCACTTTATATCCTTAAATTACCTTATTACATAGGTTTGATAATCGTTTTTTTAGGTGTAACTTTTTACTTTTCAGAACACAGAAGTTTTACCCACTCCATTTTTGGCGTTTTGACATTAACGTCGGCAGTTAGTCTGATATTGATTTGGGGATTCCAGTTAATTGTAAATGTCACAAGCATTAACAACCATTATCTGATAATGGCAATACTGATTGCTCTTTTAAGCTTTTTGTTTTTAAACAGAAAGGTTTTGATGATATTTTTACCTGTATTTTTCATAAGCTTGTTTGTTTTTAACACTGGCCAGATTAATTACATCGTAATAGTTTTAAGTCTGTTTTTAGGGCTGTTTTCACATGTTGTTCTCGATTCATTCACTCCTGCTGGAATTAAGATTTTTGCCCCATTGTCTTCAAAAAAGGTTTATAGAAATTTTGGAATAATGTCAATATTCGTTTTAGTTGTTTTGGCCATATTATATCATTCTCCATTTCTGTTTCATTTGTTTGAGCAGTATCTCGGAACTTCCGTTCATTAATATAGACATTTAATAATGAGTTAAATTATAATTAATATCATGGTTGAAATTTCAGTTGTACTTCCGGTTTATAATTCAAAGGACTACCTAAAGGAGTGTCTTGACAGTATCCTGAATCAGTCATTCAAGGATTTTGAACTTTTATGCATTGATGACGGCTCCAGCGATGGCTCTCTTGAAATCTTAAACGAATACAAAACCGCTGATGAACGTATAATTGTCATTTCACAGGAAAATATGGGTGTTGCACGAACTAGAAACAGGGCATTGGATTTGGCAAATGGAAAATATGTCTATTTCATGGACTCCGATGACTATCTCGATTCCAACGCCCTTAAAAAGCTATATGCAAACATCACTTCAAACGGTGCTGACTTTTGCATTATGAAAACTCTTTTTGTAAATGGTGAGGATACCTATAAGTTCCCTGCTTTTGATTTGGATAAGGAATTCGGCAACGTTAATTTCAACAAATTCACATTCACATATAAGGATGCAAAAAAGCATGTGCTCAATGATTTGTTTGCTCCTTGGCTTAAGTTGTATAGTCTGGATTTTCTCAAAAGCAGTGGTGATTTCACATTTCCGGATATGAAATCTTATTCCGATGCACCGTTTCATGTAAAGACAATGCTTCAGGCCAAAAAGATTTCATTTGTTCCGGAATATCTTTATTATTATCGTGAAAATGATGAATCGTTGGTTCATTCATCTTCAAACACAATCAACTTCTTTAAACTTTCAGACATCATCGAGAAATATTTGATTGATAATGGCTTTTTTGATGAGCTGCATGATGAGTTTTATACATTCAAAACATCCAAACTGGTCTATTACATGGGTTTTACGGATTCGGATGAATACTACAGAAGGGCTAAAGGCGATTTGGCCGAAATCAATGAAAGCTTTTTACAGGACTCTTCAAAAACTATGGTTCCCGATAAAAAGGATTTGGATAAGGTTCAAATCATTCTGGAATCCGACAACTTAAAGGAATGCAAACTGGCTTTGGAGTTATATGACTGTAAAAGACGTGTTAATTCGATGCTGGAATCAAGAAGCTGGAAAGTTACCAAACCTTTAAGGAAATTCATCGGTCGTTAGAATATATTCTGACAGACAAAAAACAGCCCGGAATTTTTAACCTGCAGGCAGAATTTTGAAACTATATACAGTACGGGCAACTCTATCAGTGGTCCGATAACAAGGGCAATTGAAATCAGTTCGTGACCCGGAAACGAATTTATCGCTATTGCAAGAGCTAGCGGTGAGTTACGTGCCAGGGTTGTCATTGTAAGGCTTGCATATTGCGGATATGTGAAATTAATTTTTTCTGACAATAACAGGTCAATTATCACATTAACTCCAAAGAAAATAATCAAGGGGATAAATATTGCCACAACGGAGTTCAAATTCTCAAACAGTATCTTTCCCTGAGAGGTGAATATGCAGAATACCGCAAGTGCCAAAAACCAGATTTCAAGTGATCCGAATAGAGAGGCGATTTTTTCTTTTGAACTTTTAAAAATCATTTTTGTTATCAGGCTGGCTATAAAGGGAATTATAATGACAAATAATAATGAACGGACAAGTTGGGCATAATCCATCATGTTTCCGCTTGAGAAAAATATTATCAAATAAATTGGAAGCAGGACAATCTGAAGAACTAGATTGATTGGCAGGATTGACAGGCTTAAGTTCAAATCTCCATTTGCCAGCTTTGTAAATACAAGATACCAGTCGGTACAGGGAGTCAATATAAGCATGAAAAATCCAATGAAAAGGTCAATCTGGCCTTTAAAAAATATTGATCCCAGAAAATATCCAAATAACGGTGTCCATAAAAAATTAATTAAAATGCTTGTCAGGCTGAATTTCACGTTTTTAAAGCTGTTTTTCAATTCATTTAGTGGAACTTCCAAAAATAGTCCATAAAGCATTAGGCATAGAAATATATTTATCAAATAGGCTGTGTTTTGTGTGAAAAATTCAATATTTGAAAATATGATGCCTATAATCACCGCACAAAAGATTATCATCGGTTCCAGTTTTTCGATCAATTCCACATTTTCACCTTTTAGGTAGGACTAAATTTATTCATTATTATATATAATATTTATTTTTTTGATATTATTTCCTTAATTTTCAATTTGAATATTAATTGTTTGCGGTTTCTTATTTTTTTACAATAAATTGTTCATTTGGTTTTTTTAATAAAATTTTTATTAAATATTTTCAAATTTATATGATTTTTTAATAAAAGCATACATTTATAATAAATAATCATGATAAATAATAATATTATTATTTAATGTCAAAATTTTGACTTATAATTATTAATGAAATGGAGCTTGTTTAATGTTTTTGACTAGAATTGGTTATGGAATTATCTATTTCTTTGACCTTATTTACGAAATCATTAAAGCAACAATTGACGTTGCTTTTAATGCAATTATGAGGAGAAATATTGATCCTATAGTTGTTGATATAGAAACTGTCTTGGAAAGGCCTGTTTCTCAAACAATTTTAGCAAACAGTATTTCTTTAACTCCTGGTACTTTGTCTGTTGATTTGGACAGTGAAAATAATATCATTAAAGTAGCTGCTATTTCTCCAAGAGAAAAAGAGGATATTATTCCTTTTGAAAAGTATATTAAGAAAATGCTTGAATAATCATTTTCTTATAAAATAATCGAGTGAGATAGTATGGATATATTGTTTATTTCAAAATATATTGTGGTTATAGCATTAATTATCATGATGTTGGCCGCTTTAAGAGCAAGTGCATATAAATCCACTTCCATGGGACTTCTGGGAAGTTCCGTAGTTGTTGTAGCTTTCGCTATGGCATTGCTTGTTGGTGGTGATTTGTATAATCTTGGATTCTATAAAGATATATCATTAGCTTTAATATTATTTGGTTTTGTCGGCACTGTCGCTTTCGCTGGTGTTTTGGGAGGGGAGGATAAATGATAGAATATATTCAATCCGCTCTTCTTATTATCTCAGCAGTTCTGATTATTATTGCGGCAGTAGGATTTGTCACTTTACCAAAAAACACCAAAAATGCAGTGTATGCAAGAATTCACATTGTAGGTATTTTTGATGTGGCATGTATTATTGCTATGATAGGTCTTGGCCAGTATTTGCTTGCGGGAATATACTTTATTATTGCACCGTTTACAGCACATGCAATAGCTAATGCTTATTGGAAAAAAGAAGATAGAGAAAATAATTTGGATTTGGTGACTGTTGAAGTTGAACCTGATTATGATAATCCATTTATTCATCCAAAAGATAAGATGCAGGTTTTTGAGTCTGAAAACTCAGAAAAACTCAAGGCGGATGACAGGTTTTCAGTCACTACATTGGAAATTGATGAGGGGGAGTAAGATGTTGGAATTTATATTGATGATTATAATGGTTGGAAGTGCTATTCTTGCTCTTATTCAAAAAGATTTATTGAAAGCTGCGATTTTAACAGGATTTTCTGCAGGTGCAATTGCATTTCTCTTCCAGTTGTTGTTGGCACCTGATGTTGCCCTGACACAGGCCATTGTCGGTGCGGTAATTGTTCCTGTATTCATTGCTTTGGCTGTTAAGAAAACTCAAAGGAGTGATGGCTAATGGCATACGTTCACATTACTATACTGTTCACAGCAGCGCTGCTGATTATCATTGGGTTGTATTCAGCAATTTTCATTGACAATATCATAAAGAAAATAATCGGTATCAGTTTCATTGAAGAGGGAGTCAATTTGTTCATAGTTGCTCTCGGATATGCTCCTGATGGTGTTGTGCCTATTATAATGCCGGGAATGGATCCGGCATGGTTTGCAGCAAATGCCGCTTATCCGCTTCCTTTCGGTTTGGTATTGACAAGTATTGTAATTGGTGCAAGTACCTTGGCTGTAATGCTTGCTTTAGTAATGGTTTTATACAGAAGATATGGAACCCTATCCACTAAAGTGATGCTGGCAGACACATCAAAACAGGAGGAATACAATGAATGAACTAATTCCATTAATGGTTATTGTTCCTTTGATGGCTGGTTTGCTTATTTCAGCATTTTCAAAGTTCAACAAAGCAACCAAGATTTTTGCTTTTGTCGTTGCAATATGTCTTCCGATAATACCTTTGGCTTCCAATTACGGCCTTCACTACTTCGGAGGTTATGAGCCAATAATGGATAATGTAACAAACGTGATGTTCCATCCGGCAATTACATATTCATTCACATTCCTGCAACAGATATTCATTGGAATGATAGGTATTTTGACATTTTTAGTCGTATTTATTTATTTAACTAAATATAAGGAGGTTTCCGGACCTTATTTGTTCCTTTTATTCTTGGGTACTGCTGCCGTTACTGCAATGCTTTTGACAGACGACATTTTCCACATGTTTGTGTTCTTTGAAATATTGGCGCTGGCACAGGTCGGTATTGTTGCCGCTTCATCAATCGATTACAGTTACGAAATGGCTTTAAAATACATGATTTTGGGATCAATAGGTTCTCCTATAATGCTTTTGGGAATTGGATTCCTTCTGGCATTGACAGGTAGCGTAAACGTAACAGATATAGCATATGCTGTTCACAATGGTTTAGTGAATATAACTTCTCCGGTATTTTTATTATCACTCGGCTTAATATTCTTTGGTTGGCTATACGCATCAGGTCTGCCACCGTTCCATACTATAAAATCCGGAATTTATTCAAAAGCTGAACCTCATGGAGCTGCACTGCTTCAGTCATTTACAGTTATCTCAATGATTTCAATCGTATTGATAATGTTTAGAATCTATTCAGTATTGCCTATATTTGAAGTTCTGGTAGTCTTCTTCTCTATCTTGGCTATGATATTGGGTGTTTCTCTTGCACTTACTCAAACTGACTTCAGAAGGATGATTGGATTTTTAGCTGTTGGTGAGTTAGGATTTATAGGATTAGGTATTGGTCTTGGAACCCCATACGCAATAACAGCTGGTCTTTTCCAGGCATTAAACGAAATCATTATTACTGCATTGCTGTTCATTGGATTTGGCGCAATCGTAAATGCAACAAATGAGGTTGACACACGTAAGCTCGGAGGTCTTCTTGCATACCATCCGAAAGTAAGTATCATGCTTTTAATCGGCGGTTTGGCAATGGCTGGTGTTCCTCCTTTAAGCGGATTCCAATCAAAACTGATGCTTGTTCAGGCATCATTAAGTTGCGGATATCCTGAAATATCAATCCTGGCAATCATGGTAAGTATTGCCACATTTGTAGTATTTGTAAAAACTTTCTACACAATGTTTTTAAGGCCAAAACCAAACGATTTGGAAGTTGAAGGAAAGGATGTTCCACGTGCTATGGTTTTCGCAATGGGAATACTGTTGATTATAATCGTCTTGCTTGGTATATTCCCTGATATTGTAATTAAAGGAATTTCCACCTTTGTAGGAGGGATATTATGAAACTTTACGATCAAATATTTAATGTTGTAAAACAGTTTAGGAAATTGTTTTCACCAGGTCCTGTAACCAATGCTGACGTTTCAGGAAGCATAACTGCAGAAATATTTTTGATAGTTTCATTGGTATTGTCTGCAATACTTTTAAGACATGTTAGTGTTCTTCTTGCAGGGCTGGTGGCTTTGATATTGGCCGTTGTGCTGATTTCCAACATTCCGCTTATTCCTAAATTCAAAATTGAACAGGAAGATTCATTGGAAAAAATGCTGTTTTATGCAGTGGTAACACTTTGTATTATTGCAGTATTCTTATATTGGGGTGGTAATCTTGTCTAGTATAGATACAATTCGTAATCTGGTTGCAGCTGTAATGACTGCAGTATTTTCCGTTACTTTAATTGATGCAATATTCCATTTGCATGACCTTATAAACCCTGGTGTAAGTTACATTTACAATGCTTTGGGAACTCAAATAGCTCCAAACATGGTTACTGTGGTTATTTTTGATTTCAGAGCATATGATACATTAGGAGAATCAATCATATTGTTGACTGCCGGTATTGTAGTATTGCTGATATTCGGCAGAGGATTATTGGGGGATAAACAATGAGCGAGGGTAGTATGATTTTAAAGATTATATCTTTACCGATTTCAATCATTTTAATCTGTTTGGGTATAATGACTATTCTTGGAGGCCACATCACTCCTGGTGGAGGTTTCCAAGGAGGTGCAATGATTGCTAGTGGAATTATATTGTCTATTCTTGTTTATGGTTTAGGTAATTCTCCATTGGAATTGTCCCATGCATATATTGAAGTATTCGAATCCATTGGTGCATTAGGATTTATCATATTCGGTTTAATCGGATTGTTTGTAGGCGGATTTTATCTCTATAATGTGGGAACAGACTTATTGAATGTTGTTCCAACAGCCATCCAAACAGCTTTCCATTATCCGGATGTAACCAATGCTGGAATCATCCCATATCTCAATATATTTGTGGGTTTAAAAGTATTTGTAGGTTTATCCTCAATTGTTATAGCATTTGCAGGATTTAAGAAATTTGTTGAGGAGGGTGAATGATGTTGTCTTTAGGACCGGTCATATTCGGTTTGATTTTAGGTTTGATAATCGGGTCTCAAATCAAGCTCAATGTAAGTGATGCAAAATTCACTCTTGGATCATTTGTGGTAATATTTATTGCAGGTATTGTTGCAGCATGGCAACTGGGTAATTTCCCATTCTATACAGATTTGCCGATTTCAACTGCATTTTTATCTGCATTAATAGGAATTTTTGTAGGCAAACTACTATTTGCAAGGAGTAAATAAGGGGTTTTATTATGTTTTTATCAGCTAATACATGTGATGGAAAAGGAGAATGTATAAAACAGTGTCCTACAAAAGCTATCAGATTAATCAATGGAAAAGCATTTAGCTGTCTTACCTGTGGAATATGCTATAAGAACTGTCCGAACGGAGCAATATTTGAAAACAGTTATGGTGGATATGTTGTTGACAGAGCCAAATGTAACGGCTGTGGAATGTGCATGTACAATTGTCCTACAAACAACATTTCAATAGATGATGGTATTGTTTACGGAATATGTTCCCGTTGCGGAGTATGTGAAGAGGCATGTCCAAGCAATTCAAGGGTAGACGGATATGAACTTGAAAAGGACAAGCAGCTCAATTTGATACAGTCATTGATGATTTTAAATCCTCCGCTGGACAATGTCCGTTCCAAAAAGGAAAGTAAAATCAGCGAAGTTACAAGGAACTTCTTCGGAACCGACACAGAAAAATGTATATTCTGCGGAAGATGCGAACAGTACTGTCCTACCGGTGCAATTCATGTTAAAATTGACCGTGATGAAGGAATCTGTCGTGAATGCAGAATATGTCACGATGTATGTCCTAACGAGTCAATGAACAAGCTTCAGATGGTTAACAAGTCAACCTGTACACTTTGTCTGAATTGTATGAAGGCATGTCCTAACAATGCGATTTCCGTAGATGACTTTGCAATAACAGTCAATAAATTGAACCAGAAGCCATCCGGAAAAATCATTTCATGTCTCAATTGCGGATTGTGTGCGGATTTATGTGAAAATGAATCACTCAAAAATGTGGATGGTAAACTTAGGTATGATCCGACCGCAGACACTGAAAACATCACTCACGTACAGGCGATTAACTCATGTCCTGTTCATACTTTGCGTGAAGATGAGGAAATGTTCATATATGATGAGTTCGATGAAAAAGAGCTTCCAGCATTGTCTGGATTTTGTGTATCCTGCGGAAAATGTGTCCAGGCATGTGATGAGGTTGGAGCCCGCCAGTTCATGACTGCAAGTTGGGACGGTAAAGTAAGCGATGATTGTATATCATGCGGAATATGTACTGAAGTATGTCAGGAAAATGCGATTACCCTTAACAGGGGTTCAATTTCCGTTGACTTGGATAAATGTATCTTATGTGAAAACTGTGCAGTTCACTGCCCGGTTGATGCGATTCCAAAAACTACAATGTATAAAAATGAAATTACAGACGGATTCAATTTCATTGAACAGAAACTGTGTATGCATTGTGGTCTGTGTCATAAGACATGTTCGTATGATGCAATCGATGAGATTGATGGTAATTATGTTGTTAATGAAGAGAACTGTACTTATTGCGGAGCATGTAAAAACGCATGTCCTGCAAGGGCGTTCTTATTCGAGAGAAATTTTAAAGATTCAATAGAGGGTATTTAAATGAGAAATATACTTAGAATAGCTTTAGAAGGAGCTTTTACTAACTTTAAAAGAATCTTTTTTGCAGCTGACAGAGTTACGGACATGGAGCTTAGAAGACAGATTTCAACACTCTCAGTTGAAGTTGACGATAGGGTGGATGAAAATGCCTGTATAGGATGTGCAGGTTGTGCCAATGTCTGTCCGACAGGTGCAATTGAGATGAAAAAATTGGCAAGTCCCGTTAAGTTAACCGATGACTGGACTAAAAGTGAAGTACCTGAAATTAATCTTGAAAAATGTGTTGTATGTTATTATTGTCATGATTTCTGCCCTATATTTTCACTGTATGGTGAAAAGGGTACTGTTCACCCAAGTTGTGTGGGAGATCAGGATGTTGACATTTCACAATTCCTAGAACAGCCATTTAAAATTTCAGATGATAAACTTAAAGTTATTGCACAATACTTATCAGATAAAACTGTGTTAAAAAATAAGCAGGATGGTGATTAGATGGGTCTTAAATCATTTTCAAGAGCAAGAGCAATACATGTCATGCTGGTTTACACCGGAGGATGTAACGGATGCGATATTGAAATTGTAAACTCAATATTATCACCAAGGTTTGACGCTGAACAATATAATGTGTTTTTAACATGGAATCCTCGTGAAGCCGATGTATTGGTTGTCACAGGTCCTGTTACACACTTGAACAGAAAACCGTTAGAGGCAATTTATGAAGCTATTCCTAATCCTAAATTGGTTGTAGCTGCAGGAAGTTGTGCATTGATGGGTGGAGTATACAAAAACTGTTATGGAGATATTCCATCAGAAGAGATTGAAGGACCGGTTGAAAATATTATACCAGTGAACGCTAAAGTTCCAGGATGTGCAGTAAGGCCTCAAGATGTCTTGGCTGGAGTTGTATCACTGCTGCCTACATTATTGGATGCGGACTAGGAGGGGATTAAATGGATGAAAAAGTACCGAGAAGCAATATTATTGAAACAGAAATTCCAATGGGTACAGTTCACCCTGCTGCATTGGAACCGTATAGGGTAAGATTTTTCGTTGAAGATGAAATAGTTCAGGAAGCTGAAATTACCATTGGTGTAAATCACAGAGGTATTGAAAGAATCATGGAAGGTCTTCCGGTTGAAAAGGCAAATGCATTGACTGAAAAAATTTGCGGAATCTGTTCAAATTCACATATATGGAATTCCTGCAGAACTGCCGAAATTGGTTTAGGCATTGAAATTCCAGAGAGAGCTACTTATATTCGTGTCATAATGGGGGAGCTTGAACGTTTGCATTCACATTTCCTGTATCTGGCCCATGGTTGTGAAGTCCTGTCACATGAAACATTTTCGATGAGGGTGTTCTACTTAAGAGAAATCGTCATGGAACTGCTTGCGATGATCGGAGGTAACCGTGTTCAGTACGGATGTTCCGTTTTAGGTGGAGTAAGGCCAAGATGTGATTTGGATGAGGCAAAACTTTTAAGGCTTAAAAATGATATGGATGCAGTTGAAGATGGTCTTACAGGTTTTGTGGAAAGATTTTTGGCAGATTCAATATTGCAGTCAAGGATTACAGGAATCGGAGTTCTGCCACAAAAACAGGCAATTGAACTGGCAGTAACCGGACCGACTTTAAGGGCAACAGGTGTTGCAAGAGACCTCAGAACAACTATGTTTGAATATGACAACTTTGATTATAATGTTATAACCCAACCTGATGGCGACGTTAGGTCAAACTTGGTTATGAGAGCTCTTGAGTCATTTGAATCAATTAAGATTATTCGTCAGGCTATTGCCAATATCCCTGAAGGAAAAGTGGTCAATAGGGATTGGGAGATGTTTGACACTGACATGATTGAAAGTTATATTGAAGTTCCAAGGGGAACTTTATATCATTCCTATGCATTGGAAAGTGGAAGAGTAAGGCACTGTATTATAAGGACTCCGTCAATGGCGAATATTGGTGCAATGCAATATGCATGTATTGGAGACCAGATTACAGATGCTCAATTGTGTATTGTACAATGTGACCCTTGCTTCACATGTACAGACAGGGCAATTGAAATAATTAGGAGATAGAAAATGTTTACAAATACATTAATCAATTCAATTCTTGCAGTGGTTCTTACTGTGTTGGTTTGTTTTATAATTTCAACATTGCTTCCTGGAATTGAAAGGAAATATATTCATGCAAGAATTCAGCAAAGAATCGGACCTCTTGTAATTGCTCCTGGAATAATGGCTCCGATAAAATTCATGTTCAAGGAAAACGTTAAGGTTTCATCTCCTGTTTCAGGATTATATAAATCCTTGCCGATAATATGTTTCCTGACAGTATTATGTATTCTTGTTGCATTGACTCCTCAGGCTTATCAAATTCCGGCACTTGCAAGTTTGGTTGCCATTGTCGGATTTTTAAAAGTGGAGGAAATATGTTATGTACTGATGGGAGCATTGTCAAAATCCGTAATGTCTGTTAGAATGCCTTTCCCAGACCAGATTAAGGGTGCGGCTCATCAAAACGCAAACAGATCTTTTGTTGAAGACATAAGTGCAAGAAGATCTCTTAGAATGATTACATACGGATCTTTCCCATTGTATTTGGCATTGTTTGCACCTGTAACTGCTGCTAGAAGCATATTCCTATCAGATATTGTTGCTTATCAGCACGCTAATGGACCGTTCCTGTTCACCGTTGCCGGTGGAATTGCGGCTATCGTATTTTTCATAGGTTACATGATTATATTGAATGAATATCCGTTCTCAATAATTAAGGCTAAAAGTGATGTAATTGAAGGACCATATATGGAATATGCGGCCAAATATAGGGCTGTTGTCTATTTAACAAGAGGATTTTTCATGTTTGTGCTTGGCGCAATATTTTCAGTATTGTTTATTGGAGTGCCTCCGAACATATTCTCTTTAGGAATTCTGGTCAATATTGTCGTGGCGTTAATATTCGTGTTTATGATGGGAATTTTCTCAGCATTCAGCCCGGTATTTACAAACAGGCAACTGCTGCCGACAATACTTGGAACAACCCTGCTTGGAATTTTAGCTATTGTAGTTGGATTATTATGAGGTGATTATTTTGAAATTTGTTATGAGGCCTTTTCATATGGTAAGTCTTGGAGGATACATCGTTGAATGGGATTTTCCTTACAGAAATCTTATAGTTGTAAATAAAACCTCTGAACCAATTAAAATTGAAATACCTGTGTTTCATGAAGAATGGATTGATGAACATAGGAATTTGGGTCTTGAAGTCATTCCTGTGACTAAACATGATAATTATTTAAGCATGTGGAAAAGGGCACATGCGGAACTTGATAAAGTAAGGCCACAAAATGAGTGATTATACATTAACAATCAAATCGGATGAGAAAAAAGGCGTATTGGATGATATCACTGATGTTATCACTGATCATGGTGCAAATATCAGTTATGTTCATCTTTTCGTTGAAAAAAATAACATGGGTTCTATAAATCTGGAACTCGAACATGTTGAAGACATTGATGACTTAATCGAGGATTTAAATAATATTGATGAAATCAAATCCGTTGAACTTCATGGCTCTCAACTGGATATTTATGGTAAACGTATAATTATTGTTGGTGGCGGAGCGCAGGTGTCTCAAGTTGCAATGGGTGCAATAACGGAAGCCGACAGGCATAATATACGTGGAGAGCGCATAAGTATTGATACAATTCCTTTGGTTGGTGAAAAACCATTGGCTGAAGCTGTTGAAGCTATTTCAAGACTTCCTCGTGTTAGTGCTTTAGTTTTAGCAGGTTCACTTATGGGTGGTGAAATCACTGAAGCCGTTAAAAAAGTAAAAAAAGAAAGCAATCTGATTGTGATTTGTCTCAACATGCCTGGAAGCGTAACCGAGCATGCTGATTTGATAATCACAGACCCTATCCAGGCCGGTGTTTTGGCGGTAATGTCTATTGCCGATACTGCTGTTTTTGATATTGGAAGGCTTGGAGACAATATTAAGTTTTAAATTCATGTTTATGGACATATAGTGGAGTTATTTAACTCCTAAAGTGAATAAGGATTAATTATAATCCTTATTTACTCTTTAAAGCAAATGTCTTTGTATTCGCAAAGTTCACATTTTCTTGGATTTTTTCTAACGTTCGGAAGTTTCTTGTTGTCTATTATTTCTTTAACTTCTCTCATTACATCAAACAGTCCTTTTCTGAGATTTACATCCATCACAACAGGTCTTCTGTCACCTATTTTTTCATAGTCGACAAAACCGACAAACACTTCAGTTTCGAATTCCTCTTCAAGAAGTATTGCATATGACACCAGTTCTATTGCATCCTGGTCCCAAACACCTTTAACCGGCGGATTTGAGCTTTTAATGGCAACAGGATAATATTTGCCGTCAATTATTTCAACCTTGTCGCACATTCCTATCAGTTCAAGCTGAGGTTCTTTTAAAAGAAGTGAATACATGCAGTTTGGAAAGAACATGTCGATTATTTCAAAGGCATTCCTGTCAAGTATTGTCATTGCCTGCTTTATTTTCAGTGCTCTGATTTTGATGTTGAAGTAGGTATCATCAATAATCTGTGTAATCTGTGATTGTTCAAGGCCCAGTTCCATTGATTTGATTGCATCTGCACCGCTTTCAATATATGAATCAATGGTCTGGGAGAGAATCTGTTCTATCTCGGCAAGATTCATATCCTTTTTGATTTTTCGCATATTTTTTTGAATCAGGTCGTCCACGTCAATTTTGAGTTTTTTAAGCTCAATTGCAAGTTGAAAATCATTGTTTTCACGAACATCAACATGATTTCGGATGTATAATTTCATCGGACAGTACATATGCGTTTTAATAGATGAGACATTTATCATTTTATAACCTCTTAAATTGTGTAATATTACTTAGTAACTGATAATATAAATAATTAGAAGTTATAAATGCAGTAAATTTCTTTAAATAAAATAAAAAAAGCAAATAGCTAATAATATAGCTATTTGAAGTCAATTTTAAACATCGTAGTAATTTTTGTTTATTGCCGGCAATTTCGCAAAGATGATTGGAACCACTATCAGCACGACTGTCAATATTATCATGACTGTGGTGCTGAGGCTGTCTGCAGTTGTGAATGTGGAATAGACTCCCTGAATCCAAAGGCCTGCAATACAGATTGGCAATATGTATTTGATTACGGTTTTCCAGGTTTTACCCATTTTTATTGATGAGTTGTCGTTCAATGTTTGAATCAAATCATCAAACTTGTAAATCCAACCGAATATGATGCACTCGAGAAGTATTGCAAACAGCAATGCGAAGTTGTTCAGGTATGCATCGAAAATTCCTAATATTGTACTTCCTGCACCGGTTGCAAATATTGTGGAAATGAAAAATCCTACAATACAAACTGCTGTTGCTGTCTTTTTACGTTCGATAAGGAATTTTTCAGAAATTGAATAACATACTCCTTCAAGAAGCGCAATAACTGATGTAATTCCGGCAAACAAAATACATAGGAAGAATAACGGTCCGATTACATATGCTGCAGATCCCATTGTGTTGAATACCTGTGGGAAAACAACAAATGCAAGGCCTGTTCCGGATGTTACAAGTTCGTTAAATGGAATTCCGCTTGTCAGTGTCATGAATCCTAATATGGAAAATATTCCAATTGAGTTAAATACTTCAAAACCGGAATTTGAAAACGCTACGATTATTGCATTGTCCACCAATTTTGAACCTTCAGGCAGATAACTTGCATATGTCATCGCAATTGCCATACCCAGACTTAGGGAGAATACGATTTGTCCGAATGCGGCCAGCCAAACGTCAAGATTGCCCAAGGCAGACCAATCTGGTGTAAATATCTGTGTGTATCCAAGTGAGGCACCAGGCAATGTTAAAGAGAATGCAACAATGATGATGACGATTGCACAAAGAAGGGGTAATAAAATTTTACTTACATTACCGATTCCGTCATTCAAATCTCTTTTGATAATGAACCATGCCAGAAACCAGATTACAAACACTGATGCCAAGACTGTTGGGACAATGGTGAATAATCCTGAAATGGAGTCTGTTGCGTGCAAGACGTTATTTGTAAAGTATAAATCAGGATTTGCTCCCCATGCTTTTGTAATACTCAGCACGATATAAATCAGGTCCCATCCGACAACACAAACGTAATATGTCGTAATTAAAAACACGATTAATAATATGAACCATGCCACCGGCTCTAATTTCTTACTAACTGCGAACAATATTCTTGCAAGTGATCTTTTGAACTTGAATCCAACTGCATATTCCACTAAAACAAAGGAAATTCCCAAAAGGAATAGTGAAACAATGTATGGAATCATAAATGATCCTCCACCGTTGGAGTATAAAACATTCGGGAAACGCCAAATATTTCCAAGACCGACAGCAGAACCGATCATTGCCATCATAAATGCAAGATTACTGTTCCATTCTGATTTTTTTTGTTCTGTCATATAATCACATTAAATTGAATATTACTATTTATGTGATTGAAGTTTAAATAATATTCCATATTGTGCAAATCTTTTGAAAAATAGTTCATTTGGTGATGTTAAAAAATAAAATTTTGAGAGAGGTTATCTCTCGTTAATGTGGTAAAATCTATTTCTTTTTCATTTTTTCCATTTCCTTTTCTATCATTTTGTCTCTGTAGTTTTCATCAATTTTTGGAGCGAAAACGAATATTTTAAGGAAATGTATCACTAAACCGATTCCCCAAAAACAGGTTACCCAGTAAAACCACCATTCACCCGGTGAAAAAACAGCGTTCATAATTATGAACATTACATTCACTGCAACAAAGCTGTACAGGTGGCGATAGAAACCAATTTTTTCATCAGCTCTTTTTTCTGCTTTTCTGTATAATTCATCTGACATCAAATCACCCATATTTTACATTAATTGTAAAGGATTCTCCGCTATTTTAAGCGGGACTTTCTTTAAGTTTTACATACTCATCGATAGCTTCACGTGTGGTTCCGACAACCAAACGATAATGTGAATCTTTTCCATTAACAATGACTTTCTCCACTTTTCCCTTAGCTATGACGTGCTCTCCGTCAATTACTTCTCCGGCGTAGGTATGTGTAAATGAAACTATTTCGCTCAATTCAAAGTCTACACCATCTAAAAGCTCAACATTTTCAATGGTGTAAAGTGAAGGGTTATCAAATGCGCCCAATGCACTTACAATGTCACATTCGATTTGTGCAATTCCTTGAGGTTCATAAACGGTATCTCCCCATTTTCCTGAAATTTCGGAGTATCCTTTGGTGGCCAGTATGTCAAATAAGGTCCCGTTTATTGTTCCCCTATTTGCTTTTCTGTTTTCATACCATCTGAATTCCTCTTTGGTTAGGCTTGCATCGCTCATTCTTTTGTTGTATACAAAATCCCAATAATCATTGGTAATTCCCTCAACGGTAATGTGCTTGTCGACTTCTTCAATGTAGACTTCCTTTCCTCTAAACTTCTTGAATGTCTCGATTGCCCGTCTGTGGTTGTCAAGGCCATATACGACAAAGTCCAGATCGCTCACGTCATCCTTTTGAAGGCCAGGAAGGATTGAACCTGAAATTCCCAAATGGTCATAAGGAATGTCTGCCATGAAATGGAAAAAGTCGGCCACATCCATCAGCTTTGAAATAAGTTCGGGATTTTTAACCTCGCCTCCGCTTTCAAAAGTCTTTTTGAGGCCACATAATCTGTCTTCAGGTTTGATTATTCTTTCGACCTTGTCCAATGGCACGCCCATCATTTCAACATTTGTAACGTCACAGAAATATAAATAATCAGGATGATTTTCCCTCAAATAGGTGTAAGCCTCTTCAGAACCCACTTTTCGGTATCTTCTGCCGTCCTTTTCACGGTCACCTTCAGGGTCGGGAATGTATCTTAAAAATGAAATAACCCTGTCTTCGGGATGAATGTAATTGGTTGATGCGAAGTATAAGTCATCGCTGCTGTAGATAAAATCTCTTGTTCTAACTTGTTTCATAATAATCTCCTATTAATAATAGTATTTAATACATTAATAATATTTTTATATTATAAGCACCTATTAATATTGTAATTAATTTTATAGGTTTTATTATGACTATTATTCATAAACATATTGATGAAATTTTTGAATATGATGGAAGCCAAATCAATCCTTCCTGGGCTTTTCAGGAGTTTGGAATTTACGGTTCATCAATCATAACCTGGATTGGTCCGGTCAATATCACTCCGGATAATCTGAAGGATTTTGCCGATGTGGGGCTGGAAATCAAATCAAATTATATGGTTAATTTCATTTGCGAATTTTTTGACCAGCAGCCTACCAACATGAGGATAGCTTATCTTCGCCAAAGACTTCTGGTAATGATTTTTAGAGAAATCCTGACTGAATATGGGGTTAAAACAACAAGGGAGGGTGATGATATATTTGTAGATGGCAGAAAACTGTCTATCTCAATAGCTTCAATTTCCCTAAGCTCTTCTAAAATCCATTTCGCCCTTAACTTGGAGGATAAGGGAACTCCGGATGATGTTGAAACAATCGGATTATATGATATTAAAGTAGATGGCGAACAGATATTCAATGAAGATAATTTATTGAATTTAATTGAAGAAACTGTAACAAGATTTATCAATGAATTGGAAACAATTGAAAATGATATAAGTAAAACAAAGGTGTTATAATGAAAATTTTAGTCAACGGCATGCAGGCCAATTTAAGATTCTCCTCTGCTCATGTAATTCCGGGTCACGAATCCTGCGGATTTATTCATGGACATTCATATTTTGTGGATGTTGAAATCGGCGGTGAACGTGCAGGGGATTTTGAATTTGTTGTGGACTTTAAGGACGTTAAAGGATTTACCAAGGCAATCTGTGATGAACTCGATCACAGATTATTGATTCCTGTCTATAACAAATTGATAGACTTTAAAGATTTTGATAAGGAAAAAGGCTCAATTTTTGATTTGAAAGAACAGAAGTCAGTTTACTTTAAAATCGATGGTAAAGGATATTCCATTCCTTCCGTGGATTGCGTATTTTTACCTCTTCCTTACACATCTGCCGAAGAATTGTCAAAATTCTTTGCAGAAACTTTGGCAAAAAAGCTTTCCGAGACTTACGATAACTTGAATTATGTGGCGGTCTGTGTCAATGAGGGAATCGGACAGGGCGCTGAATACAGGAAAGATTTATGATGAAAGCTCCAATCATTGAGATATTTTCATCTTTTCAAGGCGAAGGTCTTTTGATAGGTGAAAGACAAATTTTTGTAAGGTTTGCGGGCTGCAACCTGAATTGCAGCTATTGCGACACCAATGACAGTAAATCAGAATCGTCAGGCAAGTTGATGACTCCGGATGAAGTCACAGATGAGATAAATAAGCTGCTGACTCCGGACTGCAAAACCATTTCATTTACTGGAGGTGAACCTAGCCTATATCCTGACTTTATTTCAGAGGTTGGCAAAAACTTTGATTTAAAGATTATGCTAGAAACAAACGGTACTTTGCCGGATAATATTGATTTAATCGATAAATTGGACATCGTTTCACTTGATATCAAATTGCCGGAGCATTTTGATGGTGATTTTGATGAGAATATTTTTTTAAATGAGATTAAATCACTAAATTTATTAATGGCGAAGTGCATAAATGTATATTGTAAAGTAGTTATATTGCCTTCAACAAAAATAAAGTCATTTAAAGAGGTAGTTGAAAAATTATCCGAAAATATTTCAAACAAAAGCGACCTTAAAATAATTATCCAACCTTCCAGTCCATTATCCGAGTGGAAGAACGTTAATTTTAGATTATTTAATTTTTCTGAAATTGTTGGGCAATATTTTGAAGTTTCCACCATTCCTCAAATCCATAAGGTTTTGGATATTGAGTAATTTTTGTTTTAATAAAATTGATTTTATTTTGTTTTTAAATGCAATATACTGAGGTGTGAAAA
Organism: uncultured Methanobrevibacter sp.; assembly: GCF_947170395.1. GTDB lineage: Archaea > Methanobacteriota > Methanobacteria > Methanobacteriales > Methanobacteriaceae > Methanocatella. Next base: position 7,308 of record NZ_CAMVTE010000019.1, on the reverse strand, counting down.
TGAAAGACAAAACATCCGTTAATAGAAAATCAAATACAGGCGCAGTTGAACGTCAAACAAAAGTTCATGATAAAGAAGGAGACATCATGGCTATTGCAACTAGAGATGTAGTTTCAATTCCTCCTTCAAAAAGTATAAAAGACACTGCTAAAGTAATGATGGAACACGAATTCAGAAGATTACCAATTGCTGATCCTGGTTCCGGTAAATTATTGGGTATTGTAACAGTAATGGATATATTAGATTTCTTTGGTGGAGGAAAAAAATTCAACATTATTGAGAAAAAATACGAAGACAACTTTTTAGCAGCTATTAACGAACCAGTTAAAGAAATTATGACTCGTGATTTAATCACATTATCCAATAAAGCTTCAATTGGACAAACCATTGAAACCATGTTGGCTAATCAGTTAGGTGCTATACCTCTCGTTGACGCTGATGGAAAACTTGCAGGTATCGTAACTGAAAGGGATATTGCACTATCCCTGGCAGGTGTTGCTGGTAAAGAAACCGTACAGGATTTCATGAGTCCAAAAGTATTCACTACCACTCCTGGAACTCCTCTTGAAGGAGCATGCAAAATCATGGTAAGAAACGGTTTAAGAAGAATTCCTATTATTGGTGGGGAAGCTGACATTTCCAAAGCAGCTAAAAAATTATTAGGTATCCTGACTTCTACCGATGTCATTAGATTCCTAAACGCTAAGGAATTGTTTGATAATTTGAATTCCAATTTGGCAACCGATGTTTTACAAACAGTTATTTCTGACATTATGGTCAAAGACCCTATAACTGTTGAGCCGACCATGACTATCGGAGAGTTATGCGAACTCTTCGCTGAAAAAAATATTGGTGGTGTTCCGGTTGTTAAAGATGATGCCGTAATGGGTATTATCACTGAAAGAGATGTATTGAACGCTGTTAAAAGATATTAAAATACTTATAGGAGATGATAATATGCAAATTAAGAATTTGATGTCTGAGGATTTAATTACTGTAGACAAAGATCAAAATCTTTCTGATGCTTTAAAATTGTTGCGCAAACACAACGTTTCACGTTTGCCTGTAACTAATAATAAAGAATTGGTTGGTATTATTTCAGAAAGAGACATAGCTAATAAGCTTGGTTCTTCAAAATATGAAAGCATGCCTGCATCAAGACTTCATATTTCATCTGTAATGGTTAAAGATGTGTTTACAGTTCCACAAACAATGCAATTGGAAGATGTGGCAAGATTAATGTTGGAAAACGGTATCGGTTCAGTTCCTGTCATGAATGAAGAAGATAAAATGGTGGGTATTGTATCAAAAGCCGATTTCGTAACTCTTGCATCAGGAATTGCATTCGATAAAATTACTGTAAAGGAGATAATGTCTAAAGAATTGATTTCAGTATCTTCAACTGAAAGATTGGTTCATGCAAGAAGACTTATGATCGAATCCCATGTTGGAAGATTGCCTGTTGTTGATGAGGAACTTGTTGGAATGATTACATCCAAAGATTTGATGAGAGCTTTCATTGACTTTAGAAAAAAGGTTCCTGAAAAATACCAGAAATCTCAAATCAAGGAAGTTCTGGTTGAAGACATTATGTCAAAAAATCCAACAGTTGTGACAAAGGATATGTCTATTACTGAAGTTTCTGAAATTATCATGGAAACAGGATACAACGGATTGCCTGTTGTTGATGATGACAAAGTAGTGGGCATCATTACACAAACTGACATTTTAAGACTAATTGAAAAATTAGAATCTTAATTTTGGTATAGTATTTTTACTATACTCTTTTTTTATTTTTTTTTAAGGGGGTTTAAATATTACATTAATCTCATTTTTAGGTCCTAAAGGAACATTCACTCACGAAGCTGCAAACATCCTGGGAGATGATTTGGTTCCATACTGTACCATTCCTGCCGTTATGGAAAGTGTTGTAAAGGATGAATGTTCATTAGGTGTTGTTCCAATTGAAAACTCCATTGAAGGTCCTGTTGGAATTACTCTGGATTCATTGGCTCATAAATATGATTTGAAAATATTCAAGGAAATCATCATCCCGATTAACCAGAACCTGATTGTCAATCCTGGCTGTAAACTGGAGGATATTAAAGAGGTTTATTCCCATGCTCAGGCACTGGCACAATGTAGGGATTTTGTAAACAAGCACAATTTCCAACAGCATTATGCCGTCAGCACAGCAAGAGCAGCCAAGGATATAATTGGAGACAATTCGAAAGCTGCAATTGGAAACAGAAAGATAGTTGAACTGTATGGTCTTGAAATTCTAAAGTCCAATATACAGGATATGGACAACAATGAGACAAGGTTCGTTGTTCTTTCAAAAAAATGCCACAAAAGGACAGGTAGGGACAAAACATCAATCATATTTTCCATCTATGAGGATAAACCAGGAGGTTTGTATAGGATTTTGGGAATATTTGAAAAAAATAACATTAACCTGACCAAAATCGAATCAAGGCCTTCCAAAAAGGGTTTGGGAAAATATCTGTTTTTTGTTGACTTTAACGGCCACATGGATGATGAAATTATTCAGAATATTTTAAAAGAAATTGAAGAAAATACATATTACCTGAAAGTTTTAGGTTCATATCCTGAATTTTAGGCAAACTATAAATTAATGTTTATATAAAAATTACAATGTATAAATTCAGGGAGGGTAGGAATGTCTGATGAAAGAGAAAAACTTCTGCGAGTTATGAAGAATCTGGAAGCTGATTATAATTCCGGTAAGATATCTGCAGAGAAATACAGTTATTTCCGTTCCAAGTATGAAGATAAGTTAAATTCCATAGATGCTAAGGCAGCTACAAAAAGAATTAGATCCATGCAGGGAAAACCATCTACAGATAACAGAAGAAAGCAGCGTAGAAGACCTACCAAAAACAAAAGAAAAGAAGAACAAGATTTGGTTCAAAAATACATTATCAATCCTAAAAAGTCTGATGCTAAATATAACAAAAGTAAAAAATCCTCAATGGACAGCGGTACTTTTAAATTGTTTTTATTGTTGATTTTAGTTATCGGATTTACTGCAGGAACTGCATATGGAATTTTTAATTTGGATTTTGGATCTGTATCTAATTCTGAAACAGTAGCTATTGTAGATGACACTGCATTCCCTGAAATTAAAGAAGTGGTTACTGTTACCAACAATACATCTAAATATGATAATTATAGTTCAACCAATGATGATTATAAAAATGTGGAAACCACTACGGATAATTCGAACAGTTATCAGCCTAGTGATTCATCAAGCAGTAATTCTAATAATCAAGGTGGTTCTGGCCAACAGTCACAATCCAGTAGCAGTCAATCAGGTTCCCAGCAAGGTTCTGGGTCTGGCGGTTCTGGAAGTAATGGAGCAAACGGAGGAAGTAATGGATAATCAATTCCATTCATTGTTGCAGGTGATATTATGAAAGATAATTTTATAAAAGGAAGCATAATAACTCTAATGCTTTTATTATTTTTAATTTCTGCTGTATCAGTGGTTAGTGCTGATGATAATGCTGATGAGGATTTAAGCGTATTGACATTGTCCAAAGGAGGAATCACAATCCAATATCCTTCCACTTGGGGTGTTGCCGAACCAACTTCAAATTATTCCATTATGGCCATTTCAAAAATCGATTCCATTGATGCATTGGGTGTAGGTCAGGTTAACATTAACATTGAAAAGAAAGAACTTGACGGTGAGTTCTATTCCTCTGTAAATCAAAGTTATAAATCAATGCAAAAGGACCCTTCATTCCAATTGATTTCATCCGGAAGTGTTTCTGTAGGTGGTATGGATGCATTGGAATATATCTACACATCTTCCCAGGGAGCAGGTGAAAAGGAACACAAGGCAATTTGGTTTGAAAAGGGTGGACAGGCTTATGTTATAATGTACAGTGCGCCAATCGACCAATTTGAAGATAATTTGTATGTTTTTGACTTTGTATTGTCAGAAATTCAAATTACTTAATTCTTTTTTTAGGTGTTATTATGATTGTTTTATGTGTTACCGGTAGCGTTGCTGCCAGCGAAGCTATTAAATTGGCTCGTGAATTTAGAAGAAATGATGTTGAAGTGAAATGCTTTATGAGTGAAGCTGCATGTGAGCTTATCCATCCAAATTCAATGGAGTTTGCAACAGGAAATTCCGTTGTCACAGAGTTGACCGGTGAAATAGAGCATGTCAAATACTCTCAGGAAGATTTGATTTTAGTGGCACCGGCCACTGCAAATACCATTTCCAAATTTGCCCATAAAATTGCAGATAATCCCATATCCACTTTATTAATCACAGCCTACGGCCATGATACTCCAATTATTTTTGTTCCTTCAATGCATGATTCAATGTTTAAGGCAATAAAGGAAAACATTGACAAAATTAAGGAGGAAGGTTCAGCAACTTTCATAAATCCTCGCATGGATGAAGGAAAAGCCAAATTCCCTTCAAAAGAGGATATTGTTCTGGAATCTTTAAGAGCAATTAATTTACATAAAAAGGATTGATATTATTAAAGGAAAAAAAGTTTTAATTAGTCTTGGAGGAACCTATGAACCTATTGATTCTGTAAGGGGAATCACCAATAAGTCCTCCGGAAAAATGGGTTTGGAACTTGCAAAGGAAGCTTATATTCGTGGTGCTGATTTAAAACTGGTTGTGGCAAATGTAACTGTTGACATTCCTTCTGTTTTTGATGTTGTTTATGTTGAAACCAGCAGCGAAATGAATGATGTGATTTTAAGCATGATTTCTGAATTTGATATTTTCATATCAACAGCTGCCGTTTCAGATTTTGAATTCAGGCAAAAATCCGATAAAAAGCTTGATTCAAGCAGTTCCCTTTTTTTAAATCTGAAGCCTACCACAAAAATCATTCGCCAAATTAAAAAGATCAATCCTGAAATATTTTTGGTTGGCTTTAAGGCCGAGTTTAACATTTCCCGTGAGGAAATTATAGAGTGTGCAAGAAAACAGATTTCCAATGCAGGAACAGATTTGGTTGTAGCCAATGATATTTCCAGAACAGACTGTCATTTCGGATCGGACAATAATGAGGTTTTAATCGTTGATGATGAGGTCCTATCCGTTCCATTGGCCTCAAAAAAAGAGATTGCAAAAACCATTATTGATGAAATTTCTAAAAAAATATGAGCCAATCTATATGCTGCTGTATTAATTTATTTATTTTGAATTTTAGTTTCTTTATTTTTATAATTTAATTGTTTATTATTGCAGTTGATTTACTTTATTATATTTTAATCATAGCTATAATTAAAATAAAGACATCTTTTTCATGATGGTTATGCGGATGTTTATTGGTGGTTGTGATATTTGCAAATTCATTTGTGATGGTTTGATTTGTTTTGTATCACTGTATTTAAATTTGAATTTGTAATCATGTTTTTGTTTGCAGTTCAATATTGCATTGAATTTGTATTTTCAAATCAAATAATTTTTTGGTTTCAAACATATAATTATATTGAATTATAAGCTCAAAATAGTAATACTTTTTCAAATAAAATAAGCAAATTAATCTTTGAAAATAATTCTTGTAAAAATAGTTTATTCAATAAAATAAGTTCATGCCTTTAGGCTTTAGTTAAATGGAGTGATTAATAGAGTGAATCCACCTAAAGGACGTTTAAATGAACTTTTATTTTATTTGCATTAGCATATTTTATATTTTATTTTATAGTATAAAAAGGTATTGGAGTAATACTTTTCAGCTATTTTTGTAGTATTTATTTATAATTCTTAGAGCTATTTTTTCGTTGATTGTCACTTGCAAAATAGGTGATTTTTTTTAAAAATTTTTCTTTCATTGACAATACATTATTGTCTTTTTTGTACTAGTCTTATTTCAAGATTTGATTAATTTTAAAAACTTTATCTCATGTTTTCTTTTAATATTGTTTGGATTTTAATTTAAGAATTTACATGTTCTTGGTTTGGATAGTTTTATTTGTAAAATTAATGATTGTCTTTTTTATCTGGTGGAATTTTCAAATGATTTAATCTATGTGCTTTATGATGTTTTAATATTTATTGAAGTATTGCGAGGATACTTTTTTGGTTATTGATGAGTATTCTTTCTTTTTGGCAATGTCATAAAAATTTAAATCCCTTTGAATCCTTTGATTTTTATTTAATGGCGAAAAATGTTTTTGTTTTATTTATTCCTAGGGAATGTGTGTTTGGAAGATTAGTGGTGGGGTTTATTCTACTCCTTTGGATTACTTTATCCTCATCCATGCTATGTTTGGCATTGTAGTGTTCTACTTTACAAAAATTAATATGCCTACAAAAAATTAATTAAAAAGAAGTGTTATGAAAAAGTGTAATTTAATGTCTTATTACAAATTAAGATGTAATATTCCTACAGACATTAAATTCATTATACTTTTCTAGAGGTTTACTTTAAAAGTAAGTCTCTTGATTAAATAGTCTATGGAATGTCATATATAAACTTAATTATTTTTAATATTGGCAATTAAATAGTGGTCATCTAAGGGAAAAACCTCTGGGAAAACATTAAATGCTTTCAAAAGACTATCATCGATATTTTTAGATTTATATTTAATTGTTTAATGAAGTGAAAATTAGTGATTATCCTCAATGAATATTAAAATCAATTATAGTAATAATTATTGAAATAACGTTAAAACTATATGATCCTATAATAAAGATAATCAAATCCATAATTCTCACCTCCATTTAGAAAGTATAATGAGAGAACACCATAACAGTTGTAGGAAAAACTGCAACGATTAGCAAATAAATACAGGTAAATAATCATATTTATCTACCTCCCAACACTAGTTATATTGGAGGATTTTAACTGATAATATATTGTTTAATCTAAAATTTAAAACTTGTTGAAGCCACTTTGTAAAAGTGTAGTGAGAAAAACATCTCATATAAACTTTATGGTTATAAATAAAAGAATTAATAAAAAATAGGGTCATAACTAAATAATATGAAAATAAAGAAAGGATGTGTTGATATTCATAAATAAAAGGATATATAAAAAATTAAAAAATTTCATATCCTATCCTGGCCAGTTAAAAAAAAGAAAAAAATGTGAGAAAAAATTAATCTCACTTATTTAATTGTTATCTTTACAGATTTACTTGATCCGCTGTAGGTATTGTCTCCTGCAAAGTTAACAGTAGCCTTATAAGTACCTTTCTTGGACAAATCAAGTTTGAAAGTAGCTTGACCTTTATCATTGGTTTTTGCCGTGTAGGTTTTACCATTAAGTTTCAGGGTGACTTTTTTACCTGCTTTGAAGTAGG
>NZ_CAMVTE010000018.1 GCF_947170395.1 uncultured Methanobrevibacter sp. | reverse complement strand
TTAATTCTGATGCTACTGGTCTTGTCAAATTCAAAGTAACCGGAACTGAAGAATACCTTGTATATGCTGATGTCATTGATGGTAAAGCAATACTTGTAGATATTCTAGATACTGGTGATTACACTGTAATTGCGACATACATGGGCGATGATAAATACAACACCAATGTAACCTCTGAAAGCTTCACAATTAAAGGACACACAAAGCAAAACACTACAATTGATGCAAATGTTAAAATAAACGGATATACTGCAGAAATCAATGTTAATGTAAATCCAAACGCAACAGGATTCATTGAACTGACAACCAAGGATTCCACCATTTATTTGGCACTAGAGAACGGCGCTACTTCAGTAAATAACACTTTACATGCCGGAAGCTACAACTTTGCAATCAGATACATTGGAGACGACAACTACAACGAAAACAGTACCAGTTTGGAATTTGTCATTATAGACCCTGTAAAAGAAAATACGGACATTGATTTAAATGTTGTGATTGATGAAAATGATGTTGTTTATATTGTGGATGTTGATTCTGACGCTACTGGCATTGCCAAATTCGAAGTAACCGGAACCGAAGAATACACAGTATATGCAGATGTCATAAATGGTAAAGCAATACTTGAAGACATTCTGGTTGCTGGCGATTATACTGTAATTGCGACATACATGGGCGATGCAAGATTCAACACCAACATCACAACACAATCATTCACAGTGAAAGGTCATGAAAAACAGAACACTGCAATTGATGCTGATGCTAATATCAATGGTTACCGCACAACCATAACCGTTAATGTAAATCCAAATGCAACCGGATTTGTTAGAGTAAAACTGGCAGACACAATTGCAAATATCGAATTAACCAACGGCGCAGGTTCATTGATTACCACTTTGGCTGCCGGAAGTTACTATGTAGATTTAACATATCTGGGTGATGACAACTTCAACCAAAACGCTACCAAAGTGACATTCACAGTTGTTGACCCTGTTAAAGAGTCCACTCCAATCAGCATTGATATCGGAGGATTCGAAACCAACGTCACATTCACTGCAAATGTCGATAATAGAGCTACAGGTCTTGTAAAATATGAAGTAATAGGTCCTGAACACTATCTCCTATACGTAGATGTTGAAGACGGTGTAGGATACCTCTATGATATCCTCGTTCCTGGAGACTATACAGTATATGCAACCTACATGGGTGATGGCAGATTCAACTCAAACATAACTTCCGAGAAATTCACAGTCGCAGGACACATCAAGAAGGACACTCCAATTTCAGCCGGCGCTGATGTTAACGGATACCGCGTAACCATTGATGTTAATGTTGACGCTACTGCAACAGGTTTCGTTAAAGTCAAATTGGGAGACACCATCTTCAATGTAGAATTGATTGACGGTGCAGGTTCAGTAACCACCAATCTGGTTGCTGGAAGTTACTACGCAGACTTAACATATCTCGGTGATGACAACTTCAACCAAAACAGCACTATTGTGACATTCACAGTCGTTGATCCTGTAAAAGAGTCCACTCCAATCAGCATTGACATCGGTGTTGATGAAAACAACGTAACATTCTATGCCAATGTCGATAATAGGGCTACCGGTATCGTAAAATACGAAGTAACCGGTCCTGAACATTACGTATTGTATGTGGATGTTATTGACGGAGTTGCATATCTCTATGACATTCTAGTTCCTGGAGATTACACTGTAGTTGCAACCTACATGGGTGATGACAAGTTTAACACCAACATTACTTCTGAGCAATTCACAGTCAAAGGACACGTAAAAGTCGACACTCCTATCAAGGCGGATGCCTACGTTAACGGTTATCGCGTAACCATTGACGTTAATGTTGACGCTAACGCTACAGGATTTGTCAAAGTTAAGATTGGAGATAGCATTTTCAATGTAGAACTTGTCAATGGTGAAGGTTCATTCATCAACACCTTCGCAGCAGGTAGCTACACTGCAGATTTAACCTATCTCGGTGATGACAACTTCAATCAAAACAGCACTATTGTGACATTCACTGTTGTTGATGTTGCAAAAGAAAACACAACAATCAGCATGGATTTAGGCATTGATGAGAATAACGTCACATTTACAGTCAACGTTAATCCAAATGCCACAGGCCTTGTCAAACTTGAAGTAACAGGTCCTGAATACTACGTCCTCTATGTTGATGTCGTAAACGGTGTCGGATATCTCTATGACATATTGGTTCCTGGAGACTACACTGTAGTTGCAACCTACTTAGGCGATTCCAGATACAACACCAACGTAACTTCCCAAGACTTCACAGTCAAAGCTCCAAAACCTGAAGCAAACATCACAGTTGATGTTCCAAGCGACATCAAAGCGGGTGAAGACACCCCAATTACTGTTGATGCCCCTGGAGCAACCGGAAACGTAACTGTAATTGTTGATGGAGTTGCAACTGAAGTTCCTATTGTGGACGGCAAAGCCAACTACACTATTCCTGGACTTGATGTCGGTGAACACACTGTCGAAGTTGTATACAACGGCGATGAAACTCACGCTCCTAGCAAACTCACCAAAGCAATCAGCGTTGGTCCTAAGGCAAGTGAGTTTACAGAAATTGTCATATCAGGTGATGCTGTAATAACAGTCAAATTGGTTGACGGTACAGGCGCTCCAATCGCAAACGCTGATTTGACCTACACAATCAACGGCAAAGCATTCACTGCAAAAACAGATGATAAGGGTATCGTTTCAATCAATGCTTCTTCAAATAGTGTTGTTGAATTGAAGTATGCTGGAAGTGATTTAATTTCACCGGTAAATACTACAATTACTATTAAAGATTTAGCGCCTGTGAGAGCTTCAACTGTTATTGTAGGTAATAACTACACTCAAAGCGCTATTGAGTATAGGGCTGGTGAAAGAGGACAAAACTTCACTGTACAATTGGTTGACGCAAACGGCGTTCCACTTGCAAACAAAACAGTTTATATTGGTTACAATGGTAAATCATTAGAGAGAACAACTGATGAAAACGGTTTCGCTAGAGTACAAATCAACTTACAAGATGCAAACAGATTAACATTTGCTGTTGCTTTCTTAGGTGATGAAGACTACAACGCAACCCTCTCAGTATATCTGATTACCATAACCAAAAAACCTGTTACAATAAGTGCCGCTGCAAAAACATACAAAGCATCCGCTAAAACCAAAAAGTACACAGTAACACTCAAAACAATCAAAGGAGCATCCGCTGACGGTAAAACATACTTCGCTGCAGGCAAAAAAGTCACCATGAAAATCAATGGAAAAACCTACACAGCAAAAACAAATGCTAAAGGTCAAGCAACATTCAGCCTTAAAATAATCAAAAAAGGCAAATTCTCAGCTTCCATTAAATACGCTGGTGACAACACTTACGAATCAGCAAGCAAATCTGTAAAAATAACAATTAAGTAAGTGCAAATGCACTTGCTCTTTTTTTATTTTTTTAATATGACATTATATAGCCCATATTGGCCTTAACCATTACATTGGACTCACATCTAATTTTAATGTATAAAATAGCTAAAAAATATCCAATTTAAATAGCATATCATGTCCAATTTATAAAAATCATCGCTAAATAATGTTATTTAATGATTTGAAACAATGACTTAAATGGAATTTGATTTAACAGACAGCCAAATGAAAAAGTAAAAGAAATAGAAAAGCATGGAATTAGTCTTGAAAACACCATCAATCTTCTTTTCAAATAAACGAGGAAGCAATTCGGCAAATGGACAATGTTGATGAAAATATGGCCTGTCGCTCAAAATACTTCATCAATGAATGCTGATACATATGATTAATCATTATTTGCCATGAAACATTACTACGGAGAAATCACATTTCATTGTTTACAGCATATATATGAACTTAAATGTTAAATGATGGATGTAATTGAATTCAGCAAATCAAATATTGCTTTAATTAAATGCTACAAATGTTGGTGATAATGCATTTAATTGTAGCGAAATTAAATTTAATCAATGCAAAACAAGAAGAAATAAGTCAAAAATTTTCAGCACAAAATCAAAAAAAAAAATCAATTTCAGCAAACATCCTAGGGTGTCCGCCAAAATTGATTTTTGACGGATGAGTAGATCTGCTCTAGAATATGGTCACATCGAGTTTTAATTGATGTATTACTGATTCTCGTTCGCAGAAATTTTCTAAATCTTCTTTTGAATTTTTTATTTCCTGTGTCATGTTGTATAATCTGATTAAGTTATATGCCAGAGCATCTAGGTTGAGTCTTTCTTCTGTTCTGACCATTCCGATGACCACTTCTTTTTCTATGTCGAATTGTTCTTTTAATATTCCAAATGGTCCTTCAACACTTGATCTTTTGGCATATTCGTCTTTATATTCTTGTTTTTCCATTTTCTGATTCATTGCTTTTTGCATTTCAGAGCCGTATTCTGTGATGGTTCTGTGTGTTTGTGAGCTTGAACAGCATTTGTTTCGTGCTTTGCAGTTCTTACATGCATCATAATTGTTGTATATTCTTTTTATTTTGTCTGGTTTTTCTGGGTCTTTGTGTGGTTCTATGTATTTTCCGAAAAAGTGCAGATAGTTGTTTTCTGGGCATTTGAATGTGTCTAGTTTGTAATCGTATTCGAAATTGTCTTTGTGGTAGGGATTTGGGTTTAATTTTCCTATTTTTTCTTTGGATTGTTTTCTATTTGGTATTAATCCTTCTATTTTTTTATCTGCGAGGTAGGATAAGCTTATTTGGTTTAAATATATTGTGTCGGCGCTTATGTATTTTGGAGTGGTTTGTATGTTTTGTATTACTCTTTCTGCGATTGCTGGTAGTTCATAATGGTCTGTTGGGTTTTGCGTGACGTTTATTGCGCAGATTAGTTTGGTATCGTAATCGACTGCAGATTGGATATTATAGGCAATGAGGGAGTTTCCTTTCATACCTTTCATGAATCTTGCTTCAATATCATTTACTGGTATTGTATCTTGTCCTGTGAATGTGAATTGTGTTTTAATGTCATATAATAGTTCTATTTTATCTTCAATATCCGTGTCTTTATTTTCGAGTATGTTTTTGGCGGGTTTGTGGAGTTTTTCTAGCTTTTCAGGATCAACTGATAGTCCGCTGAAGTAATCGAGCAATATTTGTGTTTCTTTTTTGCTGATGACATTGTTGTTGGAATTGTATGCTTTTTTGATGGTTCCATCAACTGCAACATGATTAAACTTTGTTAATTTTAAATCTGATGCCTTTTTTAATGTCATTTTGAGCAATACTTCGAAATAACATCCGTATTCTCTCCTGTACCTTTGTACTGAGCGTTCTGATGGCATTACTTCATCAGAAACGAATTTATATATCTCATGATACCTTGCCATCTCTGCAATAATCCTGGCACTTTCTACGTGCTCGATTTTTGCATAAACAAGCAATTTTAACATGGAAACAATAGGTAAAGAGTCTCTTCCTTTCTTTTTCTTTGGTTCTTTAATATTCAAAATCGGATAAACTTCTTCAATAAAATCCACAACAAAACGGGAAATATGCTTCCCTGGAATGTTACAATCCAAAGTCTTAATGCCCAATTTACTCTGTTCCTTAGCCAAATTTCTTTTAACCATAAACAACAACACCAAAATAACTAATACTTAATATTAACTATGTATAATCAAGTATATAAACTTAACTATTGTAAAAACACTTTAAATTAAAAATAACATTCAATCAAAGAATTAATAAATTAAAAATTAAATAAAAAATTGATAAAATAAAATTAGAAAAAATACAAATGGAATCAGATAAAAATAAGAAAAAATAAGTCAAAAATTTTTTGACGAAAATTCAAAAAATCAATTTTGGCGAACACCCCTGTCTAAAAAAACTAGTGAACCAGTATCTTTGTCAATATATGGTCTCTGGTCGTTTCTTGCAGTTTCCAATAATGTAGATGGGGTAAAACCAAATTGTTCATGTATCTCTCTGAAAGTACTATTGTACGCCCTTATTCTTGAAGTGGACAGCTGTTTATTCTTGATAAAATTTTTTAATTTAATATCAGTTTCGGAGAACTTTTCTTTTGACATATAGTTTATTTATATGACTTTTATTTAATTTAAACATTGTGGTAATCATGCAAGTTTTTGTATGACTCCAAATACTAATCCTCATAATATCTCATGAAATCGTCAGACTCCTGAGTCTCACTGAACTCTTTAATGAATTCATTCAAATCATTGATGAATTCTTCTTTTCTTTTATCGAAATCCTCGATTTTGGAGTAGTCCTTTTTTACAGCCAGAGTCATTATTATATCATCAGTTTCAAGAGTCAATTCAGGATACAATTCATCAAGAAACTCATCCATATTATCCTCTTCCATGTTGCTGATGAGCTCTTGCAAGATGTCCTGCGGCAATTGCACCAACAAGAGACAATTCCCCTGCTAAAACTGTACATGCAACTATTTCTGCAAATTCTTTTGCATGACCTGAACCTGCAACGCCTAAAATTTCCAAGCCTTCATGAGCCACTTCAAGGCTGGTTCCACCACCGACAGTAGCTACCGGCAAGTCAGGCAGATTTACTGAAAAATACAAATCCCCGTTTCTGTTTTCAGCAGTAGTGATTCCAAGAGAACCTTCAACAACGTGAGCAGCATCCTGACCGGTTGCTAAAAATATAGCTGCAACCATATTTGCATAATGGGCATTGAATGCCATGCTTCCGCTGGCTGCTGAACCGATTAAGTTTTTGGCCATGTTTACTTCAACAATTGCATCAGTTGTAGTTTTAAGTTTTTTCTCAACTATGTCTTTTGGTATTAATATATCTGCTATAACAGTTTTTCCACGGCCTTCAACAATATTGATGGCCGCAGGTTTTTTATCAACACAAACATTACCGCTTAAAGCAAGATGATTGGCAGTAGTGTCCTGTGCTAATTTTTCCAGTATTTTTTCAGAAGCTATGGTTACCATGTTCATTCCCATACTGTCTCCGGTTGAGAAAACAAATCTTGGATAGACATAGCTTCCAACAATTAAGATAGGATCAATTTTAATTAGTTTACCGTGTGAGGTTGTGCTTTCTGCAATCTCTTTTAATTCATCGAAATTATCAATAAACCACTGTTTGATTTTTAAAGCTTCACCAACACCACTGCATTTGATTGCAGGTGCACGAGTCATGATATCAGATATTACTCTTGCATTGGCTCCGCCGGAAGCTGTGATTGTGGATGCCCCCCTGTTAATTGATGCAACCAATGCACCTTCGGATGTTGCAAGAGGAACAAACACTTCCCTTTGACAGTGCTCGCCATTGATTTTTAGAGGACCTGCAATTCCCATTGGAAGCTGCAAGACTCCTATTGAATTTTCAATGTTTCTTGCTGAAGCCCTTTCCATATCCAAAGTGTAATTTGAGATGTTGGATAAATCTATTGAGTATTTTTGCTCTAGAAATTCCCTTCTGATATCGGTAGCCTCTTTAGCATTCACTTCTTTATCAACCTGATAAAGCTTCATTTCACCGTTTAATAACTTATCAATAATTTCCTGATTTGACATTACATAACCTTTTTAAGTAAATCTACAATTTCAGATGGTTTGATTGCCACTTCAACGCCAGCTTCATTCAAAGCTTTGGTTTTACTTTCAACTGTACCGGAAGATCCTTGAATAATAGCTCCGGCGTGTCCCATTCTTTTGCCCGGAGGTGCAGTTCTTCCTGCAATGTATGATACAACTGGTTTTTCCATTTCTTCAGCAATATATTTACCTGCCCTTTCTTCTGCAGTTCCACCGATTTCACCGATTAAAACAACTGCATCAGTATCATCATCCTTATCGAATCTTTTTAGGATATCTACATAGTTATCACCAGTAACAGGGTCTCCTCCAATACCTACACAGGTACTTTGACCGATTCCTGCATTTGTAAGTTCGCTTGCAATCTCATAAGTTAATGTACCGCTTCTTGAAATTACACCGACGTTACCTTCTGAAAAGATATGTGTAGGCATGATGCCCAATTTACCGACACCAGGAGAGATGATTCCAGGAGTGTTTGGACCGATGATTGTGGTTCCCATTTCTTTTGCATATGCCATTATTTTCATACTGTCGTGAACTGGAATGTGTTCTGAAATAATAACAACCAAATCCAAATGTCTGATTGCTTCAAATGCAGCATCTTTTGCGAATTTTGCAGGTACAAAAATAATTGAAGAGTTAATATCTACTTCTTCGGTTGCTTCTTCAATTGAATTGAAAATTGGAACTTGATCTAAGAATTTTTGACCTCCTTTACCCGGAGTAAGACCTGCAACAATATTAGTATTGTATTTTAACATTTGTTCTGTATGAAAAGAACCTTGTTTTCCAGTGATTCCTTGAACTAAACATTTTGTATCTTCATTTAACAAAATCATAATTTTATACTCCTATCTTAATATTCTAGTTTTATTTTCAAATGGAACAGCCAAATCAATTACATTACCGTTCATAAATGCTGTAGCTGAAAAAATCACGCTACCCGGCAATACATTGCAGGTTGTTCCCCGTTTAACCAAATAAACATTCTTGTTTCCAAGTGCGGCACCAATCATTGCCCCGGCCACAACTCCCACAGATTCAATATTTTCAATGGTGGCAACCACAACCGGATCATCAGTTTCAGGTGAGACATAGCCCACCCCAGGTATTTTTCTTATTTTTGGTTCTATATAGTCAGATACATCAGTTACATTTTTCATTCCTTTTGCAGCTTCAATAGCTGAGTTTGCAACATCCGCTACAAATGGTTCTCCCCCATATGTATCAAAACCTAAAACGATTGCATCAGGAAATCTGTCTGGCCTAATGCTGGCCTGAGCATATGACACCCCTTCACCGGCATCATCAGGATTTTCGGAAATTCCAGAAAGATCGCCCAGATTTTCTGCACTCATTTTTAAAACATCAATAATGCCTTCATTAACAGATTCAAGCAAATCATCTTCAACAAATGCACTTACAACAACGTCATCACCAGTGACATTTGTTAAAGCGACATCCCTTGCACCTAGTTCTTTAACTCTATAAAGGTTATTTTCAATAGTTTCTACTAGCTCAGCACTGCATGATACATCATTTTTTGATATATCGGCACCCATAGCAGTAATTTTCAAATTAACACCTTGTATAATTGATTAACAAATAAATAAAATATAAATATTTTATTGATATATTATTTGTTTTTTAATTTATATAAACATTAATAGTATCTAAAGAAAGTTTAATTAATGACAAAATAAAAATAATTAATTAATGTATTCACAGACAAAGATTGCAATTCCGATTTTTCAAAAGAACTGCAAAGATGTTATTGAAGTAGCTAAAGATTGTATTGACAAAGGAGCTGATGTTTTAGAATTTAGAATTGACGGTCTGGAAAATCCGGATATCAATGAGATTAAAAATACAATCGAAGAAATTAACTTCCCCACAATAGCCACCAATAGAATTAACACTGAAGGAGGTTCTTTTAAAGGCAGCGAAGAGGAAAGATTCAATATTCTATATGAGTGCTGTGATGTGGCCGATTATGTGGATATAGAGCTTCAAAGCGATGACGAATACATTAATAAAATCCATGAAACCGGAGTGACAACCATTGTTTCATACCATGACTTTGAGAAGACTCCTGATTTGAATGAAATAACTTATATCGTTGAAAAGGAACAGGAACTTGGAGACATTGCAAAAGTTGCATTCATGCCTCAGGATTTAGAGGACACTTTAACAATATTGGCCGTTCTTTCACACTGCAAGGATACAATTGCCATTTCAATGGGAGATTTGGGAAGCTACACAAGAGTTATGGCATCCAAATTTGACTCACCAATCACATTTGCAGCCGGAACCGATGTGACCGCACCCGGCCAGATTGATATTGAAACCATGAAAGCTCTTTTAAATATGGATTTAAATATTATGGATTAGTGATAAAATGGCTAAAAAAATTATTTTAGCTTTACTTGTACTTATTTTAATTGCATTTTTAGCATTGAACTTTGTTGTAAACGATTCCGTCGACCTTTATATTGACGGTGAAAATGTCAGTGTTAAAACAAATACCCTATCAGGCATCGATACCAAAAATATGAACATGGAGATTTGTGATTATGCTTTAGATGTAATGAATGATCCCACTTCAGATATCACAACATTGAGAAATGGAATTGATGACATCTGCAGGAGGTATGGTCTTGAAGATGTTGAAATCAATATCGATTCAAGCATCGGTGAAAATCAAATCCCGGTTATTGTCTATGTTGATGGAACTTCAATGCTTCCGACACTGCAGGACGGTCAGAGTGTCCTGTTGAAAAAAAGCCATGACGTTAATCCGGGAGATATAGTTGTAGCGGAATCTGATGAATATGGTGGAATCATAAAAAGGGTTGATTCTGTAAACGGCAATTCAGTTCATTTGGTTAGCGACAATAAGGAAGTCTCATATGAATACATAAATGGTGATTTATACGAAATCAAAGGCATATCGACCTGGGTGGACATCTCAGACATAAATGGTGTGGTAATCAGTTATTAAATGAGAGAATAGGAAGCTGAACCTCGCAGGATAAAGAAGCCCGAGAATTCATGCACAATAATGTTAAAATGATGAAAATACAACAAAAATCACTTTAAAATGATTATTTTTTAACAAACATTAAATATTAGCTATTAAAATAAATAATAATAGTGTAGTTTAAATTTTTAAATAAAATAAAAATAAGTGTTATTATGAAAGACTCAATAAAAGCAAATCTAATAGTATTTTTAATAATAGCAACAATTGCATTTACTGTTAGTAGTGCTTTTGCCAGTTTAACAATAACTGAAGACAATGATTCATATAAGTTAATTTCAATTCAGAATGATTCATTTGAACCAAACTACATAGATGAAGTTCCAACAATTATTCCAAAAGTTGAAACAAATCTGACCAATAACACAACAACTACAAATACCACTTACGACTGGAATTACACATGGAATGAAACTGTCAATAACAATTGGGGGTATTGATAATATGGCTGAGAAAAAAAGGTTTATCAGAGATAGTGTTTATGGCGACATCAGTCTAAACAAATTTGAAGAAAGAATTATGGACATGCCACAATTCCAACGTTTAAGAAGAATCAAACAACTTGGATTAATCAGTTTAATTTATCCGGGAGCGACACACACCAGATTCGAGCACTCAATCGGAACAATGAATCTTGGTTCAAAACTTGCAACAGAACTGGAACTGGAAGATGATGAAATTGAACTGATCCGAGCATCAGCATTGCTCCACGATATTGGACATGGTCCTTTTTCCCACGTGTCTGAAGGCGTTTTATCATTCCCACATGAAGAGCTAACCAAATATGTGGTTACAAAAACATCAATGAGAGATTTGCTTGAAGAAAAATTTGATGTTAATGAAATTGTAGACATCGTTAACGGTAAAGGATATCTCGGACCAATAGTTTCAGGAGAACTTGACGTTGACAGAATGGATTACCTTTTAAGGGATTCACACAATACAGGAGTGGCCTACGGAGTTATTGATTATGAAAGGATTATCTCCAACCTACAACTTGAAGACGGATTAATCCTGGATATGAAAGGAGTTCAGGCCGCTGAAGGGGCTTTAGTATCAAGATATTTCATGTATCCCAGCGTGTACCAACACCACACAACCAGAGTCGTAAATTCCATGTTCAGAAGAGCACTTAAAAAAGTAATTGACGATGATATAATCAAGGAAAATGACATTTACAAATATGATGATGCCGATATAATCGGAATATTCAGACATTGTGAAAATAAATACTCAAATGACATAATGTCCAGATTGGACAACAGACAACTTTTAAAAAGAGTTAAAGCCATCAGACTTGACAACTTCAAAGTTCCGGAAAAAATGTATAAGATTGAACAAAAAGAGTTAAGGAAAGCGGAAGAGGAAATTGCGCAGGTTTATGATATTGATAAAGATTATGTTTTCATTAATATTGCAGAGTATCCTCGTTTTGATGAAATGAAAACCCAGGTCAACGTGGATGGAAAGCTATATCCATTAAATGAAATTTCAAACATTATCTCCGCTCTCAGTAAAGCAAGATTCAATATTCCGGACATCAGCGTATATGTTCCACAAGAAGAAATCAACAAATTCACTAAATTCAAACTTGAAAATTTCCTGGATTTACCTGAAATCGATAGGGAAAAATTCCATGGAATTCATTATGACCAGATAAAACTATTTTAGGAGATTGACATGATAGTAGTTGGAATTACAGGAGCAAGCGGAGTAATATATGGAATAAGATTGCTCGAAGTTTTAAAAGAGTTAAATATCGAAAACAGCTTAGTCATAAGTGATGCTGCAAAAATTGTCATTGAATCTGAAACCGATTATGCCGTTGAAGACGTCATACAATTAGCAGACACATTCTATGATTTCAACGACTTGACCGCTTCAATAAACAGCGGATCATTTAAAGCAGACGGACTGGTCATTGTACCATGCTCCATGAAAACATTATCATCAATAGCCAACGGATATGGTGCAAATACAATTACAAGAGTGGCGGACGTCAGTCTTAAAGAGAGAAGACCAACAGTTATTGTTCCTCGTGAAACTCCACTCAGAAGCGTTCATCTTCAAAATATGCTAACATTATCACAAGAAGGAGCCATAATACTGCCTGCAATGCCGGGATTTTATTCGACACATGACAGCGTTGATGACCAAATCAATTTTATTGTAGGAAAGATTTTGGACTCTCTGAAAATTGAAAATAACTTATTTAAAAGGTGGGAGTAAATGTTAGAAGATAAGGATTTCTTTAAATCCTGTGACGTTCCAGGACCAACTAAAGAAGCAATAAGAGCAATATTATTATATAAATCTGAAGTAACAAGCGATGATAAAGTTGTGGATTGCGGATGCGGAACCGGTGGAATTACATGTGAATTTGCCCAAAGGGCACATGAAGTGATTTCCATTGACACCAATCCAGAAGCAATTGAAATAACAAATAAAAATCTTGATAAATTCGGACTTGGAGACAATGTCACATTAATTAACGATAATGGATCTAATGCCCTGAAAGATATTGATGATATTGATATTGCCATTGTAGGGGGCAGTGGCAGAGAACTTGAAAATATCTTGGACATAGTTCATGACAAATTAAATTCAAAAGGCAGAATATTAATTACAGCCATACTTGTTGACACTAAAGTAGAAGCGATAAACAAACTTAAGGATTTGGGTTATAATCCGAAAATCATGGAAGTGAATATTTCCAATGGTCGAGTTTTGGATCGTGGAATATTAATGATTAGTGAAAACCCGATAGCTATCATTTCTGCTAAAAAAAGATAAAATTGGAGATTAAAAATGAGTGAACGATTAAGTTGGAAAATGAAGTTTTCCATAGTAATGGTAGTTTTAATAATTATTATTTACGGTTCCAATTATCTCGTCTTGGGTGATGCAGAACATATCATATCCTACATCTGGACACATTTAGGTTTTATTCCTGTGGATATTCTTGTTGTTGCATTTTTACTTGATGAAATAATTGAAAGAAAAGAAAAAGAAGCAATGCTTGAAAAATTAGACATGCTAATGAGCACATTCTTTTCCGAAGTTGGAAATGAACTGATTTCTCAATTAAGTACTGTCAACAAATACAAAGCAAATACTGAAAATCTGAAATCCATCAAAAACTGGGATGAAAATGACTTTGACAATAAACTGGCTGAACTTAAAGATTCCAGCACAGATTTTTCCGCAGACATCACACCTGAAGAACGTGAAGAGTTTTTGGAAAATTTAAGGACTTTGCTTGCAAGCAAAAGGGAATTTATTATTAATTTAATAAACAACCCGAATATCCTTGAAAAAGAAGAATTTACCGGTTTGGTAAATGCAATACTTCACCTGGATGAAGAACTTGAGCACAGAGCAGATTTCGCTTTAGTTAACGATGCCGATTTCGGCCATCTGAATGGAGACATGCAAAGGGTGTATGACAAATTGGTTTATGAATGGGTTTACTACTTAAAATATCTATACAAACACTACCCATACATGATTGCACTGATAATCAGAACCAATCCATTTGACGAAACCGCTGAAGTATATGTGAAAGAATAAGAATTTAGAGGATTTAATATGAGTAATGAAATGAAAAATAATGAAAATATTAAATCTTGCATCATTTTATGTGGAGGGCAAAGTAGAAGAATGGGTCGTGATAAAGGTTCTATGATTATTCAAGATAAACCTATGATTAAACATGTCCTTTCTACTTTAAACCACAAAATAAATGAAGCCATAATCGTTTTAAACGACCAATCAAGGATTGATAAATACAGCGAATTCATCAATCCTTCAGACTACTCCTATACCATCACATTTGCTGAAGACAAAATCAAAAATAAGGGTCCGATGCCGGGAATCATGACCGGACTTTCACACATCACGGGAGATTACTCATTGGTTTTGCCCTGTGACAGCCCTTATGTTTCAAAAAAATATATTGACGCTATTTTCTGTGAGATTGATGAAAATTATCAGTCAGTAGTGCCCTATCATGACAGTGAAAACAAATTAAAAACTTCAGAGCCGCTTCATTCAATCTACAATAAAGAAATAATCCCAATCATTGAAGATCTGGTAAAAAATGATGTATTGCACATCAAAGGATTGATTGAAAAAATAGATACAAAATTTGTTTTAATAGATAATAAAAAAATAGAAGAAAAAGAATTTAGAAATCTTAATCGTCCTTCAGACATTTAAAGATATTCTATTAAATCTTTTACTTTTTCTATAGCTGTATTTACACAGTAAAGAACATCATCTTTAGTTAATGGTTCTTTTCCACCTTTTTGCATGGAACAGATGTGACCATCTTTGGTAACACCAACATTCAAACGAGCGTTAGCCACTCTTTCTTCACTTAATGTTGGGTCAATAATCATTTTGTCACCAATTTTAACAAAGGTACATAAAGCCAATTCATTGTTAATTGGTAAATCAAATGTTTCATCTTCACTAAGGACAACTTCTTCATCAACAATAGTTGCAACAGGCAATTTAGTTGATTTGAGTGCAGCCATTACAGCCAATTCACATGCATCGAAAAGGTTACCGCAGTTATCGATAATATGTAAATCGATGAATAACATCCAAACATGTTTACCTTCTTCAACACATAACTTGTCCAATTCAACCAATTCACTTTCACGAATACCCCTATCGACTACACGTGCAAGTTCGATTGAATCGTCACTAGGTGGACCTGGTTCAAAGGTAGGGTCAGCCATTGGCAACATTTCACAGTTGGTCATTAAAACTCCTAAATCAGGAGTGTCTGGAAATGGGCTTCCAAGTTGTGGTTTAATACCTACAATAACTTGAGTTCCACCAAGTTTTACACGAGCAGAACCTTCAGCTTTAGAAATAACATTAGTTTCAATAGAAATATCCCTATATTCAGTTAATTCCCTGCCATCTTCTCTTTTATCGTTTTTGACAAGGTTAGTTATACTTTGTCTTGTAATTTCTGGTACTATATCCATATTATCCACCCACTATTCTGTAGAATATTTTTTCATTAAAGCTTCTTTTTGAAGTTCGCTTACTTGACGACATCCTTCCATAGCTAAATCTATTGCTTTTGCAAATTCTTCTTCAGTTAAATCACCATCACTTTGCAGTAATGTGATTTCACCAGTTCTTGGCATCATAGCTATTGGAACATCAGCCTGACCTTCTTTATCTTCAACTTCAGACAAGTCAAGTACAATCTCATCATTAACTTTACCAGCAGCACAGCCTACAACAATATCTTTCATAGGCACACCTGCATCAACTAAAGCAACGGAAGCCGCAGTAATTCCTGCACAACGGGTTCCTCCTTCAGCTTCAATTACTTCTATATAAATATCAATCATTGAACGAGGATAATTTTCTAACATTAATGCTGGTCTTAAAGCATCAGCAGTGATTTTGGAAATCTCAGATGATCTTCTATCAGGTCCCGGTCTTTTCCTGTCATCCACTGAAAATGGTGCCATATTGTATCTGCATCTTATAACACCAGTATTAGGTTCTAATAATCTTCTGATATATGATTCCCTAGGACCATAAACAGCTACTAAAATTTTATTTCCGCCAACTTCCAAATAAGCAGAACCGTCTGCACGTTCTAAAACTCCTGCTTCAATTTTGATAGGGCGCAATTCATCAAACTTCCTACCATCTTCTCTTATCATTTCTGACATCATATCAACCTCATTTGTAATACGAAGATTAAATAATCATTATTTATTATTCAAAATAAAAGAATTTTTTGAGCTTTCACCATAAGATAAAGGATTATCTTTTTTGTTTTTTCTCTTTAATTCTTCAATGACTTCAGCAATATTTGGTTTATCTTCTTTTTCCTCTTTACTTTCTTCAGCTTCTTTTTCTTCCTGTTCTAATTCTTCTTTAAAATTTTGAAGCTTAGGTTTTTCCAAAACAAATTCCTCTTCAGCTTCCTGATTTTCTTCAGGTGGCAATTCACCGTCAATAGCCAAATACAATTTGTTTTTGATTTTATTAGTTAAACCGGAAGTATGAGCTTCAGCCTCAATTAAATGAATAATATTTTTGGTAAGCTGTTCCATGTCTTCGTCTCCTTTTACCCAAACGAGACCATTTTGACCAACGACGATTTTACAATTAGTTTTGTCTTTAATCATGTTAATCATGGAACCTTTTTTACCGATTAATCTAGGAACTTTAGTTGGAGCAATATCAACAATTATTCCTCCTTTAAACTTACCCATTCCTCTTCCTTTTAAACCGAGCTTTGCCTTTTTGATTTCATCAACATCGACAACTCTTAAAAATAGAACGTCCCCAACATCAAAAACTTTGTTGAGCTCTTTTTTCTCACGACCAAACACTTCAAAAGCAGGTAAAATTCCAGAGTAAGGTGAATTAATGTTTACATCCCACATTGAGAATCTAACGTCATTAATTTTACCTATAACAACATCTCCTTTTTTAGGCACATACTTGCTTTTTAAAGGAATAACTCTAATTTTCTTATTCCTTAAAGAAACAAGGCCCATTAAAGAAGAACAAACTTTACCATTGTCTTTAAAGGTACCTCTTCCTGAATAGTATTCATCGTCAGCTAATATCTGACCAGGAATAACTAAATCTTTATTTTCCACATATATCATAATAATCCCATAAGCTTAATTAGTTAATAGTTCTGGTTTCCGCTTCACCGCCTGAAATTTCAGCCATTTTAGCAGCAAAAGAGTTTTGAAGACCACCCGGCATTTCAACAATACCAATCCATGACCCATCCTGTTGCCATTCCTCATTAATAATTTCACCAAATCCATGAATAACAGAATAAGCACTTCCTGCAGCAGAGCCCGGAAGTCTAACAGCAACTTTGACTTTTTCAAATCTGATAGGAATAAGTGGTTTGATGGCTTTTAGGGCTGATTGTACCTGTTGGTCAACTGAAGTAAACGGATCGAATTTCACTTTTGCCTCATCACATGCGTTTTCAATTCTCTGTACAGGATGCGGCAAACCGTTTTGAGGATTGATTGCTTCTTTTGCAATTTTATTTATTACCAATTTTCTTTTATCCTCTTGCATTTTTCTTTTTTGATCTGCAGTCAGTTGGACAGTACCTTTTTCAAGTATGATTTTGGAAACTTCAATAGGATCAGTAGTTTCAAATATTTTATTCATAGCTTCATCAGAAGCCTTGTCTCCTTTTTTGGAGTCTTTGAATATTTCTTCAACAGCTAAAAGATCTTCAATGGCAACATCTGGACCATCAGGATTACGAAAATCTGCTGCTAAATCAGGGTCAACCAATATTTCAAAATGTTCACCACAATATTCATATTTAGCGATAATAGCTTCATCAACATTTACCATTGAAACATCCCCTAACAAATCTAATTATAATAATTATTCTTCATCTTCTTCAGATTCATCTTCAGATACTTCTTCCTCAGATTCATCTTCAATTTCTTCCTCCTCTTCTTCAACTAGCACTTCATCAATATAATTTTGTACTTCTTCAGGAGAAAGTTTCACATATTTTCCATCATCATTTTTGATTACTGCAATTTCAACGTTTTTAGAAGTAGTTTCATGGTCAGTGGCATCATTGATAGCGGTTAAAGCCAGACCAATAGCCCCTTCCAAAGTTAAATCGTCAGTGTAATTTTCTTCAAAAATTTCCATGGCTGCGGCTCTGCCTGAACCGATAGCGGTTGCCTTATATTCAATCAATGCACCACTAGGGTCGGTTTCGAACAATTTGGCTTTACCGTCATATACTCCACCAATGATTAAAGCAGACCCGAATGGCCTTACTCCACCGTTCTGAGTATATAACTGCAACATGTCACATAATTTTTTAGATAGACTATCTACTCTTATAGGTTCGCTATAGGTAATCTTATTGATTTGTGCTTCAACTCTGGCTCTTTCAACTAAAGCTCTTGCATCCGCAACAAGACCTGAAGTAGCTGCCCCAATATGTTCATCTATTTTGAATATCTTTTCAATAGATGATGCTTCAACCAAACTAGAAGTAGTTCTTTTGTCAACAGCTAAAATAATTCCTTCAGAACTTTTAACACCTATAGATGTAGTTCCTCTTTTTACAGCTTCTCTTGCATATTCGACTTGGAAAAGTCTTCCATCTGGGCTAAATACAGTAATTGCTCTATCATATCCAGCATTTTGTAAAGGTTGCATAATATTACCTCACATATCTAACAATATTTTTATAAATATTAAAAAATTTTAATTCAACTACTTAAAAATATAATTTTAAAAATCAAAACCAAATCTCCATGAAAAGGCAAATTTTAATTTTAATCACTACATTGTAGTTTATTAAAATATTTTTTTATTCTTTTTTCCATAAATCCAATTGATATTTATAATATATATTATTTATAAAGTTTTCTATTTTTTAATAACAAAAAGTAATTTAAATATATTTCTGGGAAGCTTTGATTGTACCTGACAATCCGATGGTCGTAATGGCAATTCTGGAATTGTTAAATTTATTGGCAAGGGCAAGTGAAGACCTGACGTCACTTACAAAATCCCTTTGACATCTAATTATTGCTTTATAACAATAATAATCGTCCGGTTTTTCCATTTCATAAAACTTCATAACCCATAAATTAAAATTAGCAGTATTTGTTTCCCCCTGAAAGCGAACGCAGGCATCCCATACTATAGTAACCAAATCATCCTTAGAAATAGGGCAATCAATCTTAATGTCTACGGTCAAATATCGATTATTCTTTCTAAGAGTGGGAGGCAAAACCTTAAGTTTCATCATCAACCCTCCTTACACCCTTTAAAATCATTTTATCCCTATTTTTATTAAATTCAAGGATTTCTGCAGAAGTTTTAAAAGATTTTTCTATTTCAACATCAGTTAAACCTGTGTGTTTAAAAACGGAAATAAAATCAAGCGTAGTTCTCAAATCAAAAACTGATTCTGCTCCCGAAGATAGAATTAAGGGAAAATCAAATTTTCTATATAATGTATAAATATCTTTAAAATTAGAAATTACCTTGGATCGGTAGGATAAATAACTTCTTAAAACATCCCTAAAACACAATTCAACAGCAACATTATTATTTACAGCCTGTTTGGCCAAAACATGATTCATGCCACCTTCAAAGCGTTTGAGATAAGGCCTTGATAAAACATCAATTTGAACATTCTCCAAAACCGCCCGATTAACCTTTAAATCGCCGCCAACAACAGAAATGCATGATGATTTATTTCTGAATTTACGGGCAATTTTTCTAATCTCATTGACATTATCTGATTTAATCTCCAAGGTATAATCAAAACTGATTTTATCATCCAGACTATTTAATAAATCGTCTTTAAACCCCAAAGCTTGCTTAAAATCATTTTGATTGTATGAAAAATTTATATGGTTCCATCCATATCCCAAACACTCATTGGCCATAACCAAATTATTTTCCAAACTGCTTCCTTTAATATTTAAATCAACAAACATGTTAAATTCTCTAATTATTGATATCTGTAGAACTCTACTTGCCAACTTACAGTCTCATAATAATCTATGTCAAATGTCTGAGATGAAGATGAAGTATATGTAAATGAATCGGATCTTGTTTCAACATCACTATGTGAACCCCAGTCCACTCCACCGGACTGTCCGTTGGAGCCTGTGACATATAAGTGGTTTGTAGCATAGTTTTTGATAGGATATGCTGAAAGTTTGACCATAATCTTACCTGACGGAACGCTGATAGTCTGAGAACCTGAACCGGATCCCGAATACGTGCCTATCAATTCCCAGGATTTTGACTCAGTGGTTTGTGAGCTTGAACTTTGAGAAGAAGAAACAGATTGTGTTTGAGCATTGTCATCATTTGATACGGAAGATGATGCGTCCTGTTGAGAATCATTAGCCTGAACTTGAGAGTTGGAATTCATTGATCCAATGAAATAACCCATAACAGCAACAAGAAGTATAATAACAATAACCAAAGCAATTATAACATATTTAGTGCTGTTTGAACTTTTTTCAGGAGAATCACCTCCTCCACCACTTTCCAACAATTCCCCGCATTTAGTGCAGAACTTTGCCGTATCCTTATTCTCAAAACCACATTTTTTACATTTCATAGTATCAAACTACTAACTATTATTAATAATAATTTAATTTTCATAATATAAATAAATTAACAAATATTTGAGAAATCCCTTAAATTGGTGTTTAAACTACTTATAATAAAATAATAAAATGTTATAAACATTTTATAGTATAAGCAATATAATATTCTATTATGTCAAATGAAAACGATGAGCTTTTGAAATTAACTTCATATGTCCAAATTTCCAAATATAGGGAAAAGACATTGAAATCCATTGGAGATGAAGTTAAAATACCAACTAACATCGCAAAAGACAGTGGAATTAGAACTAACCATATTTCAAAAGTTCTAAGTGAATTAAAAAGTAAAGAAATTGTTGAATGCATTAATGAAGAAGCTCGCAAAGGCAGATTATACAGATTGACCGACACAGGTAAAGACGTATTGGATGCAATTAAAGAAAAAGAGGAAAAATGATTAAGTTGAATCAATCCCTTTTTTTATATCATTTAATTTTTCTCTAACATTCTTTTGTGAAGCTTCTTTAAAAACATCATATAAAATACTGATTAAAGTACTATTTTTTAAATCTAAAGGCAAACAGTCATTTGTTTCAGTGAATATTGATTCATAGGTTGGTGGATTCAAATCCTTTCTATATTGAATTTTTATTTCATCCCTCAAATCCTCATCAATATATTTTTCCAGATAAGTGATTATTTCATTGGCAAAAGTATTTCCAAAAACTACCATTGTCTGCAATGACTCCTTATCCAATTCTGTATTTTCCAGCAATACATTGAATGAACCGTAATTCTGAAATCCATAAGGAATGAAACGTCCTTCAACTGTATGGGCGCAATATTCATTCATGATTTTAAATTCAGGCAATGTTAAAAAATACCAAACTAAACTTTGGAGTGTTGATGAAGTTCGTACCTTAAAAATATGGCACAATAAACTTTCAATTATTCCAAATAAAAAATAATGACCCAATTCATGAATAATAGTCGCTATTTGAACCGAATCATCCAAACGGTCATCATAATAAATGCAATTTCCAAGGAAAATATAGCCTCTCTCATAACCTCTGGCTTTAGGCCTGCATTCAGTGAATACGCTAGCAAAATTCAGTATTTTCTCTTTAATATCATTTCCATCGAATTCAATATAATCTGCTCTTATAAACAGATTACGCAGCAGATTATTATATTCCTCATCATTAATTTGGGCATTTAACAATAAATCATGATT
This sequence comes from uncultured Methanobrevibacter sp., assembly GCF_947170395.1. GTDB lineage: Archaea > Methanobacteriota > Methanobacteria > Methanobacteriales > Methanobacteriaceae > Methanocatella. The sequence goes on along the minus strand of NZ_CAMVTE010000018.1, from coordinate 23,306 downwards.
ATAATCGCTGAACAGTATATCAAAATCATCAATAGCTATCGGATTGATCTGTTTTTGACATTTCTCGCAATGAGTAGCATAATCCAAATTTGCTTTTCCACAGTATGGGCATATGTTTTCACTTATGAACCTATTTCCGCAATGGGTGCAATAATTGTTTTCCTTAAGGTTATATGTACCGCAAACATCACAAATTTTCAATAAAACCACTACCTAAAAATATCCTTAAGAGATTTTACCGTATTATTAATCGAATTTTTACGAATTAAAGTTATCTTAATATTTTTTCCACAATTATGACAATAATCTTCATTCCAATTTAATATTTCGCCACATGAACAAATGATTCTAGTTTTCAATGTTTTTTGAGGGTTCAACGGCTTGTCACAGTTTTGACAGAACTTGGAACCTTCAGGATTTTTTTCACCACATATGCAAACTATGATGGAATTTTCCCTATTCAAACTTGTACCGCACTCAATGCAGAAATCAGATGTGGCCTCATTAATTGTAGAACATGTGCATAATATAAATACATCTCGGGAGCTGCCATAATTTTTTAAAGGCAAACCGCAGTTCCTGCAGAATTGGGAATCCTTTTCATTTTCTTCCCCGCAAAAACAGAAGACAGAATCATCAAACTCCAGGTTAAAATTACTATAGTTGGCGTTGGAGACAGTAACCTCCTGCAACTTTTTACCGCACATCTCACAATAGTCATTTTCCCTTGAATTAACAGCACCACACTCACATAAAATATTATCCATGAATAATGATGGTTTGGATCTGTTTTTAAAGATTCTGGCAAGTTTACTTTTGGACCGTTTAGCTCCACACATATAGCAAAATTCATTATCTACACTATTCAAATAACCGCAAGAACATATTTCATATTTAAAATCATCCCTATTGCTTTCAATATATGGTGAAAAATCTATATCCAAATTAAAAAATCCAATATCATGAATAGGCAAAACTAAAACATTATTTTCACTGCTGGCTATATTACCTGTCTTATAACCACATTTGGAACAGTGTGATTCATTGGGAAATATTCTATGACCGCAAGTTTTACAATAATTTTCTAAAGCCATTTTTCTAAGATTCTATTTTTTGGATAGGGATTGAATTTCTTCAACAACCTTGTATAACACTTCTTCACCAAGTCCTTCAATATATTTTATTGAACCGGCGCATTCATGACCTCCGCCGTCAATGCCTGCGGAAGGAACTCTTTCAATCATTGTAGCTACAATATCATTAACATTAAATCCAAATTCTTCATTTACAGCATCAGTTGCCCTAAATACTCCGAAATCAGGTCCGTGACCTAAAGTCACAATAGGCTTATCCTCACCCAATTCCTTTATAACATGGTCATGAACGAAACCGCATGTTTTTCCAGGAGCAGGGAAAGTGAATTTATGGGCATACTTTTCAACATCAATAAGGTTGAAGTAAATTCCATTTTCAAGCTGTGTCCTTTTAATGTTTGGCAATGCTGCCTTAAGCTGGGTATCGATTCTCTTTTGATATTCCTTATACAGTGCATCAATCATCTTTTCGTGCTTGTCAATGTTGTCCACTGCCAGAATAGTGTCCATGATTCCCCTACCATTCATGAACCTTAGGAAATATGCTTCAAAATCAACGCATTCGGCTATTTTTGCCAAATGTTCTTTGGAAAATCCTTTTTCATTAGCCAATTGCAGATATTGATAGACCTCACCGCATTCAGCACGGTCCCCCAATGCTGCAACTGCAGGCAAATGCTTAATTAACTCCTCAACATCAGGATTGATAATGTGTGCCACTTCAGTTGCCAATGCTCCGGCTGTCAATTGGGAATCCCCACCAACAAGATACGGATTTACATGAGTATCCACATATTCATCCACAGCAACGGTTGCACCATAGATTTCGCCGTCACGTACATCTTTTGTTATTAAATCACCCGGAGAGTGATGGTCTATTACAACAACTTCAATATCATAGATTTTGGCCTGCATCAGCGCTACAATGTCCTCTTCTGTAGAACCGTTATCCAAAAGAACAATCAGAGGCAATTTCTGACCGTGCCTTTCCTGGTCTTCAAGGGCAAATGACAAATCTTTAACAACATCTTCCAGTTCGTAAAATGGAGCTTTACTTGGAGAACGTTTGAAATAATAATATTGAGCATCGTTACTTGGATTTGCTTTTTCAATTAATGGAATCAAAGCTTTTTCCATTGCCACACCAGCACAGATACCGTCAGCATCATTGTGGTGTCTAAGCAAAATTGTCCTCCCATCAAGTATTGCCCTTCTAATCTTTTGAGCTGCCTCACGCATCTTCGGTTTAAGTCTATTTAAAACATCACTTTTGACCAAGAAATCAACATCTTCAGGCTCCGCCCTCTTGTTTAATGCAGCATCAATTAAAGCTCGTAACTTACGAGTATTTTCTTCGGAAAGTTTTGTCATTGAAGATGACTCAATCTGTGTCTTTCCGCTATGTTCATTAACTTCACCTAAAACCTGCACAGCATCGCCAACTTCGATTTCAGGATAAGACCTCTCACCGGCTTTATCAAAAGCAGCTATTTCAGTTATTCCACTTTCATCGCTTACCATGAAAATTGTTGGACCGGAAGTCTGCTGGATTTGTTGAACCTCACCATCAATTCTTACAATTTTACCTTTTTTATCTTCCAGTTGCTTAATAAGAGTTCTAGGAATTGATTTTGTTAATTTTATAAGTCTGTATTTGTCAACGTAAGCCGGTGCCAAATCGATTTTGTTTTCCCTTGATTTGATTGCAGTAATAAATACAATGACATCATCACCCACATTATATTCGGAAACATCTCCCCTCATAAGTCCCCAAACATTATTGTTTAATGTTACAAAAGCACCATATCTTTCCACTCTGGTAATTTTTCCTTTGTATAACTTATCCTTATCAATATCGCTCATTTTACATAAGGAATCCAATACATACACGTCTCTTGCCTGATTTTGACGGGCAACATATTCATCATGTTTCATTTTCTCAACCTTTCTTTTTTCCATACAATCTGAGCAGACATCCTGTCCTTCATCAATTAATGCTCCGCAATCCCTACATACATTGATTTCACCGGTTCCCATGCAGTGAGGACAGTCTTCATACACTTCCACCTGTCCTTTTCCATTACAAACTTCACAGGGAATATCCTCATCCCCGCCCAAATCAAATTTATCACGGGCCTTACTGTTAACACCTTTAAAGTGACTGCCTACATCAAATAAATCCTCTTCATAACCTGTTCCACCACAGGCATCGCATTCTTTATAGTCCACAACTACTGAACCTATTCCTTTACATTTCGGACATTTTGTTTTCATTTAAAACCTCAATTAAATACCAAATTCTTCTTTAAATAAATCCGGATTTTCAATAACTATCAAATCTCTTTGATCCTGGTACTGTTTAGCCTGATAGATTAAATCATTAGCTTCAGAAGCATAACTTGTACCAGTAGAATTAGCATTAACCTCAAAACATTCAATAGCTTGTTTAAATAAATCAATTGCTTCTAATTTCAACTGCAATTCATTTATAACCGTATTGATGTAATTCTGATGAACACTATTTACATCTGATGTGAAATTACTCTGAATATCCAGCAATTTTGATAAACTTCTGTTATAATTATTTTCCGCAGAAACTGCCTTATCCATTCCATCATAAAAATATTTATTGTTAACCAAATCAACGGCTTCATTATACTCCCTATCCCCCGTTACAATGCCATCACTAATATCCTGCATTGATTTATTGATGTTATCAGTAGAACTATCAATAAAAAGGACAGCGGTTGAAACTAAAGCCAATATTACAATAAAAATTATTAATTTAATATAACTAGACACGATATATTGTATATTAAAACAAGTAATTAAAATTTTTTATAATATGAAAATAAAAGAAAAAAAGAAGTTTAAAAATAAATTTTAAACCTATTCACTGGACCATAGTCCGTGTAAATTACAGAATGCAAATGCTTTAACATCTTCAGCTGCATTAACAGTGAAGGTTGCTTCAGCAACATCTCCAGGTTCGAAACATTTTGCATATTGTTCTTTACCAGCTTCTACAATTAAGAATTGAATGTAGTGGTCATCATCCATTGGGTGAGCAGCTTCACCGACTTTAACGGTTATTTTATCACCATCGATTTCAACAACAGGTTTGTGTTTAGGTGATTTTTCACCTTCAGTCTGTACAGGGATTGCAAGCATGTGGTCATTGCATGCGTTTTCATCACCAATAGCTAAAACTTGGATAATACTTCCACATTCTTCACATTTTAATATCTTTGCCATAATAAAACATCTCCTTTTATAGTTAGAAATATTTTATTTTTCAAAGTATTTATTACTATTGATTATTTTCATAGTAATTTTCAATGGCTGCCTGAAGCCCGTCTGCAGCAAGGTTTGAACAATGCATTTTTATAGGTGGAAGACCATCCAATTCCTCTGCAACATCATTTCTAGATATTTTTAAAGCTTCTTCCAATGTTTTTCCAACGGCTATTTCTGTTATCATACTGCTGGTTGCAATAGCTGCTCCGCAACCGAAAGTTTGAAATGAAATATCCTGAATTACATCATCTTCAACTTTGATATAAATTGTCATCAGGTCTCCGCATGTCGGGTTTCCAACAGTTCCAACACCATTTGCATCTTCCATTTTTCTGCAGTTTCTTGGGTTTGCAAAGTGATCCATTACTTTTTCTGAATAATCCATTTTAACACAACCTACAATCATCGTGTTTTTTACACATTACGCCATCATAATCGAGTTCCTGATTCCAGAGAGGTGACATTTCTCTAAGTCTTGAAACAGATTCTTCGATGACATTAACAAATTCATCCACATCAAATTCATCGCTTTCAGGAGCGAGTGAAATTCTCAAAGATCCATGAACATCAACAGGATCAAGACCTAAGGCTGTCAATACCGGTGACGCTTCCAGTGTATTTGAAGAACATGCAGACCCGGTAGATGCCTGATAACCTTTAGCATCCAATAAAAGAATCAAAGATTCTCCTTCAATAGCCTTAAATCTGAAGTTGACAAGGTTCGGCAATCTGTTTTCTCTGTCCCCATTCAAATATGCTTCAGGAATGGTGGCCAATACTTTTTCAATAAGCTCATCCCTAATTGAGGATAATTTTTCATAATGTTGTTCAAGTTGCTGGGAAGCTAATTCGCAAGCTTTCCCAAACCCTACAATTCCAGGTACATTTTCTGTTCCGGACCGGATTCCTTTTTCCTGACCACCACCATGAATGAGCGGCACTACACGAGTTCCTTTTTTAATGTATAATGCTCCAACACCTTTTGGTCCATTAATTTTATGTGAAGATAAAGACAGCAAATCGACATTCAATTTTTCAACATCCACCTCAATTTTACCGAAACTTTGAACAGCATCGGTATGGAATTTGATTTTCTTCTCACGGGCTATTTTACCGATTTCCTCAATAGGTTGAACAGTACCTATTTCATTGTTAGCGTGCATGACTGTTATTAAAATTGTTTCATCAGTAATAGCCTCTTTCAAGTCTTCAATCTTAATTAGACCGTCTTCATAAACCGGCAAATAGGTTACCTTAAAGTCAAGGGATTCCAAAAATCCTAAAGTATTTTTAACTGCAGGGTGTTCAATATTGGTAGTGATAATATGTTTACCTTTTTTGGCCAGTTTAAAAGCGATACCTTTAATGGCAAGATTATCTGATTCTGATCCCCCGCTTGTGAAAAATATTTCTTCAGGTTTTGCATTGATTGCATCGGCTACTCTTTGGCGAGCCAAATCAAGTGCTTTTTTTGATTCACGACCAATTTTATAAAGAGTGGAAGGGTTTCCGAACTCTTGTGTAAAATAGGGTTCCATTTCATTGAAAACTTCTTCACTAACTTGAGTGGTAGCTGAGTTGTCTAAATACATTTCTTTATCTCCCAATTGTTTATTTTAAAATTTTAACTTATGATATAAATATTTTAAGTGATTAGACAGTAACTTAAATACTATCTAATGCTTGACTTAAATCTTCAATTAAATCATCTGCATCCTCAAGACCAATGGAAAGCCTAATGAAATCAGGTGTTACACCAGTAGCTTCCTGTTCTTCAGGAGTTAATTGTTGGTGGGTTGTACTTGCTGGATGGATTGCTAGACTTTTTGCATCACCGATGTTTGCAAGAATAGAGAACAATTCTAATTTTTCAATTACTTTTCTTCCAGCTTCCTCTCCTCCTTCAACACCAAATCCTAATATGCCTGCAAAGTTATCTTTTAAGTATTTTTTATTGATTTCATAAGTTGGATGGGATTCAAGTCCAGGATAGTTTACCCATTTAACTTTTGGATGAGCTTCTAAAAATTTAGCTACTTTTAGAGCATTTTCTGAGTGTCTTTTTACACGTACATCTAAACTTTCAAGTCCTTGCAGGAAAATAAAACTGTGCACAGGAGCTTGTGTTGCACCCAAATCTCTTAAAAGCCTTGCTCTTGCTCTTACAGTAAATGCAATGTTACCCAATTCAGGAACATCACCGAACGCATCCCAGAATACCAATCCATGATAACTTGGATCAGGTTTTGTGAAGTTTGCAAACTTGCCGTTTCCCCAGTTGAATTTACCAGAATCTACAATGTATCCTCCAACTGCAGTACCATGACCTCCAACATATTTGGTTGCAGATGCTGCAATGACATCAGCACCATGTTCTAAAGGTCTGACCAAACCTACACCAACAGTATTGTCAACAATCAATGGGATATCATGGGAATGTGCAATTTCAGCCAACGCTTCAAAATCAGGTACATCCAATTTAGGATTACCGATAGACTCCACATAAATCGCCTTTGTTTTTTCATCGATTGCATTTTCAAAAGCTTCCAGATCCTGTGAGTTTACGAATCTGACTTCTCTTGCAAGATCCTTGAAAGTGTAGTTAAATAATTGGTAAGTTCCACCGTAAAGGTTGTCTGCTGAGACTATATTATCTCCAGGTTCAGTTACATTTAAAATTGCATATGAAATTGCTGCAAGACCACTTGATGTTGAAATACCAGAGTTACCGCCTTCAATAGCAGCAATTCTTGCTTCAAATACATCACTGGTAGGGTTTGTTAATCTGGAGTAAATTTGTCCAAATTCTTGAAGGGCGAATCTTCTTGCAGCCTCATCTGAGTCTTTAAATACATATGAAGTAGTCTGATAAATTGGAACTGCCTGTGCCCCAGTTGCGGGGTCTGGAGTTTGTCCTGCACGTACACCTAATGTTGCTAATCCATAATTTTTATTTGTCATTAATAATCACCTTAATAATTGAATTTCTTAATAATATATCACGTGTTATATTACTATATAACAATAGTTATTTTTTATATTTAAATGTTTTGTATGCCTAAATTAAAACATTGAAAAAAATAAAATATAACTTATGTTATATAATATAACATATGTTATTATAGTATATAAAGGTTGTTATTTCTTATAGAAAAAAATTAAAAAATAGAAAAACGGAGATTCAAATCTCCCTAATCATTTATCTCATAACCCAATGACTGCAGGTTATCTCTAATCTTATCAGACAAATCATATTGTTTGTTAGCTCTAAGTTCAGTTCTTACTTCAGAAATTACTTCAAGCAAATCATCGCTTCCAGCATTTACTTCTGCTACTTCAAAGCTGACACCAAAAATATGAGCCACATCATCCAAGAATGCCTTAATAGCTATTTTATCATCATCAGATAAATTTTCCAAATCATTTTTGGAATCATTTATTAATCCGAACACAGCTGCAATAGCTTTTGGAGTGTTAAAGTCATCATCCATACTATTGAAGAATTCGCCGGACCATTTATCCAATATTTCATAATCAGAACTAAATTCTTCAGTCACTTCAACATCTAAAAGTTCATAGTATTTTCTAATCCTATCCAAACTTTTTTCAGATTGATGAAGTGAATCTTTAGAAAAGTCGATAGGGCTTCTGTAGTGAGTTGAAAGTACAAAGAATCTGAATGTTTCGGCATCCCAATCTTCAAGCAATTCACGAATGGTAATGAAGTTGTTTAAAGATTTTGACATTTTTTCTCCGTTTACATTTAAAAATCCAGTGTGTAACCAGAATTTAACCATAGGAGCTTTCCCTGAAACCGCTTCCATTTGTGTAATTTCCGCTTCGTGGTGTGGGAAAATCAAATCCAAACCTCCACCATGGGCATCATATTGAGGTCCGAAGTAGTATTCGGTTATTGCAGTATCCTCAATGTGCCAGCCAGGCCTTCCATCACCCCATGGGGATGGCCATGTTGGTTCATCTGTACCCTCACGTTTTTTCCAAAGCGCAAAGTCCTGAGGATTTTTCTTAGTGGTCTCAGCAAGGTCTCTGTGAGATTCCAGCTCCTCGACATTTCTGTTGGATAATTTACCGAATTCAGGAAACTTATCAATTTCAAAATAAACTCCATCTTCGGTTTCATAAGCAAAACCCTTATCGATTAATCTTTGAATCTGATCCAATATTTCATCAACATGATCGGTTGCTCTTGCAAATAAATTAACACCATTGACATTTAATTTATTCATGTCTTCAATGTATCTTTTTTCAAATTTTCTAGCTAACTGACTTGCCGGAATTCCGCTTTCTTTTGACCTGTTGATGATTTTATCATCAATATCAGTGATGTTCTGGATATAAAATACTGCATATCCACTGTACTCCAAATATCTTTTAATTGTATCAAAAGAAATGTAAGTTCTTCCATGACCAATATGAGCATCATCATAAACAGTCGGACCGCAAACAAATAAGTTAACTCTATTTTTATTAATAGTCACAAAATTCTCTTTACTGCGAGTTAAAGTTGAATAAACGTCCATAAAAAATAACCTCGAAAAATAGTAATTATAAAAGGCAAGTGAGGGATTTGAACCCCCGTATTATGGTCTGCAGCCACACACCTAAGCCACTCGGTAAACTTGCCACTAAAATTAAAAGTATAATAAAATATTGGTTATTGATAGTTTAAATAGTTTACTATTATTCCCAATATTTTTAGCAATTACTAGCTTCGGAACCTAAACAAGATTGACAATCCTCACCAAGCTCAGATTTGTCAATGTTAAGTTGGTTCAAAACATCTGCAGTTTCAACATGCTTACAGATAGCGCATGTTCTTCCAATCAGTTGTGCTTTTGTAGCTCTTCCGTCAGCCAGTTCCTTAGCAAAGTCCTTAACCATTTTCCGGACATTATCATCAAGTTTTATTCCACTTCCACGTTTGTCTGTAATGTACTGTGACACTGCAGGTTGAGTAATGTCCATGAGCTCTGAAACATCTTTTTGCCTCATGCCCAAATTTAAAAGTTCTTTAGCTAATTCAGACCTAATGGCCGGTATTACATACCATACTACGATTTCACAAGGCGGTTTCATAAAAATCCCTTCTATTTTTTAAACAAATCCTCTAGTTCTTCTTGTTCATCTCGGATATCTTCTGTTAAACAAATTTCGTTTTTATCAAATAATATCTTAATTTGTTGATCATTTTCTTTGAGGTGTTTTTCCAAGGTTCTGATTGCATCCGCAACAGGGTCTGGAAGCTTACCGTGGTCAAGGTCAACTTCCTTGTAGGAAACACCCTTACATTTAACAATACGACCTGGAACGCCCACACATGTTGATTCAGGAGGAACATCCTTTAGTACAACTGCACCTGTACCTATTTTAGAGTACTCTCCGATGGTAATGTTACCCATTACCTTTGCACCTGCACCAACAATGACCCCCCGTTCCAAAGTAGGATGTCTTTTGGTTTTTTCTGTACTGGTCCCTCCAAGGATTACACCTTGATATAACAGCACGTCATCACCAACGATTGCAGTCTCACCAACAACAACACCCATCCCATGGTCTATGAAAACACGTTTACCAAATGTAGCACCAGGGTGAATTTCTATTCCAGTGAGAAATCGTGCAATATTGGAATTAATACGGGCTAAAAGTTTTAAAGAATGATTCCAAAGCCAATGACTGACTCTATGAAATAACAAAGCATAAAATCCAGGGTAGCAAAGGAAAATCTCTAGTGTAGACCTTGCCGCAGGATCTTTTTGCTTGATTGCTTTGATTTCATCCCTTAAATTATCAAACATTGGTAAACCTCAAAGATTGTTATAAAATAAATTTATAACATATAGTATAAATAATTATTCTTATTCAAATAACCATTCTACAGAGAGATATCTTTCACCATTATCAGGTAAAATTGCTATTATCCTTTTACCTTTGTTTTCATCTTTTTTAGCTAAATCCAATGCAGCCCAAGTTGCAGCTCCAGAAGATATTCCTGAAAATATGCCTTCTTTTTTAGCAAGAGCAAGCAATGTGTTTCCAGCATCTTCATTTGCAACAGGAATGATTTCATCAATTACATCAGAATCATAAATTGAAGGTACAAAACCTGCGCCAATACCTTGAATTTTGTGAGGTCCTTTTTCACCTTTTCCTAAGGTTTGGGAATCTTTTGGTTCAACCGCAACAATTTTTACACCAGGAACTTCTTCTTTTAATACTTTACCGATTCCAGTAATTGTTCCGCCTGTACCAACACCGCCAACAACGATATCAACATTTCCTTCAGTGTCCCTTAAGATTTCCTGAGCAGTAGTTTCAGCATGGATTTTAACATTAGCAGGGTTATCGAATTGACCTAAGATAATGGAATCTGGTGTATTTTCATTAAGTTCTTTCGCTTTTGCAATAGCTCCACCCATTCCATCAGCACCAGGAGTTAAGACAATTTCCGCACCTAAAACGCCAACAAATTTTCTTCTTTCAATAGACATGGTTTCAGGCATGGTTATAATTAATTTGTAACCTTTAGCAGCCGCTGCAAATGCAAGACCAATACCAGTGTTTCCACTTGTCGGTTCGATGATTGTAGCACCAGGTTTGAGCAAGCCTTTTTCTTCTGCATCCTCAATCATAGCAACTGCAACACGGTCTTTTACACTTCCGGTTGGGTTGAATGATTCTATTTTTACATCCACTTCTGCTTCTAATCCTTCTGTTAAATTGTTTAATCTTACGATTGGAGTGTTTCCAATAGCATCAGTAATACTGTCGAGCACTCCTCTTTTTAATTCTGGTATATTTGCCATAATTTTTTCTCCTATTATATTAATTGTTTTTAATGGTATATTAAAAGGGTTATCTTTAAGTTAAATATAACGAATGTTATAATAACTATTGTTATATAACATTGTTTTAGTTTATAAATGTTTTGGAAAATTTTAAAAATGCAAAAAATTAGATGTTTTCTGCAAAATAATCGCAGATTTCTGTGCAGGGACAAATCTCACACTGAGGTCCAATAGGTTTGCAGATATTTTGGCCGAACTGAACCATCAAATCGTTTAATTTAATCCATAAATCCTTAGGAGCTATTTTTGAAAGTTCCACTTCAGTTTCTTCAGGCTCTTTTGTATCAACCAAACCCAAACGGTTAGAAATTCTGTGAACATGAGTGTCAACAGGAATTGCCGGCAAGTCAAATGCAAACACCAATACACAATTGGCAGTTTTTCTTCCAACACCCGGAAGCTTTACAAGCTCTTCTAAAGTATCCGGAACCTCACCACCATATTCATCTATAAGAATCTGTGAAACTTCCTGAATTCTTGCTGCTTTAACGTTATAAAATCCTGCAGGTTTAATCAATTCTTTTACATCATCAATTGGAGCGTCAACCACTTCATATATGTCTTTATATTTACTGAATAAATTTTCAGTAGCCTGATCGGTATTTTCATCTCTGGTTCTTTGGGATAAAATTGTCCTGACTAATACCTTATAAGGATCATGGTCTAAAAAAGTTCTTATTTCAAAAGTATTGTCCAGCTGATTTACAAGTTCGATTACTCTTTCTTCCTTATTCATCATACCAACTCCAATTCAAATCCTAACTCTGCCATAGATTCAATAAAATCTGGAAATGACACGTCAAATACTTCACCATTCTTTATTTCTATATCATGTTTTAAACCTATTAGTGAAAACGCCATGGCCAATCTGTGGTCACCGTGTGAATCAACAACTCCAGAGTTAACACCACCAGTTATGCTCATTCCATCTTCCCGTTCAGTTAGCTTACAGCCCAATTTTTCTAATTCTCTGCAGGTAGTGTCAATCCTGTCAGTTTCTTTAACTCTGGCATGGGCCACACCAGTGATATTAGTAGTACCTTCAGCCATTGCCGCTAGAACCGCAACGGTAATGAGCAAATCAGGAGCATTAGACAAATCAACATCTATAGATTTTAAATGTCCATCTGATGCAATTTCTACATAATCATCACCACGGATAATTGTGGCACCCATTTTTTGCAATATATCTAAAATTACTTTATCTCCTTGTTTAGAATTCCTAAACAGATTTTTAATTTTAGCATTGCCACCATTAATAGCTATTAATGCGAGTAAGTAAGATGCTGATGAATAATCACCTTCAACAGTATAATCGCAAGCAAAATAATCCTGTTTTGTAATCTTAAACTCATCAATCCTACAGCTTTGATGTTGTTTATCACAATTATCGTGCTTGAGATAATATCCTTTTAATGTTTTAACGCCGAATTTCCTCATAATATCCAAAGTCATATTAACATATGGCTTTGACTTAAATTCTGGTAGAACATATAAAGTTACACCATGTTCTGACAATGGAGAGGATATTAAAATTGATGATATGAACTGTGAACTAACATTTCCATAAATATTAGTATCGCCACCCACATAACCCGGTTTAATCAATATTGGTGCTTTTTCATTATCATTAATTGATTCTGCATTGACACCTAACGGTTGTAAGGCACTCATTAATAAACCCATAGGGCGTGTTTGCAGGGATTCATCACCGGTTAAAACTACTTCATTATCACTTAAAGCAGCTACAGAAGTCATTAACCTTAAAGTAGTTCCGGAATTTGCCAAGTCAATTGGTTTGGCTGAAGAATTGTGAAGTTTCCCTCCAGTTCCAATAACTTCCAAATAATCTTCAGATTGATTAATTTCAGCACCCAGCGCTTTACAAACTCTAATTGATGCCAAAGTATCTTCGGAATACAACATGTCATATAATTTCGAAGTGCCTTTTGCAAGTGATGCTAAAATTACTGCTCTGTGCGAATAGCTTTTTGAAGGCGGTGCTTTGACAACACCCCCAATTTCTGAAATCTTTTTAACCTTAAGAATCATTTTATCATGCCAAAGATAATTAAATTATGTTTTCTGTCCACAACTATCCTATACTAAAACATTTATCTGTTGATTAAATTTTAGATAATATTAAATTAAATCCCAAAATTGGATAATTAGATGAATTAAAATATTTTTTCAATAGTTAGAATGTTTTGATTATTTTCATATTTGTAATCTATCCCATCGACATTTTTTCGAACTATTGTTAAACCTAATCCACCAATTTCTCTTTTTTCTGCTTCAAGAGTTAAATCAGGACCATCCATATTTAAAGGATTAAACTCTATTCCACTATCTATAAAGTTCATAATTATCCTCAAAGGATCATTTAAAATCACATATTGAATTTTTATTTCATCCTCTTTTTCATAAGCATAATTACAAATATTTACAAACAATTCTTCAATTATTAACTCCAACTGCAATTTAGATTTCATTGGGACTCCTTTATCTTCGAGCAATTCTTCAATTGTTAATAAAAGTGAATCTAAATTATCTGTATTAGATTTTAAAATAATTTCTTCCATATTCCATCCATAATCCTGGTCCAATTCTTCATCTATTAAAATATTGAAGAAAGACCTATCTAGTTCATCTCTTAATACTCTAGGAGGTTTAACTTGGGCTGGAGAAGAACCTCTGGCAACTTTTAATTCTTTATATAACAAATAAGTTTCAGGTTGCAGCAAATGAAGTTCTGTTTTTCCAAGTAAACATTTATCGAGTTTATTACATAAAACTGGATCAGTAGCACAGAAATTCTCATTTATTTTTTCCTGAATGATTCCTTTTGTTACATCATCCGGTAGATCATCCACTTCCATTAAATAAACATATTTCATTGGAGATGAATCGGAATCAGCATAAACTGAGAAATCTATTAAATCGAATCCCAAATCCTTTTCTGTTTTATATGCCGCCGCTCTTAAATTTTCTTCGTTAACCTTCTCACCGGCCAAACTTAAACATTGGTCCAGCCTATATAAAAATTCAATCATTGGTGTGTTGTTATATTTTCCAATACATCGAACAGCATCTTTCATCCTGTAACGATAAAATCCGGATAGATTAGTAGTAATAACTTCATAGTCTTTTCCTTCTTCTAATTTATCCAGAGTCACGATTTTGCTAAAGTCCCCATCAGCATCCAACGGTAAAAATTCATAAAACATGCTGTCAGGTATGAGAATTTCATCATGACTGTTTAATTCTGTGAAAAGTGAGAATATGCCTTCGGATGCAGTTAATCCGATTAATGCAAAATTAAATTCCGGACCTGTAAACTTTTTTATTTTTTCAACATAATTTGAAAAACCTCCAGATCCGCATCCTATAAGGAGCAACATTCTTGGCCAAATTTTAGGAACAATAGGTTCATCAAAGCCTTCTTTAAATATTTTTCTAAGTTCATCTGCCCTTTCAGGCATCGGTTTGATTTTTCCAAGTAAACTTTCACGAACTTCATCAGACATTTTTACAGACTCATTAATAGTCCCATTTTCAATATCTTTAACTAACAGCTCCCAATTACCTTTAATGTAACGTAAAATTTCTAAAAACAAACTTACAAAACTGGTTATTGTAAATGAGATGTCAGGATTTATTAATGCAAAGCGTGCATGAATATAACGAATATCAGTACCAACCTCTGGAACTAAAGCCTCAATCGGAGATGTGATAAACTCAGAAATTTTATCGCCAAAACCACCCATTATCTTACCTGAAATAGAACCATAAGTGTCACCGGAAGGCAATGTAGATATGGAAAGTTCTGTTAAATTTAAAAAAGGATATTTAATCCAGTCAAAACCAACTTTTTCAGAAAACATGTTGAATAGATAAGCATAATTATATTTCATGTTGATTTCTTGATTAAGAGAGCTGGTAGGTATCCTTTTAGGATTTCCCATTGTACCGGATGATTTTGCATAATGAATTATTTCATAGGAGGTTAATAGATTTTTCTCTCCGTTTTCAGTCATTCTGTAAATGTAATCTGCATAGCTATCATAATCAGTTATAGGAACCTTGTTTTGATATTCCTCAATGCTTTTAATATTTGCAAAATCATATTTTTGACCATACTCTGTATCTTTATTATCCTCAAGAATTTTAAACAACAAATCAGCATTATATTTCATAGGATCCTTGGTCATGATATCTAATGATTCACGAACCTTATTTCCATCTGAAATACACTTTAAATAAAACCGTTCAGAAAAGGATAATTTAGAAATATCGATATTGCTTAAATCCATAATTCAGCCTCAAAACTACTCAATTGTCAAGATATCTACAAATCCAGTTGATTCAAATACCTCCATAACAATATCCTGAACATTAGTTACCTTCATAGAGCCTTGTACGTTCATTGTTTTTTGAGTAGACAAAATTATTCTAAGTCCTGCACTTGAAATATAAATCAAGTCAGATAAATCAAAAGTTAACTCCTCAACATCCGTTAAGCTATCTTTTAGTACTTCTGATAGTTCAGGAGCAGTTTTTGTATCCAATCTACCCACCAATTTAATATCTAACTTTTTTCCGTCTTTTTGTTTTTCTATATCCATAAAGTCACCAATTTAGTTTTTAGGAATAATAATCTTATTGTTATTTAATTTAAGGTTGTTATTGTAATCTATGTCTTTTGAAAAGTTTTTGACTATTTTAATTCCATAAAATTCAGTTTTATTGCCGATATCCCCTTCAATATCAAAAGGAACACCATTGTCCTGGAAATAAATAATAACTTCTTCAGTGTTCTTATAAAGAATTCTGATATTTAAATATTTGTTTTTCTTAAATTTATAGGCATGGGTAAAAATAGTTGTTCCCATTTCCTCAAGTATCAATTGTATTCTCAATTTGGTTTTATCATCCAAATCACTATCATTCAATTTTTCATCAATATTCTCAACGAGGTCCAATAACTCCTCTTCGGACTCAAGATATGCCACATAAGTATCTTCAGATGGGAATTCATTTTCATCCATAATTACAAAATCACTTAACGATTTAGGGAATTTTTTAGTTTTTAATTTAATTAAGAATGGTAAACTAAGCAATGTAACGATTTCACACAATACAAAACTTATCCAAATACCGTCGCCACCAATTAAAAATGAAAATATGGTTGCAAATGCTGACAAGAATAAGAAACTATGGGCGAAACTAATATAATTGGCAATTTTTAGCTGCTGTGTTGCATTATAAAAGTTCAATAAAATAAAACATAATCCGGAAAACGGCAAAGACCATGCAAATATTCTAAGACCTCTTATTGCAGTGTCATACACTTCAGGATTATTACCGAACATGTAAACGAAATAAGGGGCGAAAATAAAGAGAATTATAGAAATAATAAAAATGATAACCAATGCATATTTAATTGATATTCCTAATAATTGTTCCAAGTGAGTTTTATCATTTTCACCATAAAAAACACCACCCAGCGCTAAAGTGGTTGATCCGATTCCAATACCTACACTACATAACAATGTATAAACATTCGATTGGACAGAAAGGGCACCTAAAAATATAACTCCGCCAACCCATACTCCTAAATTATTTGTGATTATTGTACGGGCCATATTATAAACCTGATTTAAAGCACTTGGAAGGCCGGATTTGATTATCTGGGACAATTCCATTTTAAATTCTAAATTCTTTTGGAATTTATATGAACTTTTTTTTGAAAGAAAATGGCTTAATAGAAATAGAACTGTAATCAGGTTGCTTAATGCAGTTGCAAGCCCAATACCAAAAATATCCATTTTCAATATCAGTACAAATACCAAATCTAAAATTAAATTTAATATAAACAATATCAAACCGGCATAAAGACCCAATAGAGGATACCCATCGATTCTTGAATAATTTACAAAAATATATAAAAACATCAAAGGCAATATCGTTAAAAACAAACCTCTCATTAGTGATACAGTTGCATCTAATGATTCACCTGATGCACCTAATATTTGGGCAACATTTGTTGAAAAAAATAACAATGATGCAGTTAAAACAATCCCCACAATTGCTGCAACAATACAAGTCACTGAGAAATTATTGTTTACTCTTTTTTCATCAGCCATGTTATTGGATGCGACAATAGAACCACCATACGAGAAAATATACCCTATTGCCAAATTGGCATAAATAATTGGCATTGCCAAGCCGAATGCTGCAAGACCAATATTGCCAAAGAAATTGCCAATGATTATTCCATTTAAAATAACAGTTAAAATAGTGAGTACTACAGAAATTACTGTCCCGAATAAATAGTTTTTAAAAAAGGAATTTAATAATTTATTATCACTGCTTAATAAATTCATAATTCAACCAACTGTAAAATACACATTACTATTTTTAAATTTTTAAATATATATACATATAATTTTTAATTAGAATATTCGTATTTCTAACACATCATACAATTTAATGTAATGAAATAATATATTGAATACTTTTTAGAATAGTCAGAAATTATATAATTATTCATAAGAAAACCCAATTTGTTCTATTAATTACTAACATTTTTTGAAAAATCATTTAAAAAAGATTTATATATGCTAGTATTTATACATAATATTCAATGGTTCCTTCAAAAATAAAAAAGTTATTCAGTAATCCAATATTCATATTCATTTTCACATTTTGTGTGGAATTGATATTAAACTACCTTTTCGAATATCAACGTATTGGAGGCAATTACATATTTATAGATATGGCTTTCGCCCCAACATTCGGTTTGATGTTTGGTCCGGTAGGAGCTTTGGGTTTTGCAACTGCAACATTAACTGGGGAACTAATTGAAGGAATAGGCTTTCCTACACCGATTATTGATTTTGCAACCACATTTTTTATTTCACTATTGGCATATAAATTATGGTATAATATTTTAACAAAAAAGAAAATAGACACACCTAGATTTAACTCAACATACAATATTGTTAAGTTCTTTTGCATTACAGTGATTGTTTCCATTGTATATTTTGCACTCCTAGTTATTTCTTTTTCACTGTATCCGGGTTTAAATTTCTCATATTCCATTACAGACGTGGATTTTAACTTCCCTTACATTTTAAATATTATCACATTTTCATTAATATTTGGATTGCTGCTGATTAGTTCTTTTAATATACTTAAGATACCTTTACGAACTCCTAAAAGAAAGATAACAAAAATAAACATAAACCCGTATTATCTTTTAACAGTACTTTTAATATGTGTAGCATATATCATGTTTAAGGAATTCGTTGAAGGCATTAGGTTCATAAAGCATATTTTCTACTTTATATTAATAGTGACTTCTCTGCTGATATGTTTCAATACTTTTGACAGGACTATTAAACCAACGAACGACAACTATTCAATTATTGAAGAAATTATACTAATCTTTTTAATAATCATATCCATAACCATATTTTTGAACTTTAACTATTTCAACACACTTATTTTATCTTTTACACCCAATCTTGATCCATCATACCAACTTTTACTTATCATTGCATTCACAAGTGTGCTGATATTATTGGTTTCATTAATTCATATAAGATACATAGAAAAAAATATAACCAATCCACTTTACGCACTAATTGATACTGCAGATAATTACTTTAAAACAGAAAATAGGATTGAATCAATTATTAATGTAAAAAAATACATTGGAAATGACAGTATTGGAATATTGGCCAATTCATTTGTAAGGTCATTTTATAAGATTAGGAATAATTTACATCAAATTCAAATTACAACTTCTGAAAAAGAAAAATTCAAAACTGAATTTGATGTGGCAAGTGACATACAATCAAATATGGTGCCAAAAAATTTCGAAGAATTTTCAGAAAATGAATTTGAAGTCAGCGCTACAATGAAACCTGCAAGAGAAGTTGGAGGGGACTTCTATGATTATTTCAAAATTGATGATAATGTATATTTCGTTATAGGAGATGTTAGCGGTAAAGGAATTCCTTCAACATTATTCATGGTTAAAACAATGTATTTAATTAAAAATCATTCTAAATTTAATGATGATTTATCACAGGTTATTGAAAAAGTAAACAATTTGGCTTATGAAAGAAATGATGAGGAATTATTTGTAACAACATGGATTGGAAAATTAAACTTAAATAGCGGAAAGCTGTCCTATGTTAATGCAGGACACAACCAACCGTTAATTAAACATGACTCCTCTGATTTTGAGTACTTGAATACACATCCAAATTTAGTCATCGGAGGAATGAAAGACATAAAATATAGCGAACATGAAATTAATTTGAATGCCGGAGACATGATATTCCTATATACCGATGGAGTTACTGAAGCTAATGACAATTATAATGAATTTTATGGAGAAGACCGCTTAAAAGAAATAATCAATAAAAATAAAAATGAAAAATTAAGCGACATAATAACTGAAATTAATAAAGACATTAATATGTTTTGCAATAATAAGCAATTTGACGATACAACAATGCTTATAATAAAATATAATGGAGCAGGTGGAAAATGATTAGTAAAGAACTTTTCAAATCACAGAAATTTATTATATTTATCTCCATGATGATAAATATAATGCTAATTTTAATTGGATCCATCTGGTTTGATAGCAATTCTATTCACTTAGAGTTGTCCTCGTTACTTTTATTAAGTTTATTGTTAGGTCCATATGCAATATTAGGATTTACCATAGTTGAAGTATTATATTGGATTTTATTTTTAGGAATGACCAATCCTCTAACAATCTTATTAACTGGTTCATCCCTATTTATTTTGGGAATAATGCCTTGGAAATTATGGTACTCAATAAAAACTAAAAGAAATCATGAAATACCTAATTTAAACAGTTTTAATAGTTTCATTAAAATAATATGTATCATATTTTTCATTATTCTGCAAACATATCTATTTACCAATCACATCTTTGATAAAGTCATCAAATTAAATCTTGAAAGTTATTATATGATATTCGTATTAGGACTGATTTTGCTTTTGTTAGGTATGGGAATATTTGGAAAATTAAATATTGCAGTATATACTCCAAAACAAATTAAAAAAATCATGCCTATTAAATTATATGAGATTTTCTTCATAGCTTCAATAGTTCTTTCACTAATCACAATAAATAGTCCAAATACTATTTATTTACTGTTAATTTTAATATTTTCAGGAATATTTTTAATTAAACCACTGGATGAGGATGTCTTTAAAATAGAAAATACTCAAAAACCTACATTATTCTATAATGCATTTATTACAATATTCGTCATATTAATTATAATCCCAACTATCCTTTTGATTTCATTAACAATAACCGGAGTTTATGAATTTGGTATTGCATCTGAATTTTTAAATTATCTTATTATGTTATCTGGATTTTTCCTGGCCATTCTAATACCATTAACAATTTATATGCTGTTTTTGGAAAAACAGGTTATGCAACCAGTCAATCAGTTATCCACATATCTGTCTGAAGAAATAAGTGATGATAATGATTTAGAGGATTTAGTTAATAATTTGAAATCAATTACCGTAAGCAATGAAATAAAATCACTGTCTGAATCCCTGCTTAACATGCAGAAGGAATTCGTAGATTATTCTAACAACTTATTGGATGTAACCAAAGAAAAAGAGAGATATGAAACAGAACTCAAATTAGCTCATGAAATTCAATACTCAATGGTTCCGACAGATTTTGAAGAGTTCAATGAAAATAATAATCTTAGTCTTTGGGGATTTATGAAAGCGGCACATGAGGTTGGTGGAGACTTTTATGATTATTTCAAAATCAATGATGAAAATATTGGATTTGTAATAGGGGATGTCAGTGGAAAAGGTGTGTCAACTGCATTAATCATGGTAAAGGCCATGACATTACTCAGAGATTATGCTACCTATTATTCAGATTTATCAGAAGTATTTTACGAAGCCAATAACGAACTTTGTAAAGATAATGTTGAAGAAGTGTTTGTTAGCTGTTGGCTTGGAAAACTTAATACAAAAACAGGTGAACTGACTTATGTTAATGCAGGACACAAAAAACCATTAATTAAACAAAACGATGGTGATTTTGAATTTTTGAGTGGTAAACCAGGATTACTTTTAGCTGGAATGGAAAATATGCACTATGAAAAACAGGTTATTCAATTAAAGCCTAATGATTCATTATTCTTATATACTGACGGAGTTACTGATGCAAACAATAGTAATGATGAATATTACGGATACGAAAATCTGCAAAAAACATTAAATCAAAATAAGAATAATGAATTAAGCAGCATTATAAAATCCATTGAAAATGACCTCAACAAATTTTACAGCAATCAGGAACTATCTGACGATATAGCAATGCTTATTATCAAAATGAAACAATAATTAATGAATTAATATCTTCAAAGTAGTATATATCTCAATTTTCATTTTATCCAAATATTTTTTTAATTAAAATCCATAAATATTTACCCATGAATGAAATTGATAAGATGAAGGCAGGTCTTGAATACTGCTATGACGATAAAGAAATATCCTTAATGAAATTGAATGCAATCGAAAATGCAAATATATTCAATTCACTTGCTGAAGATGATTTAGACAAACAACATGAAGTTTTAAAAGAGATTTTAGGTTCAGTGGGTGAAAAAGTTTGGATTGCCAAACGATTCTGTTTCGATAATGGAAAAAACATTTTCATAGGAAACAATTTTACTGCAAATTTTAATTTAACCATTCTTGACATTAAAGAAGTTTATATTGGAGATAATGTGATGATTGGTCCAAATACATTAATAACTACTGTCGGCCACCCTTTAACTCCAAAAGGTCGAAGAGAACATTTGGCTCAGGGAAGTGAAATCAGAATAGGTAATGACGTGTGGTTAGGAGGCAACGTGACAATTTTACCTGGCGTTACTATTGGAAATAACGTAGTTGTTGGTGCAGGAGCAGTTGTTACAAAAGACATTCCAGACAATTCCCTTGCAATAGGAGTGCCTGCAAGAGTTGTAAAAAAGTTAGATAATGATATTGAGTAGGAGATGAGACCAAAACACTAATAGAACCCTCTTGGACTTAAATAAAAATAGATATAGGCTTTTGACATCACACACAAGTCCATTAAAATATACAAAAATAATTCTCATCTCCAGTTTTTATTTCACTGAAAAGTAGTATAAATACTTTAAATAAGCCAAATACAATATTTACTTCTATTAAAAATAATTTAAAGCAAAAACAATATTGATTTTAAAAAAAAAGTTAATGGAAAGTAATTATCTAATTACTTCCACAATCATGTCCAAGTTTTCGGATTGTAGGATATCCACTTTTTTACCAGAAGCTCCAACAATCTCCTTTTTGATGTTCAACATGTCCTCAGGAACTACAATCTCACCAATTGTCAGTTCATGATCATTTTCTAAAACAGCACCGATTTCCCCAATATCAGTTGATTTTAAATAACCAATGATTTTTCCAGCATCTCCTTTGAATTTAGGTCCGATTTGAGACATATCCGGTTCGACTTCGATGATTTTTTCATGAACTTCAGGTTTTCCAGAGCTAATAGCTAAATCCTTAATTTTTAAAGTTCCTTTAATATCATCTTCAAAATCGTTGAATATTTCAACTAATGAATCATCTGAAGTATATACATTTACTTCAGCAAGTTCTGCATTTAATGGGATTTTAGAAGCTGATTTAAACCTTCTTACCTCATCAATTAACTCAACGGTAGTTTCACCTTTAGTTTCCATTTCCTCACTGATTAATTCCTCATATACCTCAGGCCATAAAGTAGTATGGATTGATTCGTCTGAGAAATATTGGTAAACCTCTTCAGTAAAGAATGGTGCAATCGGAGCTAATAATTTTAAAGATGTCTCAACGACTGTTTTTAAAGTGTATTTTGCAGCTCTTCTTGATTCATCGCTAACCTCAGTGTATAATCTGTATTTTACAGCTTCAATATATTCATCACAGAAATCATGCCAGAAGAATC
>NZ_CAMVTE010000017.1 GCF_947170395.1 uncultured Methanobrevibacter sp. | reverse complement strand
TAGTCCGCTGCTTCCAATTGTTCGCTTGCATTATTTTATTGTTAGTAGACTAATATTGAACTTATTTCAAGTGATATATAGTCTAATAATAATTTGGTTAGGTGTTAACAGTTTGGGTGAAAGTAGCACATTATTATAATTTATTTTTCATACTCATTTGTAATAGATAAGTATTGCGGTCATAGCATGGGGGTTATACCTGGTCTCGTTTCGATCCCAGTAGTGAAGTCCTTTTGTGTTTTGTTTGTGTACTATGGTTTTCTATGGGAATTTCATTTCGCTGCAAGCTTTCTCTATTACAATTATTTACTTACTTTTTTATCTGTTTTTTCTTAATTTATCTTACTTAATGGTGATATTGCATAATTTTAGGTGATTTTTTGAATATCAAAGTATTAGATACTACTTTACGTGATGGTGAACAGACTCCGGGTGTTTCTTTAACTTCCAATGAAAAACTGAGGATTGCTACAAAATTGGATGAAATAGGTGTGGATTTTATTGAAGCAGGTTCTGCTATTACTTCTGAAGGTGAAAGACACTCCATTAAAGAAATTGCTAAGCAGGGTTTTACTGCAGAAATATTAAGTTTTTCAAGACCTTTAACCGGGGATATTGATTATTGTATCGAATGTGATGTTGATGCTGTTAATTTGGTTGTTCCAACATCTGATTTGCATATTAGCGATAAACTAAAAACCACTCACAGTGAACTTATTGAGTTATCTAATAATGCTGTTCAATACTGTAAGGATCACGGTCTTACTGTTGAGTTGTCAGCTGAAGATGCTTCAAGAAGCAATGTCGATTTTTTAAAGTCCGTATATAGCAATGCCATTGATTATGGTGTTGATAGGGTTTGTGTTTGTGATACTGTTGGTATATTGACACCTGATTCTTCATTTGAATTATTCAACCAATTAAACGATTTTAATGTTCCAATTGCTTGCCATTGTCATAATGATTTTGGTCTGGCCGTTGCCAATACATTATCTGCCATTAAAGGTGGGGCAACTGAAATCCACACTACAATCAATGGTATAGGTGAGAGGGCAGGAAACACTTCTTTTGAAGAGACTGTTGTCAGTATTGACAGGTTACTTCCTGAATTTTCAACCAACATTAAAATCAATGAGATTTATGATATGTCTAAACTTGTTGCACGTTTGACTGGTGTTTATATTCAACCGAATAAGGCAATTGTTGGTGAAAACGCTTTTGCCCATGAATCCGGAATACATTCGGATGGCATCATTAAAAATTCCGCAACCTATGAACCTATGACCCCGGAACTTGTTGGAAGAAAACGCAAATTTGTCATCGGAAAACATATGGGAACTCATGGTTTAAATAATAGGCTGAAGGAATTGGGATTAAGTGTTGATGACAGTCAGTTAAAGCAAATTTGTGATGACATTAAAGTTTTGGCCGATAAGGGAAAGACAGTTACCGATGTTGATCTTCAGGTCATTGCGGATAATGTTTTGGAAATAAACCATGAAGATAGAATTAAACTTGATGAGGTAACTATAGTTTCAGGAAATAAGGTAATGCCGACAGCTTCCGTTAAGATTACAATTGACGGTGAAGAAATATTGAATGCAGGTGTTGGTTTGGGTCCTGTTGATGCTGCAATCAATGCAATCAAATCTTTGGACATATTTAAGGATATAGACTTAATAGAATATCACGTAGATTCAATTACTGGCGGTACCGATGCTTTTATTGATGTAATAATCAAGCTTCAAAAGGCAGACAAGGTCGTATCTGCCAGAGGTACTGAAGCCGATATTATCAATGCAAGTGTCAAGGCATATATTGCCGGAGTAAACAGGTTGCTTAGGGATTAGTGATTTTATGATTATGGATAATTTACAGATTTTAGGTTTCAGGACAACTATTGCTTCAGTTGGAGATACTTTAAATAAGATTAATGGAATTAAAAAGGACGGAGAAATTATCCAGCTTTTAAATGCCGATGCAGTTGCAGGCACCAATCATATAACTCATGGTGTTAACCAGGCAGTTCTTGCTTTTGAGCGTGGAGAAAATTTGGCTAAAGATATAAGTGTAGAAATAGTTTTGAGATGCTCAGCCCAAAGACAAATTTCCAAGGCTTTTGATGTTTTAGGCCTGAAAGAGGGAGAAATGAATCTTTGTGCAGTTTTAATTAACTGTGGAGATTATACCTCTGAGCTGTCTTCAATTTTTACTTTGGATGAAACTGTTTTGGATGCTAATGAAGAAAAATTAAAAGAAATCTATAAAATCAGTGATGTTGAAACAAAAAACATGTCAGTTGAGGATATTTTAATAGATAGGATTACAAAACTTACTGTAGATTATTAATTTTCAACTCTTCAATTATTCTGTCCAAATTCTCTTTTTCAAGACATTCATAGTCAAGGTTTTTTATTTCAATGCATATTGCTTTTTGTTTTACACGATTATAATTTGGACATGTAGTAATAAATCCGCTTTTGTCAATCGGCAATGACTTTTTCAAATTCCATGAAATTTCCTTCGCATCATCATGCGGAATAATTACATTAACTCCTCTTTTTTTACTATGTAATGTATTGTCAATGCATTTTTTTATGTGCTCCGTTGCATTTAATGTAACTTCCAAATTATCTTTAACATTATCAAGTTCTAAACATATACCACTACATACAATATTATTAGTTTTGCTTAATTTTTGAGGGAGGGATGTGTTTTTAAAAATTTCATCACTGTTGGTTGATATGAATCCTCCGCTTCCCACATTGATTATTTTTGGTGAACCTGTAGATGCAAGAATGATGTCTGAGTATTTTCCATTTCCCAAATTGTTTTCGCTGTCTCCAATTCCTGCTGAAGCGTCTTCAATGGTTGTGATGTTGTTGTTTTTACAATATTTTGAAATGCCTTTGGTATCCTGCTCGCCGCAGTATCCTGCAAAACTTGTAAATATCAGTGCTGAATCATTATTGATGTCAATGTCATCCAAATATTTCGGATTGATAATGCCGTCATCGGTTTTAAGTGTAATCAAATTTTTATTCAGGAATTTTGCAATCTGTTTAAATCCATGCCAACCGCCCTGATCTGGCACTATGACGTCTCCCTTAACTGATGAAAGTGCAATAAAAATGCTGTTGTTGCCGCTGGAGGTTACTTTTGCAAAATCATGTGCTGTTAAACTTTTTATTTTTTCTTCGCATTTTTCCTGAAAATTATCTTCAATTTTGCCTAAAGCAACTTCAGACATGATTTTTCTAGTTTCTTTTGAAGGGGTTTTAAATTTAAACATGTTATCCTCTTTTAAAGTACATATCCAGTGTAGTCTGTTTTGTGTGAAGCATTTCATTCAATAGTGTTCCTTGCTTTACATATCTGTTAATTGGAATTCTTAATTTTTGTCCGGAATATTTCAAACAATCCTCTAATGTTTCAAATTCCAGGTAAGGTCTCATCATCGCTTCCTTGATGTTTTCCCTTACATTAAATACGCCCAGTGGAACATATCCGTCATAAGCCTCTCTTAAAATTATCAGTCCTGATTGCTTTTTGATTTTTAAAAGATAATCCAGAACTGCCATTTTAGCAGTATAATAACATCCTCCAACACGGGAATACTCCTTTTTCCCACCGTTTGTTTCATAATCTGAAAATATCAATTCTTCATTTTTCATTAGTTTGATGAATGCCTCATACCATTCGTATTGCCATTCTGTAGGTGTTAAAATGATTATGTAATAATTGTTCAATGCTCCAAATTCGAATACTCTATAGGTGTCAAGTCTTTCAAATTTCCTGACTTCCTTTAAAAACTCATCAGCAAGCGTTGAATCACATGCTGTAATAGACCAGCGTGTTGGAACAAGTTTTCTTTTGTTTTTTGTTCCGATGGCTCCAACTGAAAATGCCTTTTGCATTGCTGAGAATGGAACATCTTTGTTGTGAAGGTTAACAACTGCATCGGTTGCCTTAAGATCAGTGTCATAAAATGTCTTTTCTAGTTGCCTGTCCCATCTGACTGCATCAATGTCGAATTTCTCAATCACTGCACTTGGTCCATGGGGCATGCTGTCTTCGCTAAGCATTGATCCTGTTGGTCTTTTTCCAAAAGTTGCTTCACTGTCGATTGATTTTGAAGCAAGGGATATGTCCTGAAGTTTTTCAACAAAAGGATTTTCCAAATCATCGATTTTAATTAATTGTTTTCCTCGAACAAGGTTCATTCTATAGTTAATGATTTCATCCTGGGTTTTATTTTGCCCAATCCATGATTCGGGAGAGTCCATAATGTATGTGTCTCCCATTTGGGAGCTCATCATCGGTCCAGCATACACTTTAGGATAGGACCATCTTCCAATAAAAACTGACGGTGGGGTGGTTCCCTCTAAGTTTTTTCCAACATTAACAGATTTCATTTGAATTTGTTCTGTTAATTTTGCAAGATAAGCGTTTTTAGTTGTTTTCATGATATTTAAAAAAAGTAAAAGAAAATACTATTAATTAAAATAGTATTTAACAGAATTCGATGGTTGCTGGTGGTTTGTCACTAACTGAAAGTGCAACATGTGTGACTTCAGAAATTTCGGAAGTAATTCTTTTGGAGATTGTTTGAATCAATTCCCAAGGAAGTTCCGCTACGGATGCGGTCATAGCATCAATGGAGTTAACAATTCTTACAACTACCAAGTATCCGAAGTCTCTTTGGTCTCCTTTAACACCAGTAACTTTGGTATCGGTCAATACAGCAAAGTATTGCCATACTTCTTCGTTAAGTCCTCTTGCTTCAACTTCATCGCAAACGATTTTGTTTGCTTTTCTGCAGATTTCAACATTTTCTCTTGTAAGCGCTCCAACAACACGTACTCCAAGACCCGGTCCTGGGAAAGGTTGTCTGTATACGGTTGTTTTTGGAAGACCCAATTCATCACCGATTTCTCTAACTTCATCCTTGTATAGGTCACGGATTGGTTCGCAGAGTTCCAATTCCATTCCGCTTGGAAGAGCCAAGTTGTGGTGGGATTTGATTTCACCTTTGGTTTCAATCCAGTCTGGCGCAATGGTTCCTTGAACTAAGTATTTAGCTCCGGATTCAATAGCTTCTCTTTCAAATACTTCAATAAATACTCTGCCGATGATTTTTCTTTTTTCTTCAGGATCTTCAACTCCTGCAAGTTGGTCCATAAATTCATCGGAAGCATCGACAAATTTGAAATTCAATCTGTCTTTAAAGGTGTTGGTCACTTGTTCAACTTCACCTTCTCTTAAAAGACCGTGGTCTACAAAAACAGCAGTTAGATTATCTCCGATAGCTTCTTGAACAAGTACGGAACATACTGAACTGTCAACTCCTCCGGATAGTGCAATAATTGCTTTTTCATCACCGATTTGGTCTTTAATTTTTTGAATTGCATCTTCAATAAATTCTTTAGGGCTTAACATTTTATTCCTCATCTTCTTCTTCGTAATCTTCAATAATTTGTTTAATCATGGCTTCAAGACCATTGTCATTTCCAGCTTCAATGGCTTCAATGATATCATCATATTTGACAAATTTTTCGAGTTTTACGGATTTTCCTCCAATTCCAGAAATTCTGAATCCGTATTCTTCATCACCAATTTGTATATTGACGTATTTTCTTTTTAAACCTGCTTTGTTGTCCTGTGCTTTGGTTGCTAAATCTTCAGCATTATCGATCATTATTACACCTGTTTTTGACAAATTTTATAAAAGTTTTCAAAAATTGTTGATCCTTTTGGAGTATGATGCACTTCAGGGTGGAATTGGATTCCATAGATGTCCCTGTCTTTATGTTTAAAGGATTCAACATCACATAAATTGGAACTGGCTAAGATTTCAAAATCTTGAGGGATTTTTGTAACTTCGTCCTTATGGGATGACCAAACATCCATTTCAGGAGCCAGTCCTTCAAATAAGTTTTCATCGTTATTGATATTAATTTTCACTTGAGCATAACTTTCAGTATCGGAAGTCTTGACTTCTCCACCATATGCCTTTGCAATTAATTGGTGGCCTAGACAAATTCCTAAAATCGGAATATCGAAGTGTTTAATGAACTCTTCACTATTTCCTGCACCTTCAAGGGAAGGTCCTCCTCCCAATATTAATCCGATAGGATTTTCAGCTTCAATTTCTTCAACGGATAGGTCATTTGAAACTAATTTGGAAGGAATTTTAAGATATTGTAAACTTCTCTGAATTCTATGATTGTATTGTCCTTTGTTATTGATAACTAAAATTGTCATATTATACTCCATGAAAATATAATGATATTATTTTTGGTTTTTTTATTTATTATAGTTATCTTATAATATGGAAAAAATAGAAAAAGTTTCTTGTAATTGCCTTAAAATTTATATATGATATTTTATAAATGTGAATTACATGGAATTACAAGATTTGATATTTATTATAATTGCTATTTTAGTAGCTGTATTGGTATTGAAAGTATTTATGTGGTTATTACCAGTATTTGTAGTATTGATTATAGCATTTTTTGTTTATATGTTCTTAAAAGAACGTTATGATTATTAACTTTCTTTTAAATCATGGTATGCTGAAGTTGCTGCCACTGCACCTTCACCGCATGCTACAACCCACTGTTTTAGCCCTGCACATACATCACCAATTGCATACACATATTCAATATTAGTTTTTTGCTCTTTATCGGTTATAATATGGCCTGTTTCATCAAGATTGACTCCCAGTTGGCTGGCCAATTCTGTATGTGGGATATAACCGACACTTATGAATACTCCATTTGTTGGAAAATCTTTCAGTTCTCCGGTTTGTGTGTCTTTAAGGGTAACTGATTCAACAAGCATTTCTCCTTTTATTTCTTCAACGGTTGCATTGAGAATTGTGTCGATTCCTTCCTGTTTAATCAGGTCCTGCAAGTGTTTTTGGGCTCTGAATTCATCTCTTCTGTGAATCAATGTTACGTTTGCTCCAAGGTTTTTAAGATATATTGCCTCCTGAAGGGCACTGTTTCCACCGCCCACCATGACGATGTCACGGCCTGCAAAGAAAAATCCGTCACATGTGGCACAGTAACTGACTCCTTTTCCTTTGTATTCCTCTTCGCCTTTTGCATTGAGGTGTCTGTGGGAGCTGCCGGTTGCTAAAATAACTGTTTTAGTTTGATATTCGTCCTTGTTGGTTTTAACAGTGAATCTGTATTCATCATCGTTTTTGGTAATTTTTTCAACGTTTTCCATTTCGTGCAACTCACAGTTTTTGGTTGCCTGGGCTTTCATTTTTTCTATTAGCTCCAAACCTGAGATGCTTTCAAAACCTGGATAATTTTCCATTTCCGGAACTTCTCTGCCAATTCCTCCTGCAAGGTCACGGTCAATGATAAGGGTTTTTGTTCCTTGACGTCCTGCATAGATTCCGGCTGTAAGGCCTCCTGGACCGGCACCTATAATAATAATGTCATATCTGTTCATGTTAAAACCTCAAAATAATATTTGGATTTAATTTGATTTAAATTAAATCCTTGATTGCTTCTTTAACGTCTCCTAAGTCTTCGGTTGGTTCGAATCTGCGAACAACATTTCCTTCACGGTCAACTAAAAACTTGGTGAAGTTCCATTTGATGTCATTGTTGTCTTTGTAGTGTCTGTCCACTGCTTTTAATACTAATTTTAATTTGGTAGCGCCTTTTCCTGTGATTTCTTTAAATGGTTGTTCATTTTTAAGGTATTCATATAACGGATCGGCATTTTCACCATTAACATCAATTTTTTCAAAGATTGAATATGGCACTAACCATTTGTTGCGGCAGACTTCAGCGATTTCTTCAGTTGTTCCCGGTGCCTGACCTCCAAATTGGTTGCATGGGAAATCTAGGATTTCAAATCCTTCGTCTTTAAATTCAGCATAAATTTCGTTTAATTCGGTGTATTGTGGTGTGAATCCGCATTTGGTTGCTGAATTTACAATTAATAGTACTTTGTCTTTGTATTGGGAAAGTGAAACTGTGTTTCCGTCTCCATCTTTTACTTCAAAATCATATATTGACATTGTCTATACCTCTTTAATTCATTAAAGACTTAACTAAGTTAAGACTTATTATAATATTTCATAGTTGAGTATATAAAAGTTTTGGTTATCCTAAATTTACAGATTCTTTGATTAATTCATACAGGTTTTGTTTAAATTCAAAATATTGCTCGTTGGTGAAATTTTTGGTCAAATCTCTTTCCCATCCGCATGTTATGACATTAATTTTATCAAAAACCTCTTCTCCTTTATCTGTTAGGGAGAGAATATTTCTACTTTTGTTCTCTTTGTCCTTTGTTTTTTTAACAAGATCCTTTTTAACCAATTTCTTAACCATTTTTGCCACATTTGCCTCGGAAACATATAATATTTCTGCCAGTTGTCTTTGTGAGATTGATGGAAAATATTTGATGTTATAAATGTATGTCAACTCCCCATGTGTTATCTCTACATCTTTTAATTTTTTCACCAGATAATCATTGTAACTTAATAGGATGTATTCCATATAAAGGTTTGTTGGCGTGAGCAGAATCCTATCGTTTTTCCAGTTAATGTCTTCCATAAAATCACCTAATTTACTTATTATTTTAATGGATAACTTATTTAACATTTTTGTGCAAGAATTCTTCGGACTCTTTAAGCAGGAGATGTTCAATAGACTTGTCCCCCATTTTTCAATATTGCTACCTTTATATCTTATATTAAATATGTTTTTGAAATGGGGTTTCAATAAAAAAAGAAGTTTAAGAAATCTCTGGGAGATTTCTATAATAATTTTTGAATTTCTTCACGCACGATTTTATTAACTACGCCACCATCAGCCTTTCCTTTAAGCTGTTTCATGCACATTCCCATTAAAGGTCCCATTGCACCCATCTGACGTTCTTTTACCATCGCTTCATTGTCTGATACAATACCTGCAATGATTTTTTTAACGTCATCTTCGCTAAGCATAGTTAAGTTGTTTTTCTCTGCAATTTCTTCAATGTCAACATCAGGAGTTTTGATTGTTTCAATTGCAAGTTTTCTCACACTGTCCTTTGCAATTTTACCGTCTGCCAGGAGTGTAAAAATACCTTTGAAGTGATCCAATGTTATTGCATTAACATCAAATCCTTCCCTTTTAATTTCTCTTAAATCATATGCAAGAAGTGAAGCTACAGGTGTTGCATCTACTTTAACATCAGCCAATATATCTTCAAATGTATCTGCAACTTGTCTTTTAACCAGCTGTGATGCCAAATCTTCACTTAATTTGTATTCTTCAATGATTCTTGCTTGTTTTACATCAGGCAGTTCAGGCAGGTTATTTGCAATTGGTTCAACTCTGTCTGAAGTAATTTTGAATAAAGGAATGTCGGTTTCAAGATACATTCTGTTTGCAGTTGGAAGAGGTCTCATGTATTCGGTATTTCCATCATCCAATGCTTTTCTTGTTTCTTCAACAACACCTTCAAGACCTAAATTGGCTCTTCTTTTAACTTCTTCCAAAGCGGAAATAGCTATATCTTCATCATGAGCAACAATAATGAATGCATCATCATCACCAATGTCTAAATGTTGTTTTACTCTGTCAACTTCATCCTGTGTGATTCCATAAGCTGGAAGTTCATCAGAATGGAAAATACCTGAAACTCCACGTTTTTTAGCATAACTTGCAATTTCAGTTCCAAATCTTCTGCCCGGTTGCACTTCCAAACCGATTAATCCGTTGAAACCTTTCAAAACAACTGCTTTGATTGTTTCGGCGGATTTTAATATTTTTGATTCGGTGTCTTCAAACAAATCATCAAGAGTATGGATTTCTTCTAAAACTTTTGCATTTCTTTTTTCAAGCTCTTCTTTGATGTCTATTAAAACCAATTGTCTTTTGACTTCACGTTCAACGATTTCACTCATCAAATCCAAGTCCTGAACCCCTTTAATTTCTACACGAGCACCTTTTGCAATAGAAATGTTTAAATCCTGTCTGATTGTACCGAGTCCTCTTTTCACATTGGTACTTCTTAAAATTTGACCAAGCATATATGCGACTTCACGAACTTGAGCAGGATCGTGCATTGAAGGGTCTGTGGTAATTTCTGCAAGAGGAATACCTAATCTGTCTAGTCTGAATTCAGTAAATCCGTCTTTGGTTTCAACTCTTCTGGCTGCATCCTCTTCAAGACCCAGGCTTTCGATAACTACTCTACCATAAGGGGTGTCAAGGTATCCATCGGTTGCAACCATTCCGGTTCTTTGAAATCCTCCGGTGTTACTTCCGTCAATAACCTGTTTTCTCATGGTGTGGAATTCATCAACAATGTGCATATTCATTAAGCATGCAATGGTAATACAAATGTCTAGAGCTTCCTCATTTAAACTGTGAGGTGGTTCATCGTCGTTTTCAACAAGACAGGTGTGTTTTTCAAAGTTTTCATATTTGAAATTAAGTCCTCTTAAAGACTCTTGAAGAGCTGCTCTGTCTATTTCACCAAGTTCTGATTGTGTTGGCCTTAATTTTCTTTGAACAAGTTCTGTGTAATCATCATCAACAAGTTCTGTTTTACATGGACAGAATAATTTGTGTTGACTGTTTAATTGTTGGTGAATTTCAAGTCCCATTTTTAATCCTAATTCATTGTAATCCATATTAACCGCTCCTTAATTCAAGAAATCCTTAATTGAGGATTTTTCTGAAAATTCACCTGCAATATTTGTTTGCATAATTTCATTAACTTCTTCTCTTACATCACTTTGGCCTAATGCCCAACATAATTTGACATAGGTGGTTTCAGGAGTCATGTCTATTCCTGAAATCACTCCCGCATCAATAATATTACGTCCGGTTGAGTAAACATTCATGTTAACTCTTCCATAAAGGCATTGTGAGGTCATGATTATTGGGATATTTTCATCTTTTGCTCTTTTGAATGAATCAATTAGGTCATTTGGAACATGTCCAAGCCCTGTTCCTTCAATGACAATACCTTTATAACCTTTGTCAATGTGATATTCAATATAATCTGCAGAAATGCCAGGGAAACTTTTGATAAATCCAACTTTTTCTTCAATTGAGGTATTTAATTCAAGTTCATTTTCCCCTCTTTTGGTATAGTTATAGTCAGGATTGATGTTGACTTTCTTATTTTGGATTTTAGCTATTGGTTGAGCATTTATGCTTCTAAAAGTATCTCTTCTGGAAGTATGCATTTTCCTGACTTTTGTTCCTTTGTGCAGGTATGTGTATTCATCATTCAAACTTCCGTGCATGCAGACGCAGACTTCTGCAATGTCTGATTTCGCTGCAACCACTGAATCGATTAGGTTAATGTTAGCATCACTTGAAGGTCTGTCTGAACTTCTTTGAGCTCCAGTAATTATGATTGGTACTGGTGTCTTTAACATGAAACTTAATGCGGCTGAGGTATAATGCATTGTATCGGTACCATGAGCTATTACAACTCCGTCAGCACCATTGGAAATGTCGTTTGCGATTTCTTCAGCAGCCTTAACCCAGTATTCAGGTTTCATGTCTTCACTTAAAATATTATATAATGCTTTAACATTGTAATTGGCATAATCTAATAGTTCAGGGTTAGCTTTTACAAGATCTGATGCAGTAAATGCCGGGTGTACAGCTCCGGTTCGGTAATCAATAACGGATGATACTGTACCTCCAGTGGATACAATTGAAATATTTTGTTTGGAGGAGTCATGTGGGATTTCACTTTCTCCAAATCCAATTTTTGGTTTATCACCTTTTTCAAGAAGTTCGGCAGTAGTATTTTCAATAGCTACTCCTATATTATATCCACTTGATAATTTTAAAACCAAATAGCCATCGTCTGCATCTTCTGGCCTATCAAGTAAAATACCAGTATAAGAGATGTCTTCTTTATTGACTTTAATGGTGTCTCCTATACCTAAATTGTAATTTTCTATATATTTTTTAGCATTTTCTTTATATGTCATTAAATCACACTATGAATTGTTTTTCAACCATTCTGCTCCGGCTTTTAGAACTTCAATATTCACATCAATTACTTTTGGTTTTGATGCAAACATTTCACGAATGGCATTTTCATATGATTCACGTTTTAAAACATCACCTAATTCGGTCAATGCTCCTAAAAGTGCGGTGTTAGCAGTTCTTGCATTTCCATGCTCTTCTGCAATGTCTACGCAAGGCATTGCAATAACTTTAACGTCCCTATCGGTTTCGAATTCACCGATTTTTGCATCGTAAAGAATTACTCCTCCTTCTTTAACATCCTGTGAGAACTGTTCTAGGGATGGTTTGTTTAAAGCAATAAGAATGTCAATGTCATCAACAACAGGAGTTCCTATTGTTTCATTAGAAATAACTACAGAACAATTGGATTTTCCACCTCTCTGTTCTGGTCCGTAACTAGGATACCATGATACATGTTTTCCTTCAGCACATGCTGCCTGAGCTATTGTTAATCCTGCACTTAAAACTCCCTGACCGCCGAAACCTGAAACTTTAATGCTTAATGGTTTTATGTCATCATCAACATAGCCTGAATCCTCGCCTCTTGAAACGTTGAATATCTTATCAAGGGATTCAGTTGAAAAGTCACTTGCAGGCCTTTTGACTGGTTCTTTTGTGTATAAGTTATTTCTGAAGTTTTTGACTGGAAATTCCTTTTCCATCTGTTCTTCAATAAATTTTTGAGCACTTGCAACGTCTTGTTTTAAGTTGGTTGGGCAAGGTGATAATACTTCAACGAATGAATAACCTTTTCCTTCTTTTTGAACAGTTAAAGCCTGTTTAATAGCATATTTGGCAAGTCTAATCTTTAAAGGATTGGCAAGAGAAACCCTTTCAATAAACACTGGTGCTTTTAATGTATTAATTAATTCACACATGTGTGTAGGGTGTCCTGCATAGTCAGGATCTCTTCCAGTTTGACAAGTAACTGTTTTTTCTCCAATTAATGTGGTTGGAGCCATTTGACCCCCAGTCATTCCGTAAACTGTATTGTTCACGAAAAATACTGCAATTTTTTCTCCACGGTTTGCTGCCTGTAAAGTTTCATTTAATCCGATGGAAGCTAAATCTCCATCTCCTTGATAACTCATAACAATTGCATTATCTTCAGCTCTTGAAATACCGGTAGCTACTGCAGGTGCTCTACCGTGTGCAGTCTGGAAATTTCCACAGTTAAAGTAGAAATATGCATATACTGAACATCCTACCGGAGAAATCATAACACAACGTTCTTGTATTCCAAGTTCATCCATACATTCTGCAATTAATTTATGTAAAATTCCATGTCCACAACCGGCGCAATAGTGTGTTGATTGAATATTTGTTCCTTTTCTAGGATATTCTTCTAAAAGGGATTGTGGATTTCTACGTACTTTCAATTCATAATCTTTATTAATCTCTTCACTCATTTTTTCCACATCCTCAATCAATTATATTTGGACTGGCCTTTTCCTCACTTCTTTTTGAAGTGTCTATAGTCTCATCTTCAAATCCTGCAATTTCATAGATTTTTGCAAGAACATGTTTTAGCTCAATGAGGTTACCACCCATTCTGTTTACAAGGTAGGTATCTTCTTTTCTGAGTGCTGCAAATTGCACGTCGGCCAGCAGCTGACCGTTACTCATTTCAACTGAAATGAAGCTAATTCCTTTATCGGACAGTTCTTTGACTCTGTCAACAGGGAATGGGGATAAAGTAATCGGTCTTAAAAGTCCAACTTTCAGGCCATTTTCACGGCTTTTGTCAACTGCAGATCTTGCAATACGGCTGCTGATACCATATGAAACCAAAACGATTTCAGCATCTTCAACCATATATTCCTCAACAATAACTTCTTCCTGCTCAATTTGAGCATATTTTTCCTGGAGTTTGT
The DNA here is from genome assembly GCF_947170395.1 of uncultured Methanobrevibacter sp. Classification (GTDB taxonomy): domain Archaea; phylum Methanobacteriota; class Methanobacteria; order Methanobacteriales; family Methanobacteriaceae; genus Methanocatella. The sequence goes on along the minus strand of NZ_CAMVTE010000017.1, from coordinate 39,313 downwards.
AGTTGAAGTCTTCTAATTCATTAAAATCGTTATAAATGGAAGTAATGAGGTTTTCCATAGTTTCTTTAGTACCTTTTACGGCCCAATCCTTATCGTTTTTAGGTTCGATAGCTTTTTCAGGGAATACTAACGGTTCGGCCATTTGTCCTAAAGTACCGTCAGCCAAAACCACCACGGGGTTTCTCCATTTATCGGCAAGTTCAAATGCTTTCATGGTCAAATCACACATTTCCTGAACGCTATTTGGTGCTAAAACTATGTTTTTATAGTTTCCGTGACCTCCGCCTTTAACAACCTGATTGTAGTCTCCCTGTTCAGGTCCGATATTTCCAAGTCCCGGTCCGGCCCTCATGATGTCCACAATAACTGCAGGCAATTCAGCACCTGCAAGGAAAGTAAATCCTTCCTGCATTAAACTGATTCCAGGTCCTGATGATGAAGTCATAACTCTGTGGCCGGTACCTGATGCACCGTAAACCATATTGATTGATGCCTCTTCACTTTCAGCCTGAACAAAGTTTCTTCCAACCATCGGGAAGTATTTTGATGCTTCATGTAAAATTTCACTTGCAGGAGTAATTGGGTATCCAAAGAAACAATCGCAACCTGCATACATTGCACCAATGATTACGGCGGTATTTCCTTTAACCATTTGATTACTCATTTAGTTTCCCCCTTTATTAGCTACTTTAGCTTTAATCATCTTTGCAACATCATCATTAGCTATATTTTTAATTTGATGTACTTCAAGTGCTAATGGTTCCGGACAGGTAAAGTAACAGTCTTTACATCCTGTACAACCATTTCCACTATAAACTGCGAATTGATATCCTGCGTCGTTCATGTCCTGTGAAAGTACTATTGCATTTTGAGGACATCCCACTATACATCTCATACAGCCTTTGCAAAGCTCTTCATTAATAACTGGATAAGATATCTCTTCTATCATTATATCATCTAATTAATTTTCTTTTGGTCTTTTTCTCTTATTTCAACTCTCCTTGTTTTACCGCTGATGGTTTCAGGAAGTTCTTTCACATATTCCACCATCCTTGGGTATTTATAAGGGGCTGTAACTTTTTTCACATGATTCTGAATGTCTTTTGTTAAGGATTCTGATGGTTCAACGTCAGGTTGTAAAACGATACTTGCTTTTACAATTTGACCTCTCACTTCATCAGGATAAGCGGTAATTGCACAGTGACGGACTGCCTGGTGTGAAAGCACTGCACTTTCTACTTCATACGGTCCGATACGGTAACCTGAAGATTTGATTATATCATCGTTTCTTCCTACAAAGTGAACGTATCCGTCTTCATCCACCCATGCGGTATCTCCGCAGTGGTAGTATCCGTCATGGACTTGCTGTGCCTGTTTTACAGGATCTTTATAGTATTCCTTGAATAATCCTGGTGGAATACCTTCAGTAATGTCAAAACAAAGTTCTCCTTCATCACCGAACTCTACAGGATTGTCTTCTTCATCCAATAATTTTAATTTGTAGAGTGGGGAAGGTTTACCTATGGATCCTATTTTGGCATCTAGCCAAATGAATGTTCCAATGGATAATGTTGTTTCGGTTTGTCCAAATCCTTCCTTAATTCTCAAACCTGACAGGTCATAGAATCTTTCAGACACTTCCGGAGGAAGAGGTTCGCCTGCTGTTGCAACATATTTTAAATTTGAAAAGTCATATCCTTCAATCTGTTCTTTGATTAGGAATCTGTAAACGGTTGGAGGTGCACAGAAAGTATCTACCTTGTGCTCGATGATTTTTTCAAGTAATTTAATTCCATTGAACCTTACATAATCATAAATAAATATTGCAGTTCCGGCAATCCACTGACCGTAAAGGTTTCCCCATACTGCCTTTCCCCATCCGGTATCTGATGCTGTATGGTGGACTCCGTCCTCCACAACATTCTGCCAGTATTTTGCAGTTGGAATATGTCCTAAGGCATATGTGTGTTTGTGAGCAACCATTTTTGGAAGTCCGCTTGTTCCGGATGTGAAGTAAATTAGGAACACTTCGTCAGCTAACGGGTTTTCGTCTCCGGTTGGCCTTTCATATATAGGACTTTCTTCTTCAATGGCCTTGTTGAAGTTTATCCATCCGTCCCTGTCGGTTTCAATTACCATTTTCTTCAAATCGATGTCCAATTCTTTTTCAGCGGCTTCATAATCCGGAAGTAATGAGTCTTCTTCAACAGTGATTATTGCTTTAACTTCAGCGTTTCTTAATCTGAAATCAATGTCATGAAGTTTTAACATGTGGGTTGCAGGAATGGCTATTGCTCCAAGTTTATGTAATGCAACCATACAAATCCACCATTCGTATCGGTTTTTTAATGTAAGCATTACTTTATCGCCTTTTTTAATTCCTAATCTTTTTAATAGATTAACAGTTTTATTTGAGTATTCTTTCATGTCTTTGAATGTGAAAGTGTGTTCTTCCTCATCATTAGTCCATATTAAAGCAATTTTATCCGGATCTATTTCTGCATATTTGTCTACCACATCAAATCCGAAGTTAAAATCATCTTCAAATTTTAATTTAAAATTATTGAAAAAATCTTCATAAGAGTCAAAATCCACTCTCTCTACAAAATCTCCTATTACTGATGTCATGTGATTATCTCCTGTAAGTATTATATGATTACTGCTAAAAATTTAGCGGGTTTATTGTTAAGCGCTACCATTGCATGTTTATGTGTTGAATCGAAAAATATGCAATCTCCTTCGTTTAATATGATTTCATTATTGTGTATGTATATTTTTAATGAACCTTCTAAAACGTAATTAAATTCCTGTCCTGGATGTGAATTAAGTGAAGGTATTGGATTTTTTTCTGGATCCACAGTTACTAAAAATGTTTCCGCTTGTTTGTGAATAAATTTTGAACATAAGTTTTCATGAGTATATTCTTTACTCCTGTCAATTGAAACTCCTTTGTTTGCACGAGTAACATCAAAAATACTCATTCTGCTTTCTTCGCCAGTTAGTAATAATCCTAAATCAACTTTAAAAATGTGTGCAAGTTCGTACAGGAAGCTTGCAGGGATGTCTATCTCTCCATTTTCATATTGGATATAAGTTTCTTCTTTAATATTCAAGTTTTCAGCAATTTCTTTAATGGTAATGTCTGAAAGTTCTCTCAATTCTCTAATTCTATTTCCAATATTTTTGTTGTATTCGTTCATTAATAAACACCTATTTTTCTAATTGATTTCAATATGTATAATATAATATTATAACATATCATAATTTTTAAATTTAGAATTATATAAACTTTATTAAAAATCGTGATAATTCGTTATAAATTTTCAAAACAAAAAATTTTTAGACTTAGATATTTTAGGAATAACATTGGAAAGTTTTAAATATTACAAACTATAATTCTAATTTATTTGAATATCTTAAGGAGATTATAAAATGGCATCTAATGAGATAGGTACAAATGTTATTTTTAAAAAACAATTGGGTTTAAATTATGAAATAGACCAAAAATATGTCGGATTAAAAATGAAAGAAAATAATATTTTATCTTTTAATTTTAGAGTTCCTGGTGCTTTAAAGGATGAAGTTGAAGCATATTTCAAAAGATTCAAATTAGGTGAACCAATACTTGTTGATATTGGTGGAACTGGTGATATTCGCTGTGATTTTAAGGGTCTTTCTCCAGTTTTAAAAAATAAGGATGAATTTGATCAGTATTTTATCTCAGCAACTTTACAGGAAGATAAGCAATACGATCCTATCGAAGAAGAAAAATGTGAAACCTGTAGTGGATGCGGATTCCACTAACTTTTTTAATTTTTAACTAAATCTTTTTTTCAGAATTGAAGTTTCCTGAATTATATATTTGATTAACAATACCATTGCTATCAGCACAATAATTGTTGCCGGAATCAGCCAAGGCAGTTGTCCGACAATATAGTCGATTTCAGTAAATTCAAGTATTGTAGCAACCACATTGTTAATGAAGTGAACGCTCATTGGCACAAGTATATTGTCTGTTTTTGCATATAGTATGCACATGCATATTCCAAACAGAAATGCGCTTGTAATGCCTCCGAAATCATGTCCGATTCCAAATATAAATGATGAAATGAGCATTGCAGGAACCAATCCTATTCTAATTTTCAGTCTGTTGAAAAAAACTCCTCTAAATATCAGTTCTTCAAGAACGGGTGCATAAAATATTGTTCCAATGGCACTTAAAAGGAATGCTCCTGCTGAAATGTCAACCGAATCGATGTCAAAACCGGTAACCCAGGTCGGGTCATAAAATCCAATAATCAAATCCAGTCCTGAAACCAAACAGGTAAATATGAATGCAAAAATGATGTTGATTGCAAACACATAAAGTATTTCATTTCGCCTATCTGGTGTAAATAACTCTTCAAAATTCTTTGAATGGCCTTCACTATTTCTTAAAGCCCAAATAAAAAAGACTAATATAAAAGATAATATTACAATAAAAAATACGTCATCGTTCTCCCATACTATTGGAAAAATAATCCCCAGTATTGCAGTAAGAATTATGCTGATTATAATTCCAACAGCCAGTTCTCTGAGTTTTATTGTCCTTAGGCGAATATTAAAATCCTTAACGCTTTGATCCATATTTTTCCCCTACAATATGGTTTTAAACCAGTTCACTGTTTCCTGGAGCTGGTTTTCAAAATCACTTGAATCAACTTTAAAATTAATTTTTTCCATTTTTGAAATGTCTGCAAGTGAATGTTTTATATCTCCCTGTCTTGTCGGCAGATATTTGGGTTCAACATCACTTTCAAGAGTAGTTTTAACGACTTCATATAGTTGATTGATGCTTATCTTTTCACCGGATGCAACATTGATAATTCCATTGTAATCTGATTTTGCGGCATTGATGTTTGCTTTAACAACATCATCAATGTAGACAAAATCTCTGGTCTGTTCGCCGTCTCCGTAAATTTCAGGTTGTTTGCCTTCAAGAAGGGCACTGATGAAATTTGGAATTACAGCAGCATACTGGGAATTCTTGTCCTGTCCAGGACCAAATACGTTGAAGTATCTCAGTGCTGTGTAATTTAAACCGTAACTGTCATAAAATGAGTTTAAGTATAGCTCACAGCTTGCCTTGGATGCCGCATATGGGGACATAGGCATTGGCTGTTCGGTTTCCTTTAATGGCATATTTTTGTTTTGCCCATAAACAGATGATGAAGATGAAAAAATAACTTTTTTAACATTGTTGTCCGCCGAGGACTTTAATAGTTTAACGGTGGCATTGAGGTTTATGTCGCTGCATTCAACAGGTTTGTCGATGCTTAATGGCACGCTTGCCATGGCTGCAAGATGAAAAATGTAATCTATATTTGATGTAATATCATCCAAATCAGCATCACGAATGTCTTTTATAATTAGTTTTAAATTTTCATCAGAAGGGTTTTTTAAGTTATTGATATTACCAGTGGATAAATCATCCAATATAATAACTTCATTGTCCTTTAATAACTCATTTGCAATATGTGAACCAATAAATCCAAGCCCACCGGTTATTAAAATATTTTTATTCTTCATAAGCCACCAATAAGTAATTTAATTTATGTTAAACTAATTAATAATTATTTTTAAGTAACAACATTTATATATTTTTATATAATATAATTATTATTTAAGAGGAGTCTAATAATATGTTTGATTTGGTGTATAATACCATATTTTTTGCTTCTTATGGCAATATTTTTGGATTAAGCAACATAACAATTTGTTCATTTGATGTGTTATTAGCTTATATTGTAACTATAATTGTTTCAATCATTGTTGCATTAGTTTTGAAAATTCCGTTATTGCCTAGCAAACCATATAGGTATTCTTTTGATGTAAGTGCATTATATCCGACTCCAATAATTGCTATTGGTATTTTTTCAATATTTCTAGTTTTGAATTATACTTTCATGTATAACGGACTTGTTTTGGCTGTTGTTATTGGGGTTTTATCTGCATTATTTGTGAAATATTTATTCGATTTTGTATTTCCAAAGCCTCTAGATGAAGATAAAGGAGAGGATATTTAATGAATGAAGTAATTGGAATTATAATTGCTGCAATTCTCTGTTGGTTGAATTTTGTAATTGTTGATACATATTTCGGACTTCCCGAACAGCCTGGAGTTAGAGGAGCCAGGATAATTGGAGAAAATGTCGAAAAAAGAGGGGGAGATATTGCTGGCGGATTTTTCCAAGGAAACATTGTATGTTCTCCTGATGCATCTGCCGGTACTTTAATAGCTTCTATTGGATATCTGCTTTTAGGAATTCCTGGAGGAATTATTGCTGCATTTTTAGTATTTATCGGAAATAGGTTATGTGCAGATCCAGGGTATGCCGGAACTGTTGGAAGCCTGACAGCTACAGTTATAATATTTATCTGTTCATTTTTAGGATTCACACCTGAAATGTTTATTGTAGGTATGGTTATTGCAATATTGACCGTTCAAGGTCTTGACCATAAAAGAGCTTCAATTGTTTTAGGCAAAATAGCCGATAAATTCAATAGGCATGCTTGAGAGTGGTAATATGTATGTTGAAATAATTGGTGTTATAGTCGTATTTGTAGCATTGAGGGCATTAATAACTAAAAACAGGGCTGAAAGATTATTGTACATTAATGTTATCGGATTTGGAGTTTCAGCTTTAATTGCTTTAGTGATTAATACTCCGTTTGCACTTGTAGTTGCTGCAGCATTCTTTATTTGTTCTACAATTAGTGCAAATGCTATTGCATATACATTAAATCGACTGGATGACGAAATACTGTTGGAGTGAGGTATTAAAATGGAATTTTTAGTATCAGTAATTGCAATAGCTTTGATGGTTATCGGTGCATTCGGTATAATATTTCTTAAAAAACCTTTGGATAAGGTAATAATGTTTACAATACTTGATGCAGGGTTCGTTTTAGTCGTTGTTTTATTTAAATATTTGGATGTTGCAATGTTTGCAGCATTGATTGATCCATTATCCACTTTAGTATTTATTTTGGCTATTGTGAAAATTAATGAAATCAGAAAAAAGAAGCTAGAAAGTGGTGAGATTCATGATTAGTGTGCCTTTATTCTTTTATTTTGGAATATTTCTAGCTATTGTAGGCAGTATTGCTACTGCATGGGGTCCCGGAGTAAATGACCCTATTGTAAGGACATTCAATACGGAAGTGGCATCAATAGGTGTCTGTTTGGTATTGTTATGTTATAATCATGTTTTAGCATTATTGACATTGCTTGCAACAACTGTTGTAATTACTTTAATCTTATTTAGAGCTATCATTCGCTTGGAAGAAATGGGGGCAGATGTATGAGAATAGGAGTTTTATGGAATAAACTTGCTGACCCTAAAAACGTTCCTCGTTTATTTGCATTTTGTTTAGGTGTAATTTTAATCATAGGTTTAATTGTGCCTATGGCATTAAATCCAGATCAATTATATGTTAGACCAGCACCTCAAGAGCAAATTGATGAAGGATTGGCTATAGCTCCTTATGATAGGGGTGGAGAAGTTTTAACCCAAGCGGGAATTATTAATCCTCAATATCCGGATAACGCTGCCAGTCTGGGAATGATTACTGGTTATATGTCACCGTTGGCACAGTGGGTGTCTTCGGTTTCACCATACTTCGGTACATCAATTTATTCATCCCCTGGCGGACTTATAGATGAAATTCTGTATTATACAAGAGGTTTCGATACAATATTGGAATCCAGTATACTGATGATGGCATTCATCATTGCTTCATGGTTATCCGTAAATTATACTATGAATCGTAAAAACGATGAAAAGGAAATAAAAGAGGATGTTAAAAAAGCCATTTCAGATTCTGCAAAAGTGGCTATGGAAGTGAAAGTAAACGATGCCAAGGCAAGGTCAAAACAATTAAGGAGGGATAACTGATGGTATTTATGCCTCTGTATGTTCCTGAAGCATTCATTTCAATGTATTTGCCTGCCATTTATGCCGGTTTGATTGTAGGATTCATTGCAACTATGGCAATCGCATTGAAAAGAGAGGAAATTCATATTCTTATACTGACTGATTTGGTTGGTCTTGCTATGATTTTTGTCGTTTCTGCTGTTGGAACTGATTTGGCTGAAGCGTTAATATTGCCAGGTCTGGTAGTAGAGCTTGCTGAAACCCTGGCGATTTCTGAAATTTTACTTACACGTGAAATGCGTAAGATAGAACAGGATCCTAGAAGAAATCTTTCCAAGTTCTCTTCCTTGTTCCCACAACCCTTTGCATTAAATATGGAGATATTGAATACTGCTCCAAATTTCATTGCATTGGTGTTAATAGGTTACGGTATTTTCTTAACCGGATTTACTGGTGGTGCAGTAGCTGGTGGAGGAATTGTATTATATGCATTATCTAAAAAAGCAAGAGGACTTCCAGTATTGATGTTGGATGGTATAGCTGGAGTTTCTGGTATTGCATGGTGTTTATGGATTATAGGTTTCTTATTGTTCTTTGTAGCACCTCAATATTGGTTATTGAGTTTGTTCTTGGCCGCTTGTGGATTATTATTAAAAGTAGCTTCAAAAGTTGGTTTGATTGGACTGCTTATGAGAGAGGACATTGATAAGGAGTAGGTGATGAGTATGGATATTGCTACACTTGGAGGAAATTTATTCGGAACAATTCCGCTTGGAGATATTGTATTGTACTTGACACCATTTAACTTGTTCCTTTTCGCTGTGTTGCTTGGATTTACATTGCTGATTGCATTAAGTAAAACAGAAACACAGGTGGAAGCTACATTACACACTTTGGATAATACTGAAGTTAAAGTAGGTAAAAAAGAGTTTAAACAAAGAAGATTCCTGTCAATAATCTGCGGTATTGCATCTGCAGGTGCCATGATTACTGGAGATTTGTTTAACTTCACATTATTTATGGCTTTGGTTGGTATTCTAAATATTGGTATTGTATCAGCTGTAAAACAGACCAGCGTATTGAATTCAGCATTCAATTATGGTTTGATAGCTATGATGTGCAGTCTGCCATTGTTTGGTGGAGCGGCAATTATTCTTGCAGCTACCGGAACATTGTCCCTGGCTGTTTTATCTCAAATGCCTGCCAGTCCGATGGTGGTCTTTGGTGCGGTACTGATGTTAATAGGAATTTTAGGTGAAAGTGGAGTGGCACCGTTTTTCGCAAGTAAGGCGGAAATGTTCAGGACTGCCGGTTCTCCATTCATTGTAATCATTCACTTAAGTTCATTATTTATTATTGTAAGAGCTGTTGAAATTTTATTATTGGTATTGTGGTAAGTGGTGAGTATGGATAGTCAAAAAAGTTTATATATAGTATTATTGGCATTATCAACAATAGCCATTCTTGCTTGTCTGGTAATCGACTTTGAAGCATGGATTGTTTATGCTGTGGCTATATTTGGTATTCCATTATGGGTATTATCTTTAGGTTTATTGACAATGGCTAAACCAGCCCCTGAAGATGCTGAAGAAAGGGTGAAAGAACCATTTACTGGGTATTAGCGTGGTATTATGAATTTAATGGCGGAAATTTTAATTCAGGTTATTATTGCATTTCTAGCGGGAAGTTTGCTTCTAGGTTTGCATAGAAAAGTTATGGCACGTGTTCAAAAACGTCCGGGGCCACCTATTGTCCAGAATCTGATACACTCTTTGAAGTTTTTCTTTAAGGAAACTGCAATTCCAAAAACTGTTTCAAAAGTATTTTATATTGGCATTACATTTATATTGGCTTTAATTTGGATTGTTGGGGTCATTGCAGGACCTGTGGCTCATGATTCATTATTGATATTGTTTGGTGTTTATGCTGTTTACAAGATTGTTGAGCATAATTCAGGATCAAGTTCAGGTTCTCCATATGGTAAATTAAGTTGTGTAAGGGCAGTTTTATCAGCTGCGACTGAACTTCCTTTATTTGCTGCTATCGTATTCGTTTATCTGATAACCGGTACAATGAATATTGGGGAGATTATCACTTACCAGTCAGTTCATGGTCCGTTGATATTTACAATTCCACTAGCAGCTTTAATGTTTTTCATGTTGATTATTACCAAATCTCCTTATTCTCCGTTTGCAATAACCAAGGATAAGGTTTTAATTTCAGGATTTGAAACTGAGCATTTCGGTTTGCTGAGAGGATTCATGCATTTTTCAGAAGCCATTGCATGGTATGTTATGCTTTGGGTATTTTTAACCATATTCTTCGGACCGCTGAATGCCGTAGGATATCTGATTGGAATGCTTGCAATCACATTCATCACAGGATTTATTAATGCCGTTACTCCTATTTTCAGTCCGAATCATTCAGTCATGACTCAAATTACTATAGGAGCTGTTTGCTTCTTTGGAACTATATTAATGATATTTACTGGAGTGGTTGCATGAACAGTGAAGATGTAATTGTTTATTTCACAGCGTTAGTTGCTATTGGCATAATAGTTGTTGGCCTTTTAACAACCTTTTTACATTCAACTATAATCGCTCCAATAGTGATTGTCGGTATTGTCCTGGCAATATTTGTATTGCTGGCTAAAGGCAATTTTGCACACAAAATCGAAAGTATAGAGAAAATATGTTTTATAATAACATTTATAGCAATAGTTTGCTCATTCATATTGCTTTATAAACCGATGTAGGGGATATTATGTTAGATTATATGATTTATATACTCGCATTTGTTGTCGGATCCATTGTTGGTCTTGTATACAGTTACAAACAGCATGGTGAACCATTTGTTGCTGATGCTAAATTCAACGTTGTTGCAGCAGTAATTGCAATTGCGGGATGGGTATTGGCATTCAATTCAGGCAATGTTATCTTATCTGCTATTGGTTTTGTTTTAGGCGGTTTTGTAATGGGTGAACGACCAGGATACGGTAGAAAAGAAACTGCTTTAGGTTTGATAATAGCAATAATTGCATATTTGTTATTAAAATTTTACGGTATGATGTGATTTGAATGGATAGTGAGTCTAAATTGAGATTGATGCAAAAAAGAATAATAAAAAGTTATGCCTGGCAAAGGGATATCATAGTTCCACTTTCCGAGGAATTCGATTGTACTGTTGATGAGCTGGAAGAGGTATTCTTTGATTTATTGGATATGGATTCTCTTGAAAATATGCATGGCACTTTCGAATCAGCCAAAGATATATGTCTTTATCAAAAATTAAATGCTGATTTGAGACTATGCTGGTTTAATGGTACTTTAGAGTTAATATCCAATGAAGAAGCAAAAGAACTCAAAATGAATGCATTGAATGAGATTAAAAATGGAAAATCTTATGAAGATGCCTTAAAAGAAGGAAAATTAGCGTTATTTGATTTATTAAAGGAAAAAACTAAAATTTAATCATGTTTATTTAATTATAAAATAAAAGAGGGAGTACAATGTTAGATGCTATTAAGGATGTTGTGAGAAAAAGCTCAATTCATGTCTGCATCGTAAATTGCGGAGGATGCAACGGATGCGATGTTGAATGTGTTGCATTATTATCTCCAAGATATGATTTAGAGCAATATGGTATTTATGTTCACAATAATCCTCGTGAAGCTGACGTCCTGTTGTTAACCGGTGCAGTTACCGAACAATGGGTCGATAATTTAAAGAGAGTTTATGACAAAGCTCCTGAACCAAAAATAGCAGTGGCTGTTGGAAACTGTCCTCAATCCGGAGATGTGTTTGCTCAGGAAGGAGGCCGTGTTTATGCGCCTGCATCTGATTTCATTCCGGTTGCAGCAGCTATTCCTGGATGTCCGCCAAGGCCTAGTGAAATATTGGAGGCCATTTTGGCTGTTGGACCTCAAGCTATTGCTGATCGTGGGAGGGAGATGAAATGATTGTGCCTATTGGTCCAATTCATCCTGCTTTAAAGGAACCTATCAGACTTAAACTTCAAACTGAAGGTGAAAGGGTTGTTAAAGCAGAGATAGAATATGGTTATGTTCACAGAGGTATTGAAAAGATAATCGAAGGACAGACATGGCAGAAAGGAATTTATCTTTCTGAACGTGTCTGCGGTATCTGTTCATATGAGCACACTCAAACATTCGCAGAAACCATAGAAAAGATTTCCGATGTTGATGTTCCTGTAAGAGCTCAATTTTTAAGGGTTATTACAAATGAACTGGACAGAATTCAAAGTCATTTCCTTGCAAATTCCACATTCTTCAAATCAATGGACCATGAAACATTGTTCATGCATGTTTTGGAGTTAAGGGAATATGCAATGGATTCTATCGAGTTATTGACTGGAAACAGAGTTAATATGGGATGGAATGTTGTTGGTGGTGTTAGGATGGATGCCGATGAACGTCATTTCAAACCTATACTGGAAAACCTTGACAAAATCGAAGAAAGATTTGATACTGTTCGAGCGTTATTTGCTGAAGGTCCTGCACTTGCTTTGAGATGTAAGGGAATTGGAGTAATGAGTAAAAAAGAAGCTATTAAAGGCCGTGCTGTAGGTCCTATAGGAAGAGCTTCTGGAATCAAGGAAGATTACAGGAATGGACATTACACTTATGACGATTACTTTGACTTTAAGGTAATCAGGAGAAGCGAAGGGGACAATTATGCAAGAACCATGACTAGATTTGATGAAATCCCTGAATCAATTAGCTTAGTTAGACAAGCTATTGAAAACATACCTGAAGGGGAAGTACGTACTCCTGCAAATTTAAAATCTGGTTATGCTATGCGCAGAAATGAGGCTCCTCGTGGTGAAGTAACTTACATGATTGAAACCAATGGAAATTTGATAAAGAATATTTCAATCAGAACTCCTAGTATTGCCAATATGGACTCCTGTGCAAAATATATGATTCGTGACGTTCCAACTGTTGCTGATGCAGTATCCACTTATGCATCTTGTGATCCTTGTGTTGCATGTGCAGAAAGGGTGGCTATAACCAATGAACATGGAAAAACTGCAATCAAAGATATTTACGGGGTGAAATAATGTCATCTCTAATGTGGTATATTTTTGATTTTGCAAGAAAAGCTTGGGCTGATGCATTTACCAATGCACATACTTTGCCTGAAATAGCCGAAAAACCGGAAAGATTCAGAGATTTTCCTAAAGTCAATAAGGAATATTGCATAGGATGTGGTGCATGTACCGTATCTTGCCCTTCACCGAATGCGATTAAAATTGTTCGTGATGAAGATACTGAAGAGGGTGAAGGTTTAACTTATCCTGTAATCAATCCTCCTGCATGTATTCGCTGTGGTTTTTGTGCTGAAGTTTGCCCAACTGATCCTAAAACATTGGAATGTGGTTTAAACCATTTAATTTTACCTGAATTTAATATTATCCCATCAAAAAGACAATATATTGTTGATGATTATCTATGCATAAAATGTAAAAAGTGCATGAAAAAATGTCCTGTAGGGGCCATTTCCCTTGATGACAGCAATCTTGTTGTTGATCAACTCAAATGCATTTCATGTGGGGAATGTCTTGGAGTTTGCCCGGTAAACGGTGCAATGAAAGGAGTGTTTGTAGAAAACCTTCAGGCTCAAAAGGATTTAATTCTTTTATGTGTAAATTATCTTGAAGAATACATCAACAGTAAGGAAGATGATTTAAGAGCTCTCGAAATTGATGGGCTTCTTCAATATGATGTTCCGCTTTCTGAAATCTGGGATGAAGCTTTAAAAATAATTCCGGATGAAGAGATTTCAATGGAAATTATCACTAATGCTGTTAACAGACTTAAGATTAGAGTTATAGATTGGGATAAATCCAAATGTGAAAAATGTCAATTGTGTATTCCTGATTGTCCTACCGGATGTATTTCATTTGATGAAGAGAAAGACACAATAGTGAGAGATAAAAACAGATGTTTACGTTGCAGTATATGTTACCAAACTTGCCCATTTTCAGTAATCAAGTATTTCATTGCTAAATTTTCACTTGAAGATGGTGAAAATATCCATACTACTGTAAAGGCATCCAATCTAAATGAGAATATTTTTATGGAGTGAGTGTTATGATTGACAGTTATACAAAAACACCAAGACCATTAAGATATGTTGATGTTGATTATCTGGTCGACCAAACAAAATGTGCCAACTGTAAAGATAAACCTTGCCTTGATTCATGTCCTATTGATGCAATCTACATGGATGAAGATGACGGTCTTATAAAATTGAAAAATACATGTTTTGGTTGCGTATTATGCCGTAATGCTTGCCCATTTGATGCAATTTCTCTTGATGTTCATATGGACCCTCCAATCAAGGAAAATGTTCCAAACATTAATGCCAAATTATGTAAGGCATGCGGTGCCTGTGTTCAGGCATGTAAAAACGGTTCCATTCATATTGTAGCTGATGGAAAATCCGAACCTCACAGTGAAATCGATAAGGATACCTGTGTCCGTTGCGGATACTGCTTTAGGGTATGTCCTACTGATGCAATTAAATACGGTCAATTACTTCCTAAAACAGTTAAGGGAGGTAAGGCAATTGTTGTCAATCAGGATAAGTGTATCGGATGTATGACATGTACAAGAGTTTGTCCGTCCATGGGAGCAATTAATGTAGCAAGAACAAACAAATTGCCATATATCAATCCAGGATACTGCGCCAGATGTGAGGAATGTATGCATTCCTGTCCATCGACAGCTATCAAGTACTCTTCACGTAAAAAAGCTTATAAGATGTACAGTGAAATCAAATCATTTGACATCGTTTCCAGCATCATTGACCATGACATGAAAAAGCTGTCATTGGATTTGATCAGTCTAAATAAGGTATTGGAAAAGGTAGCCAAATCCACTGCTTTGGAATTTGATGATTTGGACTTTGAGAACTTTGCTGAATATAAGGTAAACGATTTGATGGAAAGGGAACTTAAAATCAGTTTGGATTCCCATATTGAAATATCAAAATTCACAAAACTCTTCGGTTCATATCTGATGGACAGAAACATTGAGGTTTATGATAAAAAATGTATTGCATGCGGGGACTGTTTTAATGTCTGTCCTGTTGGGGCAATAGAACAGAACGGTCCAAGTCCAATTAGAATCAACGATAATTGTGTGTACTGTGGAAAATGTGTTGAACAATGTAAATTTGATGCAATTGGAGCTTATGACGATTACTTCTACAGTAAGGATACTGATTTGTATTATGCAAGATCATATTTGCATTATCAAAGAGAAGGTGACTTTTCACTTTCAGACAATAAGTGTCAAGCATGCAGTATCTGTGCCAAAAACTGTCCTGTCGGAGCATTGACATTAAATGATGATAAAATAGACTTTGACAGTGAAAAATGTATTTATTGCAGAACATGTGAGGCAATTTGTCCTCTTGATGCAATTAGAATTGTTAACTTTAGGTGAATCATGTTTGAAAAATCTTTTATTACGGACTGTGAAGGACCTCTGACTTTAAATGACAATGCCTTTGAAATGGCGGCGCATTTTATAGAAGATGGTGGTGAACTATTTAAGATTCTCAGTTTGTATGATGATTATCTTGCGGATATAGTTAAAAAAGAAAATTACAAAGTGGGAAATACTTTAAAGTTTATCTTACCTTTCTTTGTCTGCGAAAATCTTAAAAATAAAGATTTGGTGGATTTTTCAAAAAATAATATTTATGCAGTCAGGGATTCAAAATTCCTATTGAAATACTTGAAGGATGCTATGAATACATATATAGTTAGTACAAGCTATGGTCAATATATTGAAGCTGTTTCAAATTATATGGAAGTGCCATTTGAAAATACATTTTACACCAATGTTGATATGGATGCCTTAAATCTAAATGGGGAAGAAATTAAAAAAATTGATGAATTCAAGAAATTAATTTTGGAAAATCCTCGTGATTATGAATTGTTTGATGAAATATTCTATTCAGAAATTCCAAAAATGAGCATTTTCGATGAAATCAAAAAAATCAATGTTGTTGGAGGAAAAGGAAAAAAATTGGCTATTGATGAGATAATCCAAAGGGATGAAATTGACATCAATAATATGCTTTACATTGGTGACAGCATCACGGATGTTGAACCATTGGAATTTGCCAGAGTTAATGGTGGTGTGAGCATATCATTCAATGGTAATGAATATCCTCTTAAAGTTGCAGAAATTGCAATTGTATCTCCAAATGCGGTTCCAACTACTTTGATAGCTAATGTTTATGCAAAATATGATAAAAATAAGGTTTTAGAGTTCATCAGTGATTATAATGGTGCTGATGGGTGTAAAGAGATATTTGAAAAATATAATATTGATTTGGAAATTAAAAATAAGTTCTTTGATGTTTTTGATGATAAAGATTATCCGATAATTAAAATTGTTGATGAAAATAACTTTGATGAAATATTAAAAGTCAGTAAAGAAATGAGGAATAATATCCGAGGCCAAGATATTGGCGGGTTAGGTTAAAATTATAGAAGGTAATATGATGAATTATAATAAAGTAGAAGATACATTTTTCGAAGCTTTTGAAGGAAAATATGTAAGAGCTTTAATTACAGGACCTAATGAAGCTATTGTTAAAAGAGCAGCATATGACTCAACTTCGACACCAAGTGCAGTTATTGGGAGAGTTGAAGGAGGAGTGGAAGGATTTTTGGATGCTAGTGAAACTCCAGATGGGAGATTCGGTGCAATTGTACAATACTGGTTAGGCAGTGATGATGTGGAAAAATTCGCATTTGAATTATCTTACAGGCTTAGGCAGGATGTATTGGTCAAGCCGTTTACCCGCATATTTGATTATTCCGCAACTGATAGTGATGAATATATTGAAATGATGGACATTGTGGGTCACTGTGGTGACGGTTATGAATGGATTGTTGAAGAATATGGCAGAAAGATGATCAATGTCCCAATTGCAGTTCCGGACTTCCAAATTGAGGAAAAATTCAAGATCAATGATGGTATTATGGGAGGTAACTTCTGGTATTTATGTCAAACTCCTGAGGCGGTTATTGATGCTGGAGATGCAATAATCAGTGCCATCATGGATGTTGAAGGTGCAACTGCTCCCTTTGACATTTGTTCTGCAGCTTCAAAACCGGAAACAAACTATCCTGAAATAGGACCTACTACAAATCATGTTTATTGTCCTTCACTTAAGGAATCTTTAGGTGATGAATCTAAAGTTCCAAAGGGAGTTAACTATATTCCTGAAGTTGTAATTAATGCAGTTGATGAAGAGTCCATGAATAAAGCAATTAAAGCAGGTATTGATGCTGCCTTGGAATTTGAAGGGGTTATCGGAATATCTGCAGGTAATTTTGATGGAAAACTTGGTGATAAAAACATTAATTTATTGGATATTTTAAAGTAAGGTTTTAATATGGAAATTCTCGACAATGATTTAAATGCAGAAATAATTGGATTTGGAGCTTTGAATGTTGATAAATTATATTCTGTAGAAGATATAGTTTCAGCAGATGAGGAAAGCTTCATTAAAGATGAAACCGATACTCCTGGAGGTTCAGCAGCCAATACAATTGTGGGTTTGGCTCGTCTGGGTTGTGATACATCAATAATTGGAAAAATAGCCGAAGATGAAGATGGTGATTTGATAGAATACAATTTGGCTATTAATGGAGTTTACACTAACAATTTAATTTATTCAGAAACAGGTTCTACAGGCAAATGCCTAGGATTTGTTGATAAAAATGGTGAAAGGTGCCTTTATATTTCTCCGGGCGTTAATGATGACATTAAAATCGGTGAAATAAATCCGCTGAATATTATGAGATGTAAGATAATGCATTACACATCATTTGTCGGAGATTCATTCAATACTCAAATTGAATTGTTGGAAAAACTTTCTAAGCAGACTTTACTAAGCTTTGATCCCGGAATGTTATATGTGCAAAAGGGATTTGAAGAATTAAAACCGATATTGGAGAGAACTGATATTCTGCTTATCAATGAATCAGAATTAAGATTATTATGTAATAATAGTGATTCTTCAATAAAACAGTTGGCTGTTAATTTCCTGGACCTTGGAATTGAAACTGTTGTTGTAAAACAGGGATCAAGTGGGGTTTATGCGACTAACGGCACTCAGGAGTGTCAGGTTGATTCATATGAATGCAATGTCGTTGATACTACTGGTGCTGGAGATAGTTTCAATAGCGGATTTTTATATTCCGTTTTAAAAGGATTTGATTTGGAAAAATCATGCATGATAGGAAATTGGGTGGCAAGCAAAGCTATTGAAGGATTTGGTATGGAGAAATTCCCCTCACTAAAAGAATTGGAGGATTTCTTTTAAGTTTTATTAAAAAATAAATTAGTTGGCGATATTATGAATGTAACTTTTATAAAACAGATGAAGAACTTGGAACGTGAAGTTTTATTGAAATCTGTTGAATTAGATGATGATGGAGATGATTTCCAATTTGAATTGGAGGATTTCAGCAGTTCTGAGGAAATCATTGCTATTGCGCCTAGGTGTGTAAGATGCAATACCTGTGTTAGTGAATGTCCAGTTAATGCAATCGAACCAGCTAATATTTTTAGAATAGCAAAGATTACCGATAAATGTGTTAAATGCGAAATATGTGTACAGACTTGTCCTGTTTCAGCAATTAAATTAATAGATAATACAGTTATTTATAACAATGAGGATGAAGATGGCATTATCGAATATAACTTAGCTAATGTCAGCAGTTCTCATAGGGTCGTTCGTATGAATGACATTTCTATCGATTATTCCCAAGATAACAATTGGGATGATTGTTCAAAGTTATGCCCAACAGGTGCATTCACGCTAGAATTTAAGGATTTCTTTGAGCAGAGAAATCTTTGTGAGGATATTGAGTTAATAGATGATGAATTGTATCCTTACATTAACGAAAAAATGTGTATTGGCTGCGGTGCATGTGTTGAAATTTCACTCAATGACAATGCAATAGAGCTTGACAGGTATATCGGACCTATTGTTCACAGCAGAAACCTTGATATTAATCATGACGCATGTGTAAATTGTTATTTGTGTGAAGAAAATTGTCCGACTGGGGCAATCGAATTAGTGGATGGTGAAGTTGTCCTTGATGATGATAAGTGCATCAGATGTGTTGAATGTACAAATCATTGTCCTGTAGGGGCATTAAAAAGAGTAGAAATAGAATAAAAATGGGGTTAGTTTATGAGAGCAAGAGAATTAATGGATAAAGACTTCGTATATTTAAACTGCGAAGATAGTGTAGTTGAAGTTTCAAAAGTAATGGAAGAAATCAGACGTTTTACATGTCCTGTTGTCAATGACAACAAACAATTGGTTGGTTGGATTACTTCCTTTGATGTTACAAGAGGTTTAAGGGAAGGAAACGAAAAAATTTCTGAAATCATGAGCGGATATGAAGAAATTGCAACAGTTCATGAAAATGATCCTGCAAGAAAAGCGGTACTTTTAACAGCAAACAACAAATTTGTTACCGTGCCTGTCGTGAATGATGAAAATCAGGTGATAGGTATGGTTCGTGCCTGCGATATTGTGGCATTATTATCTGATTTGTATGACATTAAAGTGGTTAAGTTATACAAAGCAATGCAAAACCAGCTCAAGGGTGTAACCTGGGAAGAATTGATGGCCGCTTCTGCTTTAGTATCCAAAAAGACTACCGGTATAAAAATTTCTCCTGAGGAATATGAAGAAAGCATAATGAATTCCACTTTTGGAGAAGCTATTTGGGCAACCGGTGGATTGGAAAAATTCTTTGCAGGTTTAATATCTGTAGGGGAAATGGTAATCGCACGCCGTGTGGGAAAAGCAAGAAAATAGCATTAATTCCATTCTTAATCAACTCTACTCCACATTTGTAAAATAAGACTTATGTCTTATTTCACAATATTTTTTTTTAACAGTTTTAATATTATAGTGTAAACTGTTTAGATGAAGATACGCTAAAATATGATGTTTTTTATTATTTTTTTATGATGTCCTAGGTTAGGTAGAATACTGCCCACATTTGGATAAATTTAGTTATTGTTATCTTAATTGTGGTTCGGATTAACTTTAAACATATGTGGATTTGTATTAATTTTTTGATTTTCAATAAGAAAGTTTTTATTACAATATTCAGATATATATAATTAATCAAAATTTGTTTGAACAATATTCAGAATAATATAAACAAATTTTAGATTTATTCAAATTAATTATTAAATTATTCATTTGAATTTTTATAATAGTTAATCAAATCCTTAAAAATTTAGACTAAATTTTGGAAAATATGTGATAATATGTAGAGGAAAATAGTAATATGCTATTGGGTACTGGTGATAAGCCATCTTCACTTAGGTGGATTTTACTTGCTATTCAGCATGTATGTGCAATGTTTGGGGCTACAATTCTGGTTCCTATCGTTGTAAACACCACTGCAGGTGCCGATATTTTATCCATTCCAGTAGCATTGGTTTCATCTGGTATAGGTACATTAATTTATTTGGTTTGTACTCGTAATAGAAGTCCAGTTTATCTGGGAAGTTCGTTTGCATTTATTGCTCCTATGGTTGCAGGGTATGCAATCGGGGTACTGGAAGTGTTTTTACTGCATTAATGATTGTAGGTATTGTTTATATAATTATTTCATTGATTATTCGTGTTTCAGGACCTGGTTGGATTAATAAACTGTTACCTCCTGTAGTAGTTGGTCCGATGATTATGGTAATCGGTTTGTCTTTAGCTCCGGCAGCTATTAGTGAAATCGGTTTGAATTTGGCAGTTATTCCATGGCAAAATCTGGTTGTGGCATTTGTTGCATTTTTAATCACTGCACTTGTGGCAGTTCGTGGAAAGGGAATCTTGCAGGTTATTCCATTTTTAATCGGTATTGTTGCTGGATATATTGTTGCAGCAGCGCTTGGTCTGGTTGATTTCTCACAGGTATTGGCAGCTAATGTGTTTGAAGTGCCTAAATTCTACCTGCCATTTATGAATTATAATCTAAACTTTGCAGCTGTTTTAACAATTGTTCCGATTGCGCTTGTGACAATGGTTGAGCATGTGGGAGACCACAAGGTGTTAAGTGAAATCATCGGTCGTGATTTAATTGAAGATCCTGGTCTTCAAAGAACCTTGCTTGGTGATGGTCTTGCAACATTCATCGCAGCATTTTTAGGTGGTCCTGCTAACACCACTTATGGTGAAAATACTTCTGTTGTTGGTATGACTCGTGTAGCTTCCACTTATGTTATAGGTCTTGCAGCGGTAATTGCAATAGTATTTGCATTTTCAGGACATTTAACTGCTCTTTTAACTGCAATTCCACAACCTGTTTTAGGTGGTATTTCAGTATTGTTATATGGATTTATTTGTGTAAACGGTCTTAAAATCTTAATCCACAATCAAGTTGACTTTAACAACACCAAAAACGTTGTCGTAGCTGCAACTATGCTTGTTTTAGGTTTAGGTGGTGCAACATTAGCTCTTGCATACGGTGATTTGTCAATAGCTATTTCTGGAATGTCTCTTGCAGCTATTATTGGAGTTTTATTGAATCTATGTATTCCGGAGGAAAAACATGAATGAGTTTGTTTTAAACCATCCGATAATAACTCATAAGCTCGCAATTTTAAGGGATATTAACACTGGAACTAAGGAATTCCGTGAACTGGTTACAGAAATCTCAACAATTTTGTTTTATGAAGCTATGAGGGATGCAAAACTGGAAAAAACAACAATTGAAACTCCATTGGAAAAAATGGATACTGGAATGTTGAATGAAGACCATTATGCTATCGTTCCAATATTAAGGGCTGGAATGGGTATGGTTGATGGAATCTTAAATGTAATTCCTAATGCAAAAATATGTCACATTGGACTTTACAGAAACGAGGAAACCTTTGAACCAGTTGAATATTACTATAAGATGCCTGACGGAATCGATAAAAGGGAAGTCCTTGTAATTGATCCTATGCTTGCAACAGGTGGTAGTGCATCTGCAACTATTTCAAGACTCAAACAGGATGGTGTTACTAAAATTAAGCTGTTATGTATTGTGGCAGCTCCTCAGGGTATCAAAACAATTGAGGATGACCATCCTGATGTTGAAATATTCTGTGCTACAGTCGACAGGGAATTAAACGAAAATGCATATATTCTTCCGGGTCTTGGAGATGCCGGAGACGAGTATATGGTACAAAATAGTGAAGTTTCACTTCACTAATCTTTTATTTTTTTAGAATATTGGCTTGGTTTGTCTTTGATGGGACTGTTCGATGATGGTATTCATTATGAAATGAATTTACTATCATTTTTCTATTATTCCATTTATTTGGATTATTTTTTATAATTAATAATGCTGTACTGTAATCTAATTCAAATTCTCTGTTCTAAATATGAAATCTATGAAGAGTTAGCAGATGGGGGCGATGGAACAGGTGAATGTACAGCTGCTGGAGGCTGGAGTGGTTCTGGAAGTAACTCAAATAATACGGATTCGGTAGAAAAAATAGTGATTTTACTGGAAACGGCACCACAAATCAAGCTGGATTAAAATCTTCCGGATAACTTGCAAGTAACTCATCAACTACATAATCAATGTATCACCAAGTTCAGAGATTCTGCATCCGCAACTAGTGCCGGAATTGAATCTCAATCAGTTGTAAAACAAATTGTTATTGATGAAGAAGATGTCTATAGGGTAACCGGTATTTCAATAGTTGTTTTGCTGATAATATTGACCATCGGTTTAATTATCGTGAAGGCCTAAAAGAAATGAATTCCAAAGATAATTCTTCTTTTTTCTCTATTTTTTACCCATTTTATAATAAATTATTTAATATATCTTTTACAAATCTAATATTATCTTACCTTTGGAGGATTTTTATATGAATAAAAGTGATTTGAAAAGAGATTATTATATGCTCAAGGGACCACTTGCAAAAAAGGGTTATGACTGGTGGTGGCATTCTTTTACTGCATATAATAAAAAAACTGGTGAACCAAGACCGTTTTTTATTGAATACTTTGTATGCAATCCGGATTTAGCTGAAGAAGAACCTACTTTAGGTCAATTGCCTGAAAATAAAGCAGCAGGTAAAAAACCGTCTTACTGCATGGTTAAAGCAGGTACATGGGGTAAAAATCCAAAACAGATTCATAATTTTTACTCAATGAAATACTTTGACTGTCCTGATGATGAATTGAACATTCGTGTAGGGGATTGCAGCCTTACTGAAACTCATATGAGTGGATTTTCAAGAGTAAGTGAAGAAGATGCTCAAGATCACCCGGAATACATGTGTGATGCCGGAGATATGATGTGGGATTTGGATATTGATAAGCAAATCACTTTTAATGTAGGATATGGTGCAAGTTCATTATTTAGAAAATTAAATTCATTTGAAATGTTCTGGCACGCTGAAGGAATTAAAACCCAATATAGCGGAACTGTATGGCTCGATGGGGAAGAATATGAAGTGATTCCTGAAAAATCATATGGATATGCCGATAAAAATTGGGGTGGAGACTTTACTTCACCATGGCTCTGGATTTCTTCATGTAATTTAACTAGCCTTAAAACAGGTAAAAAATTAGAAAACTCCGCTTTCGAAGCGGGTGGAGGAAGACCAAAAGCATTCGGTATTTCAATTCCTCGTAAATTATTGATCGGATTTTACTATGAAGGTACAATGTATGAATATAACTTCGCCAGATTCTGGAACCTTGTTAAAATCGACTTTGACTTTGAAGAGGGTGAAGATGTACATACCTGGCATGTAAACGCCAGTAACAAAAATTCCAGAATGGAACTTGTACTTTACTGTAAACGTGATGAAATGTTATTAATTAACTATGAAGCTCCTGATGGTCAGAAAAGACACAACCGTTTATGGAATGGTGGAAACGGTTGGGGTGAAATCAAATTATACAAAAAAGACGGAACTTTAATTGACCATGTCAAAATTGAAAATGCAGGATGTGAATATGGGGAGTATGATAAATAATGATTTTCACAGACGTCCTTGCGTTGATTGTTGTATATATTTATGTTGCCATCATTTTTGTAGTGGCTGAAATGGTTTTGAAGACACGGCCTGAAGTTTCACGTAAGTTTTTACACATTATGGTAGGTAATATGATTTTTGCCATGCCGTTTTTTTCAGATCCCTGGACAATGGTCTGGTTTTTAACATTGCCGATTACAATAGCTCTGTTCTTTTTAACAGAATATTCACCAGTTAAAATAGAAAACAGCGTTACCGAATCCGGCCATGCTTTAGGTTTATTCTTTTATGCAGGTATCTGGACAATACTGATTGCAGTATTTACTACAATTGCTCCTGCAGGAGATCCTAAACACTTCATATGGATTGTAGCATTAGCTATTGTTCCTATGGTTTATGGAGATGGTTTTGCAGCTTTAATTGGTCAAAAATTCGGTAAAGTTAAATATACTGTATTTGGCGGTACAAAATCTCTTGAAGGTTCACTTACAATGTTTGTAATTACCTCAGTAATGAGCGTATTTGTCTGGATGGTTTTCACTTCAATCGGTTGTACAATGCCTGAATTTAATATAGTTTATATTATAGGTATTTCTGCTGTTGCAACATTATGTGAAGCCTTCAGTTATGGAGGAATTGATAATTTAACAGTTCCTGCTGTGACTTCTATTTTATATTATTTGGTAGCTGTATTATAGCTACTTTCATTTCTATTTTTAAGTAGTGTTTTTTGCACTTCAGTTTACAATTTTTGCATCTTGGAAGCATCGCCAAATAGCCATTTATATGGACTTTTACTAAGTTATATTAACGAATAGTTATTTGGTGATATGAATGAGTTTACGAGAACAGGCCGAAAAAAGAGTAGATGCAAAAATTAAATTTCAAGAAAATCTATATAAATATCTGATTGTAAATACAATAATAGCAATAATTTCCGTTGTATTTTTAAAAAGCTATTGGTTATTATTATGTGTTATGTTTTTCTGGGGTATTGGAGTCTTGGATGACTTTTTTAAAGCATACTCATATAAGGATATATTCGGCTATAACTATAGAGAAAGAAAAATTCAAGAAGAGTTATCTAAAATGGGTGATTAAATGAGTGATTTAAGATCAAGAGCAGAAAGACGTGTAGATAATAAAATCAAATTTTATATAAATTTCACTGCATATGTTGTAATAAATGCCATATTGGCTGTTATAAATTGGTTATATACTCCAGGATTCTGGTGGGTTGCATTTCCATTATTCTTCTGGGGAATAGGTGTATTAAAAGACTTTTTAAAAGCATTCGTATTTACATCTGCATTTGACAGTGAAGACTATAGGGAACGTAAAATACAAGAGGAGATGGAAAGACTAGGAAAATAAACCATGAAAGTAAATTTATTTGTATCAAGAGACATTGATGAACCTTATGCAGATATTCACACAAATGAATTGACGGACAATATTTCAAAGGCAATATCTATTTTGGAAAGTGATGATTCAAAGGACATGCTGGCCGTTAAAAAAGGATCAGATATTGCTCTTCTGGAATTTCGTGATGTTTACATGTTAAGAGTTGAGGAAAAACAGGTTAAAGTTTATACTGAAAACAGTGAATATCTAATTAAAAAGCCATTATATCAGGTTGAAGAAACTTTAAATAATGATTTTGTAAGGATATCAAAGACAACTATCGTTAATTTGAAAAAAATTAGTCGTGTAGCTCCTTCTTTAAGGGGTATGATGTTTATAGAACTTAAAAATGGTCTAAAAGATAATATTTCAAGAAAATATCTGCCGGATTTCAAGAACGCTTTGGATTTATAGGTGGCAATATGAAAGTAAATTTAATCAGAAGATTGGCAATGGGCGCATTTATCGGGTGCTTCATGGTAATGCTTGTAATGGTAGTGGGTTCTTTTAGTTATGGTCCTTCCAATGTCCAGTTTTCAGGAACTGAAATAATCAACGCATTCTTCGGTTCTATTGTTGTTGGATGGGTATTTTCTTTAACCGGACTGATTTATGAAAAAGATGAAATTGCTTTTCCTCTTCAGATAATCTTCCAGATGGGTATTGGAATGACTGCACTGTTTATTGTTGCAATTTACTTAAAATGGATGCCTATTAATCTGGGCTGGGAACCAGTAATAACCTGGGTTGCAATAGCTTGCATATTTGCATCTGTTTCATGGTTAGGTTTTTATATCTACTATTATTTGCTGGCCCGTGAGTTAAACAATAAACTGAATAATTAAGAGTGAATGTTCTTAGTTATCATTTTTTCTTTATTTTTTCATAAATTTCTACTATTTAATTAGTTTCAATATTTTTTATAGGGGTTTTTTTAAAATAACTGTTATTAAATTAATTTAACATAAAATTAAATAGGTGTTTTCATATTTAACTGTTGAAATTATTAACCATATCTTTATTTTAATCAATTTCAAATCCGCACTCGCTGCAGGCTTTTGTCTGGAATTTCACAACTCCTCCACAATTCGGACATAACCACTTTTCCCTATCCTGCGCCATCATCCGTCCGATGCCGGTAGTCTTTATTCTTTTTGCACTTTCAAGTGTGTTCAAGTCATGTCTTTTAACATACTTTTTTGAGTGTTTTTTCATTAGGGGGCATGGAAACTCGCTGCAGCGTCCGCAATAGCTAAAGTTTTTGGAATCAAAGCAGGTTTTAATTTTGCATTTTAAACTGGCTTTGTTTTTTCCGTCATCACTAATGAGACATCCTGCACATGGATTTTGATATTTTTCACAGCTTATGCAATTGATTCCACATGGTGCAAGTAGTTTTGAGTTGATTTCATCAGGCATTTTCATAGTATTTAATTTATTTTCAGCAGTAATAAATTTATTTAAAATTTCGAAAATAACGATACTTTTATAAATAAATAAAATAAAATAGTTTATTACTGTTATTTTATAACAGTTCTAAAATACTTTTTTTGGGATAAGTTCCCATATGGATGTGGCCCTTGTGGCTGAACAAAAAGGTGTTATTTATGTATAAATATATTAGAGACGCATGGAAAAACCCAGATGAGTCCTACGTACGTGAACTCATGTGGCAAAGAGCTCCTAAATGGAGAAGACAAAAAGCAGTTCAAAGAATTGAAAGACCTACCAGACTCGACAGAGCTAGAAGTTTAGGTTACAGAGCTAAAAAAGGTTTCGTTGTAGTAAGAACCAGAGTAAGACGTGGTGGAAGAAGAAAAACCCGTCGTTTCAATGGTCGTAAACCTAAAAGAATGGGTGTAAACAAAATTACCCAAGCTAAATCTATTCAAAGAATTGCTGAAGAACGTGTAGCTAAAAAATACCCTAACATGGAAGTTTTAAACTCTTACTGGGTATGGTCTACCGGAAAACATAAATATTATGAAGTAATTTTAGTTGATCCTAACAGTCCTTCAATTATTAACGATAAAAAAATCAATTGGATTTGCTCCAAAAAACACACTAACAGAGCTCTCAGAGGCTTAACCAGTGCTGGAAACAAAGGACGTGGAATCAAATCTAAAGGAAAAGGCTCTGAACAAGCCAGAAGAAGAAAAATCTAATTTTTCTTCAATCCTTTTTTTGATTTAAATGATTCATAATATTAAATTTAGGGCTTTCGTTTATGAAAATGAAAGTGTCGATGAAATTTCTCAGGCCATTTTAAACATTCTTCCTGAAGCTGAAATCGAAGCAGAAGAAGCTGAAGGAATTCTTGAAGACAAAATAATAATTTTGTCCGGAACAGTATCCAAGAAAAGATACACAAAAACTTTTTTTAACACTCTTTTGGAGTGGACAGATTTAAATAAACTTAATGATGATTTAGAGCGTAAAATGGATGAAAAGGGCAACTGGTTTTTAAGATTTGATAAAAATGATGCCTTTGATGAAAAATGGACCATTTTGGATTCCGGCGATTCAATCCATCTGAAAGTAAAGATTGCAGCTTATCCTGCAAAAAAAGAAATTGCCGTCAGTAAGGTTCGTGAAGCCATTTTAAATGAATGAACCAAATTATTCGATGTTGATTATGGAATGTCTCTAACTAAAAAGTTAAATTTATTTGATTATTTATCCAATATATCATTAAGGTGATTGAATGGAAAAACAAAGCAAATATCTGATAGTCCTGTTAATTGCATTGGTAGTATGTATAGGAGTATTTCTCTATCAATTCAATAATGAGGTGCCTACTTTTATAATTGTCAACGCAACTGAGGTTTCTGAAAACGAATCTTTTTCAGGAATGCTGGTTGATGCATACGGTTACGGTGTAGCCAATATGACAATAACTTATCACAAACCTGGATATGAGATGGGGACATTGGTGGATGCTACCACTAATGAAAAGGGTGAATTCACGATTGAAAATGCCGAGTACTTGCCTGATGCGGGTAAAGATAATTATTATGGTGATTTTACATTTGCAGGCAGCGGCAAATATCAAGGATGTACCTATGAGGGTAATGTTACTGTAGTTTCTAAATAATTAATATATTTTTGTGCTTTTCGGTATCATTTAGGATATTGTTGTTAAAAATATCTAAAACTTAGCAATTATAGCAATTCATTTATAATATTTACAAAAACTTCCAAATGAAATGGAATGTCCTAATCTACAGTAGTACTCGACATACCCTTCACTATCAAAATCACCAACTATCCCTCCTCCCCTATCTAAAAATTCTTCGTAGCAATGTCTGCAATTCAAACTACAATATCCTCCAGATTTCATTTCATTATTTTCCATTTCTTTGGTGATTCTAGCTTTTTCGGGTTTGCCCACTTTTTCAAATACGGCTTTTATGAAGTGTTTGATTTCGCTTTCACTCATATTTTCTCTTTTATTGATAAGCTTATCTTTTAGAGTAGCTTTGATGGAAATTACATCAATTTGGGAAATATTGTTTTTTCTTATTTCGGATTTGATTTCTTCGGATTCAAATATCTCATCAATCATTTTTAGTTTTTTATTTTCTTCTTCTTTTTCTTTAGCTATTCTAGTTTCTTTTTTGATTTTGTATTCAAGTATTAATTGATTCACCCTAAATTCCACTTCTTCACTTTTAATTTGACCGGAGTCTATTTCCTTTTCAACTTGTTGTCTGATAGCTTTTCCAGTAATGACAACATCTAAACCATTTCTGTGTAATTCATTACCAAAAGTCTTATTGTATAATATTCGTCCACCCACTACTCTTTTAAGTTCTTTTTTGGCCATCTCTTTTTCTATGCTGTCGGGCATGGAGTTTAAATGAGGGTTCTGTCCCATATCGGATTTATCTATTTTAACTCCACAGTTAGAGCAAAAATTATCCTCTTTTCTTAATTTTGATCCGCAGTTACTACAAAAATTGGCCATATTATCCCCTTCTCAAATAGTATTCTTAAACAAATTTCAGTCAAAGAACTTATTTATATATTGTGTACATAATTGCTAAATCATTTATGTGGTGCTTGAAGAAATTGAAAAATCCGCCTAAAATGAACTAAGAAAATTATCTTTTTTTTTTTGAAAAGATGAAATTTAAAAAAAGATGATAATGAAGAAAAAATATTCCTCATAATTCGATATTTATTATAAATATGCAAGAATACCTCAACTTCTTAAAAGTTGGCGGAAGTTCAAAACACAAATTTTCTAATGCCAATAATACTTAAGATTATGGCTATTATATAGCCGATTAAAGAAATTACTGGCATGTCAAATGCCATTGGTCCAAAAGTAACAGTTGAAGAACCTATTAGGAGTGCACAAACCAATGCAACTATTGAAACCTTGTCGTTAATGTCGACTTCAAACTTAAATTTCAATTCTTCATTGTCAATCTTGTGAATGGTTCTTGTAAGGAGTTTTGGCAATGCCTGAAGCATGTGTTCATATAAGATTATATTGCTTTTCTTGCCTTTTAGATACTCTTTAGGATTGATTCTTTGTCTGGCGATTTGTTTAGCAATCGGTTCTATTGATGCGAAAATATCAATTTCCGGATCTAAATTATGTGCAATTGCTTCAACCATGGATATTCCCCTTGCCATTGTAACCAGTTCATTTGGTAAAATGACGCCATATTCCTGCATAAGACTCATCAGTTCTTCTAAAATTCCATCGAAACGATTTAGTTCGACACCGAAGTATCTTCCGAACAAATCGTTCAAATCTCTTTTCAAGGTTCTTGTTTCAATGTGATAATCCAGAATGTCCATATACATTAGCTGATTAATTAATCCGTCAACATCCTGGTCAACCAATAGAATCATCAGTTCGGAGAGATTCTTTTTGAATTCTTCGTCAAAGAATCCCATCATGCCCAAATCAAGATAACATAAAACATTATCTTCTAAAATCATTATGTTTCCAGGATGTGGATCTCCATGGAAAAATCCGTCAATGAACAGTTGTTGAAGGTAGGAATCGATAACATTTTTTGCCAAAAGCTTTTTATCGAATTCGTCACTGTCGCTTTCATAAACGTCATTCAGTTTTGTACCATCTATGAATTCCATTGTTAAGACTTTTGCGGTACAGTATTTGGAATATGTGGCTGGAATGTGTATTTTCGGATTATCTACAAAATTCATTTCAATGCGTTGCATATTCATGAATTCATTGTTGTAATCTATTTCCTTGTGAATTGAACGGTCAAATTCCTCCATGATTCCTGGAAGATTTAATTTTCTGAGATTGGATTTCAATTTATCTGCGCGATTGGCGATATATTTCATTATTCTTATGTCAAGATCGATTTTATCGGTGATGCCTTCTTTTTGCACTTTGACTGCAACTCGCTCACCAGTAATCAAGTGGGCTTCATGAACCTGGCCTATGGATGCGGTTGCCAAATGTTCATGTGAAAAGTCTTCGAATAACTCATCAATGTTTCCACCAAGTTCCCTTTCAACTATTGTTTTGACTTGGTCATAGGATATGGCGGGATTATCATCCTGCAAGTTGGCCAATTCGTTTGCAATTTTTTCTCCGACGATATCTGGTCTTGTACTTAATAGCTGGCCTAACTTAATGAAGGTAGTTCCCAAATCCTGAAGCATCAATCTTAATTTTACGGGAATTTCATCATCCAATAAAAGATTAGATGAATCCTCCTCCACGTCTTTTTTGTGTATTTTGCTTTTCACGGTTTGACCTAAAATTTCATCGAAGCCATATTTTTTAATAACTTCCCTTATTTCGCCCAAACGCTCTTTTGTTTTTTTATCCATTTTTATCACTCTAATAAATTAGTATCTGATATGATTTTTATTTTAACTCATATTTAAGTATATGATTAAATCTTGAAATTAGATTAATAGTTTCTTATAAAATCTAAAAATAGTTAAATTTTTAATAAGAAATCTTATTCATTGTACTAGATTTAAAAATTTATATTTTCTATATTGTGTGATATTTCATTAGGACAATTTGTTTTAGTTACACATTATTGATTTAGTCTGAACTTTTTTTTGCATTGTAATGAAATGCAGATTATATTAAAACAAGATTATTGGACAATTGTTCAGATTAGTACACCGCGTATGTACTATTTTTGTATAGTCTTAATAATTCACCATTAGAACTAGCCAGCTATTTAGTTAAAATATTCAGAGCTCATCAATCTTTTTATTTAATTTTTCGATTTCGGAATTTAACTCATCAATTTTTGACTTTAGCTCATCATGGTTATCCTTGCTAATTCTAGACATGTAGAGTGAAGATATTACTGCTGTAATTGAAGCAAAGATTAGAATTCCACCAGTCATTGCAATCATTCCAATAAGCTTTCCTAAATTAGTGGCTGGAATAATGTCCCCATAACCAGTGCTGGTCATAGAAACAATAGTATACCACAAAGCGGTTAAAATATCATTGATATTGGAATCAACAATGCGAATCAAAACAGTTATGGAAAAAACAAAAATAATCATGACAAAAATTATTTTATCAAGATAAGTTTGTTTTAAAAATTTGGAGATTTTTCCTTCGGTTTCACGAGCTAAAGCAAACAATTTAATTAATTGAATTAGTTTTATTATTCTTAATGCTCTGAAAAATATAAAATCAATCGGAAGCATTCCCAAAATAGTCATTGAATTATTTTTTAAGTACTCTTTTTTATCACTGGCATGCCAATAGCTATAAATGAACTCTATCCAAAGCAGGACACACACAATTAAATCAAAGGCAAAAATACTATATCTTAATGCCAAATCACTTGGATGAAGCAATACATATGCCATTAATAACACATCTATAACTGTTAGAAATATAAGTGTCAGATATAATAATTGTTTTTTATGTTCTCCCATGAAAAGATATTTGACATATAACACTATTTAAAGTTGTTCGTTAGTCCGAACCAATTAACTGTATCTTAAAGTGATGGAGAATACTTTTTCAAGGGATTTTTGTGTTAAAAAAATGTAGTTTATATATAAGATTATCTCCATAATTTTAATTAGTAATATAGTAACTAACTAAGGATGGCGGTGAAACAATGAGAGGAATCGGTGGAATAATTGCTATAATCGTAGGTTTAATATTATTATTCTGTGCAGTAGGGCCATTATTTTTAAAGATAGGTTTTAAATTGATGGGATTTGCATTCAATATAGTGTCCATTTTAGGTTTAATTGCTATTATAGCAGGAATTGTTCTTTATATTAAGGGACATTAATATTTTTAGGAAATTTTTAGAAGTTGATTTATTTCTAAAAATTTTTCTACTTTAATTTTTAATATTTGAAAAGGTATGATTTATTTTTAAAAAGTTTTTATGATATTTGATGGAATGAGAAAATGAGTGAACATGACAAGCATAAGGAAACATTAAAAGATGAAATTAAAAGGATATTTTCATTATCCGAAGATTCCGCATCAAATGAGGAGATCCGTTCACGCCTTCTGGATGGTGGAAAAATTACAGGCACAAATATGTGTGTGCTGGTATGTGCGATGGTAATTGCTTCAGTTGGTCTTAATGTAAGTTCAACTGCAGTAATTATTGGGGCAATGCTGATTTCGCCTTTGATGGGAAGCATTCTCGCTTCTGCATATGCTAGTGTGGCATCTGATTATCCGCTTCTTCGAAAGCATGCGGTAGGTTTTGTAATGCAGATTTTAATCAGTGTTAGTGCAGCAGCAATATATTTTTTCTTTTCTCCTGTTAAGGAACCGACAGTTGAATTACTGGCAAGAACAGGACCAACATTCTTTGATGTACTCATAGCATTTTTCGGAGGACTTGCAGGAATCATCGGGCAGACCAGACAGGACAAGGCAAACACTATTATTCCGGGTGTTGCAATTGCAACCGCATTAATGCCGCCACTATGTACCTGCGGATATTCCGTTGCAAACGGAAGATGGGACATGCTCCTTGGGGCAGGATACCTGTTCCTCATCAATACCTATTTCATTTTCATGTCTGCAGGAATTATTTTGAGTATTTTGAAAATTCCGAAAATGAGAGATTTAACACCAAAACAATGGAAAAGACGTCGTTTCAGGATGATTGTCAATACAATTATCATTGTGCTGCCAAGTATAGCTGCGGTTTATTTCATGATGCATTAAGCAAAACCCTGGCTGAAAAGATGGGGATAACATTAAAATGAGGTTTTACAATGCCAAATTCAATGCTTAAAGGTTCATTTAAATATTTCTGGGGAATAAATGGTTTTTCAGTATTGTTTTAGTCCAATTCATGATTTTTGAAACCATAACTCATGTAGTTGGCGGGCTCATGGAGTCAACCTCATTAATTGTGCTTTTAATAGTATTGGGCTATGGATTAAAGATTACTCAGGATGTGATTAACGGAGGTAAAAGTCTACCTAAAATAAAATTTAATGAATTGATTAATTTTGGTTTAAAAGGAGCTGTTGTATATACTTTTTATTTGACGATACAGGTTTCCGTTTTAGGATTGATTTCCATATTGCTTGATTTTCCAATCTTTGAACTTAAAGAATTTATCTTAAATATATCTGAAACAATTTCATTATTATATGAGCATGATCCAGTTATTTTCATAATATTCATTTTACTAGGACTTATTACAGTTTATGTCACTGTATTTTTTATGGAAATCGCAGAATATTGTTCTTCCAAGCTCATAAATATGGAACTTATTGATGGGTATGAAGTGACTGAATTATATGACAATGAAATCGAAGGCATCAACAATGCAGAAATCGCACAATACGGATGCCAATCCTACTTAAAACAAGTATTGATTGACGGATTTTTCCATGCAGACCCACACCCAGGTAATCTATTTGTAACCCGCGATAACAGACTTTGTTACATTGATTTTGGAATGATGGGGGTAGTCAACGACACATTCCGTTCAAACTTCGCTCAATTAGTCCTGCTTCTGTTGGATGGAAATTCACATCATTTAATTAATCAGTTGCTTTACATGAACATTATCACTCCGGAACAGAACACTGATGAGTTTAGAGAAGATGTTGACGACCTATTGAATGCCTACATTGGTGTTGACATGGACCAGATGGATGGAATATTTGATGATTTGATGAATGTAATGATTAACCACAATATTGTTCTTCCAAGAGAGTTTGTAATGATTGGAAGGGGAATAATACTTATTGAGGAAGCTGGAGACAAATTAGATCCACATTTCAACCTTACAGGTGAACTTGAAACATTCGCTAAAGACATGATTAAATCAAAATTCGAACCTGGAAACCTTGTTGGAGGCGGATTTAACTATATTGTTGAAATTGAACATTTATTAAAAGATTTGCCTGACAGACTTAACAGCACCCTTGACAAGGTTGAAAAAGGCGAAATAGAATTAAATATGAACCACACTGGTTTGGATGATTTGAAAAATCAGTTATCCATATCATTAATTGTAGCTGCATTGCTTGTTGGTTCATCTATCGCAATCTTGGCAGATAAAGGGCCAAAAGTCTGGGACATTTCTGCAATTGGATTTATAGGATTCGTATTAAGTGCAGTTATGGGAGTATATTTAATTTTTAAATATCTTAAGGATTAAATTTTAATGTATGAGATAATTTTAAGAAAACTCAATAGAGTTTCATTACTTTTATCTCTACTTTTTTTTAGAATTAATTTATATATGATGATTTCTAAAAATAATTGCATAGTCCCGTGGGGTAGTGGCAATCCTTTTGGGCCCTGGACCCAAAGATAGCGGTTCGACTCCGCTCGGGACTATTTGTTTATCCAATTATTTTGATTTCTTTACTATTTTTTTCGACTTTAAAGAGGTAGCAACTCTCGCGATATTTGAAAAATACGGTTCATTCTTTGAAGAGAGTTATAAGAAACTCATGTGATAGTTGATAATATCTCTCAATTCTTTTTTTCATTTGCCATTTTCAAAGCAGGATTTCACATAATATATATTCACATTTTGGTGATGAAATCCAACTAATATTCAATGTAAATGAGGATTTCTACAAACTATACATATTGATATAAAACTTTACCATATTTAAGAAGCTGTTTAAAAGCTATGTTTTATTAAAACTCATGTGGGTTGTGTTACTTTTCTCCATATGTCTATTTTGAGGTATTCTTTAGAAGTTCACGGACGTTCAAACCGACAAATCTTTTGGCAGCAATATAGAAAAACGGCGCCAAAAAGAATGTTGAAAGGGATTTCAGAAGTTCGATTAAATCGAATCCGTCACTGAATCCGACAACGACTGAAATTGCAAATGCCTGTGAGAGGATAACTGCACCTATAACCCTTAAAAAAGATCTAATGTCAAATAAAGTTACCAAAGCCCATATTTCACGGAGATTGAAGGCCTCTATAAATTTTCCTTTATGCAGGTATCTGTTTAATAATCCTGCGATTAAACACAGGTATGTCAGTGCAAAGAGGGTAATGAAAATTACTGAAAGTATAATTTTGCCGTTCAAATTCACTTTTGCCTGATGAAAAAAGAAAGTCAGACCTATGGAATAAATAAATGTAATTGCGGATTTTTTAAATCCTTCCCAGGTCAGCTTTTTTAAATTGGTGATTTTTGGATGTTCATCTGAACCTTTAAGAGTATACCACGATACATATGATCCGTATCCCATAACAATAAGCAGAGTTACAGTTAACATTCTCCAGAAGGAGTTGAGATGGTGGTTTGCGGTGGCAATGGAGGTAATTGCCATGAGGGTGCTGATTACTATGATTCCCTTTCTGTCGCTTAATGCATATCTTACTGCATTGCCAATGTAACCAACAAATAATTTCATACAAACAGACTCCAAATGGAAGCTAAGTATTTTTAAACAAATAATATATAATTAACATTTTAAGGTATTTAAATTTTGGAGACATATAAATTTAATTCATGGCCATAATTTTGGTATCAATTACATATATTGGGAAAAAAGAGTTTGACATTCTTTAGTTGGTATTCAACAAAGATAATGTAATGGGTGCTGATTTAATATAAAAAAAGATAATGAAGTGAATACACTTCATAATATTAATTTTTAAATTTGTAATGGTATGACTACACTGCTTTATCCCCTTCTTCACCGGTTCTTATTCTAATCACGTTATCGATTGGATAAATGAATATTTTTCCATCTCCAATATTTCCAGTGTATGCACCTTTTTTAATTGCTTCTATAATGGTGTCAACACCTTCATCCTTGACAACAATTTCAATACGTGTTTTTGGAATTAAATCAATACAATAACTGGATCCTCTGTAAGTTTCTCTAATTCCTCTTTGACTTCCTCGCCCTTTTACTTCAGTGACGTTCATACCTTCACAGCCTACATCTAAAAGGGCCTTTTTAACGTCCTGATATTTTTCTTGTCTAATAATAGCAACTATACTTTTCATTTTCACACCTAGTTAAGATTATATGCTGATTCTTTATGAAGATTTGCATCGAGACCTCCGATTTCTTCATGATCTTCTACTCTTATTCCGCCTAATGTTTTGTCTAGAACTTTAGCAAGTATAAAGCTTATAATAAATGAGTATCCGAGTGTGGCAACAATACTGATTATTTGAATAACCACCTGGTTAGGATTTCCTGCAATTAATCCTGCAACTCCGCCTACGGAAGGCACTGCAAAGATTCCTGTTGCAAGTGCTCCCCAAACACCAGACATTCCGTGAATTCCCCATACATCTAAAGCATCGTCGTATCCGAGTTTTGCTTTTAAGTAGTATATTGCAAAGTATGATACAAATGGAGCTATTGCACCAATCACCATTGCTCCAGGAACATCGACAAATCCTGCTGCAGGAGTAATTGCTACAAGACCTGCAACAGCTCCGGAAATAGCGCCTAAAACTGTAGGTTTTCCAACAATGTAAGTATCTAATGAAGTCCACACGATTAGACCTAATGCAGCTGCAACGTTTGATACGATTATTGCATTTGCTGCAAGTCCATCAGCTGCAAGTCCTGATCCTCCATTGAATCCCATCCATCCGAACCAGAGTAATGCTGCACCGAGAACTGCATATCCTAAGTTGTGCGGAATCAGTGAAGTGTCTTTTCTTTTACCTAATACTAATGCAACGGCCAGTGCTGCTACACCGGAGTTCATATGAACTACTGCACCTCCTGCAAAATCGAGGGCGCCTAATTGTGCCAGCCATCCGCCTCCCCATACCCAATGGGCTACAGGGACATAGACTATACAAGCCCATAAAATTGTAAATATTATCCATGCTTTTGTTTTCATCCTTCCAACTAGTGCTCCAGAAATAAGTGCTACAGTCAGACCTGCAAAAGCACATTGGAACATAACAAATAATAATGTTGGAATGGTTCCAGTTAAATCATCTAATGCAATTCCTTGCAGGAAGAAATTTGTAGGTGATCCGATAAGGCCGGAAATATCACTACCGAATGCAAACTGATATCCGAATGTCACCCAAATTACACTTACAATTGAAAATGCGATGAAAGTTAAAAAAATTGTGTTTAAAACATTTTTACGTTTACTTAATCCTCCATAAAAAAATGCGACTGCAGGAATACTCATTAAAAGTACGAGTAAACTGCAAATAAGCACCCATGCGGTATCGCCTGAACTAAATATAATATCCATTTTATCTTCTCTATAATAATTTAATTTATAATAATTTGTTAATCCGATATATCGGAATATATTTGCCGGAAGTATTCTTCCGACATATAACTATTATTGTTTATAATATTTAAAGGTTTGTATTTCAAAAAAATGAGATTAATATTCAAAAATTTAGGTAATCGGTTATTGGATATTCTGGCAATTCGC
Source organism: uncultured Methanobrevibacter sp. (assembly GCF_947170395.1). GTDB lineage: Archaea > Methanobacteriota > Methanobacteria > Methanobacteriales > Methanobacteriaceae > Methanocatella. The sequence goes on along the minus strand of NZ_CAMVTE010000017.1, from coordinate 1,067 downwards.
TAATTCAACAGGCAAACTAAATATGTATTGTGTATATTGAAAAAGATTGGCTACTTGACAATATAATAATATATATATTTGGAAATAAAGAAAAAAGAAGATGAATTTCTAGTTTGTATTTTTGCTATTTTCAAAACATTTATATATCAATGCCGATATAAATATTAGTCGGAAGGAAGTTTCCTTCCGACAATGTATTTAATTAAATTCATTTAGTCAAATGTGTTTTTCCACTTTTCATATTATTAAACTAGTGGTTAATATACTCAAAAAATGATGTGAAAAAATGTCAGCAAAAGATAACAAATTAGACCAAGTAATTAAGACAATCGATGAAAATGATATAAAATTTTTGAAGTTACAGCTCTCAGACATTCATGGATTGCCTAAAAGTATGGCGGTGCCTCTTAAAAAAGCAAGTGATGTTGAAGATATTGTAAATGACGGGTTACTGTTTGATGGTTCATCAATAGCAGGTTTAGCTTCAATTAATGACAGTGATTTACTTGCAAAACCAGATATTGACACTTTCTCAACAATTCCATGGAGGCCGGAGGTGCAGGGTACTGCCAGATTTATATGTGATATTTTTACCACTGATGGACAACCATATGATGGTGATCCAAGAGGTGTTCTTAAAAAATCATTACAATTAGCAGAAAAAAGAGGATATCAATTCAATATGGGTCCTGAACCTGAATTCTTCATTATAAGGAAAGATGAAAATGGAAAATACGTTCCTGCAGATGAAGCGGAATACTTTGATGTTGAACCATTGGATCAGGGTACTGACATCAGAAGGGAAATCGTACTGGGCTTAGAAAAATTGGATTTCGATGTTGAAGTAAGTCACCACGAAGTGGCAGCAGGTCAACACGAAGTCGATTTCAAATATGCTGATGCTTTAAAAACAGCTGATGCGGTTATAACATTTAAAGAGGCTGTTAAAGCAGTTGTCAATAACTTAGGTTTCAAAGCAACATTCATGCCAAAACCATTCCTTGGAATTAACGGTAGTGGAATGCACTGTAATCAAAGTCTATTTAAAGATGGGGAAAATATTTTCT
>NZ_CAMVTE010000016.1 GCF_947170395.1 uncultured Methanobrevibacter sp. | reverse complement strand
AGAATTGATACAATGACATTGGCCATTACCGAAGGTTTGACCTGCTTTGATTTAAGCAATATGGAATTTGCATATGCTCCTCCTGTATCAATGGTTACAGATCCGCTAATCCTTGCTGTAGAGGAAGTAAGTAAAAAGTTCAATTAATTACATTATTTTGGAGATGATAAAATGGCAGAACATGGACACGGTCATCATGGTCACGGAGGCCAAATGACCCCTGAACAACAAAGGCAAATGATAGAACAAGAAATCAGACTCGCTAAAAACCTTGGACAAATCAAACACAAAATTGTGGTCATGAGCGGAAAAGGCGGAGTAGGTAAATCTACCGTAGCGGCAAATCTTGCTGAAACATTACAGAAACTTGGTTTCAAAACCGGTATTTTGGATGCTGATATTCACGGACCGAATATTCCTAAAATGTTGGGTTTGGAGTTATATGGTGAAAACTTCAGCAATTACCAGTTTGAAGTATTTAAAGAACTTACCGAAGGAGCTATGGCAAAAGAAACATTCGAAAACGATGAAGAGAAAGCTGAATTCATCAAAGCAAAACAGGAAGAATACAAACACTCAATGTTTCCGGTAACCATTGAAAGCGGCCTTAAGGTAATGTCAATGGCATTTTTACTGGACAGTATCGATACACCAATCATTTGGAGAGGACCTCAAAAAACAGGAGCTATCAAACAGCTGATTTCAGATGCCCATTGGGGAGAACTTGATTATCTAATCATCGACAATCCGCCGGGCACAGGAGATGAACCTCTGACTGTACTGCAAACAATTCCTGATGCTGATGCTGTGATTATGGTAACTACACCAAATGTAGTGTCTCAGGAGGATGTTTTGAAATGTGTCAAGATGGTTGGAATGATGAATATAGATAAGATTGGTCTTATTGAAAACATGGCCTATTATATCTGTCCTCATTGTGATGAGAAACTCTACATATTCGGTGAAGGCAATGGAAAGGCTTTTGCTGATGAAATGGAAATCACATATTTGGGTGACCTTCCAATCGAAGAGCAGGTGGCACAATCCCCTAATAGGGAAGGTGTTATCTCAACACTTGACCCAAGCGATGAGGTTTCAAAAAGATTTGTGGAAATCGTTTCACAAATCCAAAAAGAGTTTATAAAAGAGTAGGGTTAATTATATAACTTACTCTTGCTATATTAACGATGTATCCTAAGAAATTAGGATCTTCTTTTAATTTTTTAAAGTAATCCAGTTTTTCAATTATATATTCCTTGTTTTCATCCATTACGTTAAGTGAAAAGTACTGCATTCCATTGATGTATTCGGCTTCATCGGTAAAGATGGGCACCAGATATTCACCATCATTGGCATATGGAATTTTAACCGGTTTCTCATCTTCGATTGATATGATGAAATCCTGGTCTTTGATGTATTCCCTTATTTCACTTTCAGTTTTCTCAATGGCTTTTTGGTTTTCGTTTTCACCGTGCATATAAATCATGTTGATATGATTTTTAAGCTCCGGATGTTTAATCTCTTCCAGTTTCATTGTATCTACTTTTTGTTTTTCTTGTTAATATATTCTTCAATTTCATCCTTTGGTATGAATTTCAATGCTGCGGAATTGATGCAGTATCTTTGAGAGCCTCCCTGTCCGTCATGAAACAGGTGGCCAAGGTGTGAGTTTGACTTTGCGCTTCTAACTTCGATGCGTGTTGTTCCATAGGAAAAATCCCTGTTTTTTGTAATCACATCCTCTGAAACGGGCCTTGAAAATGCAGGCCATCCGCATCCTGAGTCAAACTTGTCATCGGAACTGAATAGAATTTCACCATCTACTACGTCTACATATATACCCTCCTCAAAAAAGTCATCATATTTTCCGCTAAAGGGAGGTTCTGTTAAAGACAGCTGTGTTATTTTATACTCTTCATCATTTAAATGTTCGAATCCTTTCACGTCTATTGAATTTAAATCAACATGACAATAGCCCTGCGGGTTTTTCTCAAGATACTTCTGATGATATTCTTCAGCGGGATAGAAATTGAGTATGGCTCTTGCTTCAACAACTATCTTTTTAGGAGCTTCAAGACGCTTTTTTGAAAGGAATTTCAAAACAGTCTCTGCCTGTGATTCCTCCTGCCAGTAAATTCCTGTCCTGTACTGTGTTCCAATGTCATTTGCCTGACGGTTTTTGGTGTATGGATCGATAATCTTAAAGAATTCCTCTAAAATTTCTTCCAGAGAAATGAATCTGGGATTATATGTGACCTTGACTGTTTCGGCATGTCCGGTCTTTCCTGTGCAAACCTTTTCATATGTGGGTGCAAGGTCTCGGCCATTGGCGTATCCCACTTCCGTCTGATTGACACCGAATAGCCTTGAAATATAGGCTTCAACACCCCAGAAGCAGCCTCCCGCCAAATAGATTACCTGCAATTTTTCAAACATAATTAAATATTCCTCCTCAAGATTAATTAACTTAGCTATTGGAAAACATCATTTTGTCAAAAACATTTTTTAATATGAAATTCATATTATATATTAAGTTTATCAGGAGACAGTTAGGATGTTTTACAGTACTATAATGAAAATTGATTCAATTGATAGATTGAGAGATATCAGAGATGCTTTGCTTGTTGAACAGGGTATTAACCCTACCCGTCAAGGAGAACAAGCTATCAAAGTTGTAGTTGAAAGGATTGATGAAATCCAGGCCACATTAGATAAATCTGCAACCAAAAACAAAAACAGAAACAGATAAGTGATTTTTGTGATTAGACGTGTTACTAGTAAAAGGCGGCTTTTAAGAAAAAGGATGTATAAGGCACCTCATACTAGACATAAGAATTCCACATACTACCGTGAAAACAAAAATCTGGCCAAACCGTTTCAGGATTCTTTTAAAGATATGAACGGTCCAAACATCAAACGTAAAAGAAGACCTAAAAGGGAAGTTGATGCAGGATTTAAAATGGCTTACAGATACAGGTATTATGGGGATGATGATATTATTGAAGAAGACGAAGAAGAATTGGAGTAGTTCTTCAATATCATACTCTTTTTTTAATTTTTAAATTTTTAATGCTGATTGTTTTTCCCGCTTTTTTTGATGAAAAGATTCTAAGTACTGGAATCATGTTCATAATATCAATGACTGCTGCGCTGACGATAATAACCAAAACGGTTGAAATGATGATGCTCAGCAGTGTGAAACTATCAAGATTTATGATATGAATCTTTTCCAAAACCTTGATTACCAGAATGTTGGCGAGATATATTCCATAGCTTGACTCGCTTAATTTCATGACAATGTTATTTATTCTGCTGTTGAAATTATCGAAATTGGTGTTGAATATGACTATGAACAGTCCTATTCCCTGCAGACATGCTCCTGGAGTGATGTCTCCAAGTTTAATGAAAAACAGGGACTGGTCAAAACTTACCATGGAAAATGATATTGTTCCGAAAAACGTTATTGCAGTTCCCACTAAAAACAGCATCATACCGAAGGTTCTGTTCCGGTATAAATCATCATCCTTGACTGTCAGATAATATCCGAAAATGAAATATCCTATAGCACCTGTAAAATATCTGGAATAGTCAAGAATGAGTGAATTCACGTTGAAAAATTGCAATATGCTTACGATAATCCAAATCCATAAGGCGTATTCTATTTCCTTGATTGGTGCATTCTGAATCCATCTGCTGAGGATTGGTGAAAAGATGTATAATCCCAAAATCATGTAAACGAACCAGAACTGAATGGAAATGACTGTAGGGTCCAGAAATCCTCTGTAAATGAAACCCAAAAGGTCGCCTAAATTCCAGGTTGGACCCAATACATTTTGAAAAACAACTTTAATGATGCAGTATAATATTAGCCAGAATGCAAACGGCACAAAAATTCTTTTGAAACGTTTGGGAATTTCATAAATCGTCTGCTGTCTTCTTAATGTCAGATATCCTGAAGCCATAATGAACAGTATCACACCGAAACGGAATGCCGATGCTGCAAAAACCCCCTGATACCATTTAAGGGAAAATAAAAAGTCAGGATTAAGCAGTTGGGATGAAACATGAATGCCGATTATGCCGAAAATGGCTACAGTCTTCATCCAGTCTATCCACAACAGCCTTTTGTCCATGATAATAAGTATATGATTTCTTGGTATAAAAATGTTAATAGAATATTATAATTTTTCCAAAATTTCATTTTTGGAAATGAATCTGTTTTCACTGGCCAAATTTAAAATGATGCCTGCAAATTCATCATCCTTTTTTGACAGTTCCTCAAACAGTTCCATTGAGACTTCACAAGGCTTATAATCAGTTACTTCCAGATGTCTTATGCCCTTTTCATATTCATCCATACTTGAAAAGACAATAATTTTAAAGTCATCCAATGTGCCTGTAACCAGAAAGTCCCTTTCCTCGTCTTCACCGATTGTCGGACAAATGAGTTTCATCAAAAATCACCGTTCCTGTCCATATTGAAGTTCTGTGAGTGGGGATTTATTACAAAACCCTGAAACAGCTCATCCTCTTCGGCTATTTTTGAAATGTCCTCTGGAGTTATTTCCTTCATTTCGAGCTTGTCCAAAAATAATTTGGAGATTTTGGCACTTCCAAGGGCATATTCCCTGATGTCTGTAAAGACTGGGATGATATACTGTTTAGTGGTTTCTGTCAGTGTTAACTTGACGAAATCCTCCTTCTCGTCAACCAAAGTGAAATAAATCTCTTCAGGGTATGCCTTTCTGATGTTGTCCTTTACGGCTTCAAGTTCAATTGCATCTTCGCTTTTAAGCTTTTTGGCCATTTCAGCATATACCTGAATGTATTCCTTAATTTGACTTTTTGAAGCTTTTACATTATTTTTCTGGTAGTCTTCATAATCTTTAGGATTCATACTATTCACAGCAGTCATGAACGTCTTCGGTTGCAATAACGAAGTCCAGTTGTGGTGCATTGATTGCAAGACCAATGAAGTCTTCATCGTCATGGTGGTCTGCTACGATTTCGTTTCCGGTTTTTTTATCGCAGATAAATTCAATGTCTCCGAACTGTTGTTTGAACTCTTCAATTGCAGTTTCAGCTTCTTTTTCATCAGTAAATACTGGAATGACAAACTCTTCCTCTTCATCGTTTTCATCGCTGATGATTAGTGCAACAACCTCTTTTTCATCGCTTGAGTTGTTGGAGACGATTATGAACTCCTCATGAAATACCATGTGTTCGATTTCGTGGTAGGTTTCATTCAATTCATTGATCTGGTCAATATGTTCTGCTTCAAATTGTTCGAAGGCCTCTTCAGTTTGGTCCAGTTGTTCTGCTTTTTCATTTAAACTGTCATCAAGTTCTATAAATTTTTCTATTAATTGTTTAAGTTCACTCATGATATCACTATAATAATTATGTAAAAATAAGCTTTTTAAAAACAAATGAACATTCTCTTCCTAAACACCACTAAAGGAATACAAACGAATGCTCATTTCAACCATCACCATTGTTCATATTATAAAAAAATAGTATATAACAATATGAACAATACTATATAGATTTTCAACATATATAAAGTTTTAGTATCCATTGGGTTATCAAAAGTTACTTTCGATAGCTTTTATCAGTTTGTAGATAATTTTATTGGTGCTGACATCAACATCATAGGCCTCACCCAAACTAATTACCTTGCCGTTAAGTGAATCTATTTCAGTTCTTATTTTTCTTTTAATGTCCTGATGGGTTGAGGAAAAGTGTTCATAAGTGTCGGGAACCAGTTTTGAGTAGAATAGCTTTTTATATTCCTCTGATGAATCCCAAAGAGTTTCATATTCGCTGGCATTGATGACTTCAAATATTTCATCTATGATGCTGTCCATCAAATCTTTTGTATATTGGTTTTCGGTTAGCTTTCCATAGTTGACATCAAGTATTGCTCCCAAAGGATTAAGTGCACAGTTGTAAAGCATTTTTGCCCACAGATATTTGTCGACTTCATCTGTAAGTTCGCACTTGATTCCTGATGATGTTATCATGTCTGCTATGATTTGCAGAGGTGCGGGATCCTGATTTTGTAGTGATCCTATCAGTATTGGTTCTGTGTAGACGGTAATTTCGCTGATGTGTCTTTCGGGGCGTGCAAATCCTGTAATCACCCGTGCTGAGAATACCTCCTTGGGTGAAAAGAACCTCAGGAACGGCTCATCATTGCCGAAACCGTTTTGGAAAATAATTATCTTGAAGTTATCCTTCAGGATGTCTCTTGATTCATTCAGCCTTTTGGATATGTCGTCATTGGCTGTTGTCTTTGATGTGATGAATACATAGTCGAATGAATCTTTTGGCATTTCCGCGTAGCTTTCATATACATCCAATTCATCATTTCTAAATGAATAATGTGTAAACAGTCCTGTCCTTTCAATTCCGTTTTGTTTTATGGCTTTTGCAGTTTCGCCTCTTGCATATATGGAAACGTTTGCATTTTGACTTAAAAGGGAACTTGCAAGTCCGATTCCGACCGCTCCGGCACCTATAACTAAAATATTCATGATAAATCCTCATTTTAATTATGTTTTTGTTTGTTAATATTTGTTTTCTTCCCTTAACTATATAAGTGATGAAATTTTAAATAAGTATAGTAAAATTTAGGTATGTCTAAATTTTTAATTTATTTGTTATTTCTCGATTTTTGATTTAACTAAATATTATTATTAGTTTTACCTAAAAAATAATTTAAACCAATTGGTTTAAATATTAAAAAAGTATTATATTAATTTAATCAATTTTTTAAATTCAGAGGCAGAATATGGATTATTTGATAAGGGACGGTAACACTCAAAAGGTTTTCCTAACCGAATCCACATTGGACGTATGCGATATCTTAAAAACCCATTATAGGTATATATACGATGCAATAAGAGATGAAGGAATCCTATTGAAGGCAAATGAATGCAATCTATTCAAGGAACTTGTTTTTGAAAATAAGGTTGTGGGATTCTGCTCATATGACTTTTCACGTGAATTCATTACTGCTGCCCTGAACAATATCTATGTTCTTCCCGAGTTTAGGGGAAACAATCTCTTTTTTGAGGAACTTGAAAGGACAATGGTTGAATACAACAAGCCAAGCATAGTCGAGCCGACAAGACTTGTGGTTGAACTTCTCATTAAACATGGTCTTGCAGAAAGGATAACCGATAATCTGGTTGCAAGTTCACTGGAATTTATCGTACCCGGCGATCATGTAATGTCAAACAGACAGTATGAAACCTCCGAAGAGCTTTCTACTCATTTCTATGATTTGAACATGGCTGCAAGCATTCATTTTCTCGATGTCGATGAGGGTATAATTGCCTACAGCAGTCCTCTCAACTATGATATAATCCATTACGGATGCATGGAGAATCGAGACAAACTTGATGAGAATTACTTTGATGAGCTGAAAGAATATTTCATTGAACATGATGTTGAAATAATGAATGTCCTTATGGATTTGGAGGAAAAGCTTCCGGTAAAATCATACACTCTTGAGGAAGTCGTAGGTGGTGAAAATGAATTTTCACACTACATAGAATCTTTAATTGACGATGCCCATGTAACGTATGACAGGGCGTTTCAGATTAAACAGCAGATGATTGAAGAGTATGAAGCCGGAATGATAGTCAACGAATCACTTTTGATAAGACTTGCATATCTTTTTGATGAAAACAAGTCTGTTTCAATAAAATCGCATGCAGATACATGCCCATACTGTAGCATGCCGACAGATGACCATGACAGGTTCTGCCATTTCTGCGGCATCAATCTTGAATACAATCCTGACGAGACATTAAATAATCTGATGGATTCCATCAATGTCTGTGATGGGAATCTTAATGAGGATATAAGATATGTTGCATATAAGTTTTTAAAGCTAATCAAAGAAGGAATCGAAATTGAATATTCGATTTTCACCATAGAAAATACATATGATATTGATTGGGAGATTCTTAAGGAGTATCTTGAGGATAGTGGCTATTTTGTCAATGGTGAAATAACACAAAAGGGCAATGTTTTCTTCAAAAGTCATCCTCTCTATTATTTTGAAAAATATCATCTGGATTTGTTTAACTACACTAATTTTGAGCAATACTTCTATTTGAATCGTGATTTAAAACCTAAAGAAATAGTTTTGAATTATATCAGCCAGTTTGAAGGCGATGACATTGAAGAATTAAAAAAAGAAATAGAGGATAATTAGATTATCCTACCATCTGCTTAAGCCATTTGAATCATTACCGGAGTTTAAACTGTCAATAATGCCTTTACAGTTATTGATGAAATAATCACTGTTTGCATAATCGATTCCATCTCCGCTGATTTTATAATTCTGATTGTTTTTGTTGAAGTAGATGTCCGCACCATATGACTCAGGGCCTTCATTGTAGAGGAAGTATGTTGTTACACCGTTTTGATCAATAGTTTGATTTGAAGTGTAATTTCCTGAGGAATATGCGCCGGATGCAATATCTCCAATCTTTTGACCATTGTCAAGCTTTTCAACAAGAATGGTCATATTATAATTGGAATCAAATAAACTTATTGCAGTTTCGTTAGTTTTATTCTCGGTAAAGTTATCCAGTGAAAAATTTGTTTCACCTAATGTGACGTTACCTGAATCATCGGCAACAGGAGCATCCGAACCTGTCAGATTCAGATTGTTCGCACCAACATTGATGCCGATGTATAGAATAATTAAAATTACCAGTAATGCATAAAGTCTTTTCATTATGTATTCACCTATTAATAAGATTACTATTTTAAACTATATAATAATTGGTTTTTTTGACTATTAAATAGTATTTAATGTTGAATTAAATAATTATAATATTTATACTAAAAAAGACAAATAATACTTTATAATTCAATTATTTAAGATTTTAGCAAGGCTTTATTTAATCAAGTGTTTAAAAAAATTAATGCTTTTCTAAATGATTGTTAATAAAAATCAAGAATTATTTTTACGAATTATGAATATATAGGAAAAATGGTGTGATTATGGAAATAAATGACAATATGAAATTAGGTTTGATAGCAGCTATTGCAATAATAGGTCTTTTCGTATTATCTTTATGGATTTCCCAAGCACCTGCCGGAGACGATAATGCAATTCGTTTCGGAATTCTAACCCTGTTACCACCTCTTGTGGCAATCGGTTTGGCATTAATAACAAAAGAAACAATTGTATCCTTGTTCATCGGTGTGTTTGTTGGGGAATTTATGTTGTGTGTTAATGACTTGAACATTATCACCACAGCAATAAACGCTTTTTTACAAATGGGTTCACATATTATTGGCTGTATGGCTGATCCTTGGAATGCAGGTATTATCCTCCAATGTTTACTTATTGGTGGTATCATCCAATTGGTAACCAAAATGGGTGGGGCAAAGGCTCTTGCAGATGCATTTGCAAAAAGGGCTGACACTCCAAGAAAAGCTCAGTTATTTACCTGGCTTTTGGGATTATGTGTATTCTTCGACGATTATGCAAACTCATTAATTGTAGGTCCGATTATGAGACCTGTTATGGACAAACTTAAAGTATCAAGAGAAAAATTAGCATTTGTAGTGGACGCAACTGCAGCTCCTGTTGCTGGTATTGCAATTATTTCAACCTGGATTGGTTTGGAAATAAGTTTAATTGCTGCTGGTTTTGAGTCTGTAGGTGTAACTAACGTAACCGGTTTTGGAATATTTTTACAAACAATTCCATACAGGTTCTATAACATATTTATCTTAATTTTCATTGTGATTTCAGCAATTACATTATATGAATTCGGTCCAATGAAAAAAGCAGAACAAGCTGCTCGTGCTAGAAAAGAAGACGAAGAAGTTAAAGCATTAGAAGCTCCTGGTTTTGATGAAGTAAAACCTGTTGAAGGAATCAAATTATCTGTCTGGAATGCAATCATTCCTATCGGAACACTTATTATCGGTGCACTTATCGCATTCTATTGGAGTGGATACACTACCATTTTAGGTGGGGAAGATCAAGCTTTAATTACATTGATGAAAACATCTCCGTTATCATTCAATGGTATTTTTGAAGCATTGTCACAATCCGATGCATCTGTAGCGTTATTCCAAGCAGCACTTTTAGCTTCCATCGTTGCAATAATAATGGCAGTAGGTCAAAAAATCCTCAAACTCGAAGATGCAATATCCGAATGGGTTGGAGGTATGAAAACCATTGTTATTACTGGTGTAATCCTGCTTCTTGCATGGTCACTTGGAACCGTAATTGGTGAAGTCGGTACCGCTGATTACCTTGTAGGTGTTTTAAGCAGTACGATTCCTGCATTCATTGTACCTACACTGATTTTTATTTTAGGTGCATTGATTTCATTTGCTACAGGTACTTCCTACGGTACAATGAGTATCCTGATGCCTCTTACTATTCCTCTTGCATGGGCAATCAGTTCAGGAGACATGTCCTTTACAATCGTCTGTACAAGTGGTGTATTGACCGGAGCTATTTTCGGAGACCACTGTTCACCGATTTCAGATACAACAATCCTTTCATCCATGGGAACAAGCTGTAACCATATCGATCACGTAAGTACTCAGATGTACTATGCTATATTTGTAGCTGCGATTACAATCCTTGTTGGTTACATCCCGGCTGGTTTAGGAGTTCCATTCTACTTCTCACTTCCAGTAGGTATTGTTCTTTTATACATTGGACTTAAGGTTCTTGGTGAAAAAGTCGATTTTGATGAAGTCGAGGCATAGATCCTCACTTCCTTTATTTTTCTTTTTTTGTTCCCAAAAGGGAATCTGGCTTATTGTTATATCCTGTTGTTTTTTGAGTTTTTTTAGCATTTATTTTAGCTGAAACTGCAAGCTGGTCAGCTTCACGGTTAAGTTTGTTTGATGAATGGCCTTTGACTTTTGTGAATGTTACGTTTTCCTTGCCTATCTGTGCAATCAAATCGCAGGTTGCTTTAATGATTTCCAAATTCTTGATAGGTTTTCCGTCAGATTTTTTCCATCCACGTCTTTTCCAGTTTTTAGCCCATTTGGTGAATATGTCAATGCAATATCCTGAATCTGAACAGATTTCTATCATGTCGTCTGAAGATGAATTGTCAATGAAATCCCTTAGGGATGCATATATTGCGTATAATTCCATTTCGTTGTTTGTTGTGAGAGGACATCCCCCTGATTGTTTTGATACGATTTCATTATCTTTAAGTGTTATGAATGCCCATCCTCCTGCTTCTCTAAGATACTGGCCATTTTCCTTAATCATAGTTGCAGCGCCATCAGTGTAATATTTATAGTTAGTCATTTTTTAACCTCAATTAATTTTATGATTTAATATGATATATAATTAAATTTAGGTATGCCTAAAATATTTATAATTTTAAAATCAATTATCTATTAAGAGCAAATCTAATCGCAGATTAGTTATTTTGAAGAAAATCTTCATTTGCTATTAAGGATATGATATGATGGGATTTTTTGACAATATGAGAAAACCGAAAGGAAAACTGGGTAAAATTCAGCTGAAATCAATGAACAAGGAACACACCCCTGTTTCATTATGGGGGCTGAAGCATCTGGACATCTCACAGGAAGATATTGTTTTGGATATTGGATGTGGGGGCGGCATTAATGTCAATAGGATGGCTCAAAAAGCAAAAAAGGTCTATGGAATTGATTACAGCATCGAAAGTGTAAACCTTTCACGTGAAGTTAATGATGATTTGATTAAAAGGGGAATTGTGGAAATCCATAACGGTAATGTTAAAGATTTGCCTTATGATGACAATGCCTTTGATATTGTAACTGCATTTGAAACAGTATATTTCTGGCCTGACATTGAAAAGTGCTTTGGTGAAGTTAAAAGAGTTCTAAAACCCGGTGGAATATTTCTAATTGGAATGGAATCTAACGGATCAGACAACCTGATGATGAAATTATCTGAAAAATTAATAGATATGAATGTATATGATGATGTTGAAATAACAAAATTTTTAACCAACAATCAATTTAGTGATATAACCGTCTACTTAAGAGACGGAAAAAACAAACAGGAGATAATTAAATCAAACGGAAATGTAATTAAAAAGGATGATGATTATGGTCATGTTTCCATATCAGATAAGTTTCTTGAATGGATGACGGTTGTTGCGGTAAAATAATGTTTGACTTTTTTAAAATTTTTGTGAAAGCTTGAAAAATGCCAAGCAATTCACATTAAATTAAAATTATTTTTCCAGAACTGCAATATAGTCCATTCTATTTCTAATCATCGGAATCCAAGTAAACAATCTTGTTATAGGTTTATACTTGTTTACTCCGTCAAACAGGTTAACGTCCCGTACCCATCTGAAGTTGGGATTTATTTTTAACAGCTCTTGGCCTTTCTGAACTCCCCAAGTAAATTCGGATTCGGTTTCCTCAACGGATATCTCTTTTGTTTTTTCAACAGAACTTGGCGGCATCACTTCCATGAATATTGTACAGCGAGCGAAGTGATCATTGATGATTTTCATAATGTCTGAAACGTCACTTTCCTGAAGATACATTGTAAGGCCTTCAATTATGAATAATACATTGCCGCTTTCTATTTTGATTTCATCAGTCCATTTTTCATCCATTGCTGAGTATGCCAAAGTTTTGACCCTGTCGTTGTCCTTGATATATTTAAGTCTGAAATTTGCAGAGTTTTCCAAATCGACATTATACCATCTTATAAGTCCGTTGTCAAGTCTGTTGAATCTTGTATCCATTCCGGATGCGATATTGACTATTGTACAATGGGGATGTTTTTTAATGTAATCTGACACCATTTCATCTAAAACAATTGTCCTTCCGATTACTCCCATTTTCATTTTCATGTCCTTGTCAGCTAGTGTGAAATCATAATCTATTTTAGATATGACTTCTATTGCCTTTTTATCATAGAATTTGTGGTTTTTTTCCTGTGAATGCTGTGCTTTAGCAAATAATGTTAAAAGCATTGTCTTTTCTACGCCTTCTAAATTCATAAGTATTCCTCCATTAGTTAATTAGGATTATATAATAGTTGAGTTGAATACTATATAAATTTTTAGGTATGCCTAAATTTTTATATATTTCAAAAAATAATAATTTTTACAATTATCTAAAAAAGTAAAACTCATCTTCACAAAGCTTTTTGTAGGTACAGTACCTGCATAAATACTGTTTTTTTGCTGGAAACTCTTTTCTGTTGATTTTATCGCGAACATCATACATTGTGTCAATGGCTTCATCAATCTCACAATAGCTTAAGTATTTGCGTTTGTTTTCTTCATCACAAACGTCCAAAAGTCTTAAACGCCCATTTTTTGTAAAGAAAACGCCGACTGCAGAAACCCGTTTATGATATACGTTTTCAACAAGCAATTTGTAGTAGCACAATTCAAGGCGATATTTGGAAAATGAATTTGAATTGCTTGTTTTATAGTCAATTACAACCAAATGGCCATTTTCATCTTCAAGGATGATGTCGCATATTCCAGAAAAGCGATGCTTTTTGTCAATCAGGTATTCCTCGTTTGAATACAGTTTATAGTCATTGTCCACAAACACTTCCTTAAAGAATTTGCCTAAATTGTCAATATGTTCGTCCAGTCCATATCCGATGTCCAAATCGCTTGCAACCTTTATCAGTTCATTGTGGATGTCAATATCATCAAGATTATCTTCAAATTTGTCTGTGAATTTCTCAGCAATCAGATGAACATCACTTCCCAGGGACATGTACTTGTTTGGTTTTGATGGAATTTCATCAATATACTGAAATTTAAATTCCTTTGGACATTTAAGATATGTATTAACTTTTGATTTGGACAATTTCATAGTACTATTTTTGTAAAATAGATTTATATATTTAATCAATTAAAATATTAATAATTAAACATTGGAGAGTAGTTAAATGAAAATTATAGCATTACAAGCAAGTCCTAGAAAAGGCGGAAACTGTGACGTATTGATGGATGAAATGATAAAAGGTATTGAAGAAAACGGTGGTGAAGTAGTAAAATACTTCCTTGAAGGCTGTGAAATCGCTCCATGTAAGGCATGCATGTACTGTGCTGAACATCCGGAATGTGTAAGGGCAGACGACGGTAACAAAATCCTTGATGATCTTGTTGCAGCTGACGGAGTAATCTTTGCAACACCAATCTATTACGGTCAGATGTCAGCACAAGGAAAATTAATAATTGACAGATTCTATTCAATTGGTCAAAACCCTGATAAAAGCTTATCCGGAAAAGCCGCATTGATATTTACTGAAAACCAGCCTGAAGGAACCTATGCAGACTATATTGAACTTACCAAATTCTCACCGTTCACATTCATGGGCTATGATGTGATTGGCCATATTGATGCAGGTTCAGCAGGTCCGGCAGGTATTGTGGCTGAAGAGCAGGAAGATAAGCTTAAAGAAGCTTATGAATTAGGTTTAAAATTTTAAACCTTTAACATTTTGTGCAAGAATTCTCCTGTTTCTTTATCAGGAGAGATTCTATTTTCCTATTTTTAAAACTTTTAAATGATTATATATTTCTTTCCATTAATCAATATTGATTTATTATTGGCAAATTGTTGTAGGTTTGTTCATTTTTTATTTAAAATATTTTCTATTTAATTATAAAAAAATAATTTTATATATTTATTATTACAAAATATTAATTGATAATTAAAAATTGATATTTTGAGGGATGGAAATCGATTATGATATTGATGATGCTTTGAATGTTTTATATAATATCAAAAACAATCCATATGGTATAAAAAATACCAATCATTCGATATTTCGAACAAGAGATAGATCTATAAATCAAGATTTAATATTTAAAAAAATAAATGAAGATAAACCTGTTGGTATAGAAAAAGATGCGAGTTCCTCGAGCAGATTTCTATTAATATATGAGTATACAAAATTTCGAGATTTGGCAATCGCTATAGATATATTAAATGAAATTCAACTACCACGACCTGTAGAGGTCGTGGATTGTGAGTTATTTTCACAATCCACTAGTTGAATAGCCTCAGACTTATTATTAATAAGTCTACGTTATTGAGAAATATTATAGTTACCTATAGATGTTTAAGCCTAGTCTGTAGCTCTAAGGTGGGCGATTAAACAGTTCTGAGATGGTAAGAACAGTGTTGCTCACATATAAAACTCTCAAATAACATTGGCGAAGGCTAAACTTACCCAGGAATAGGGGGTAAACTTTATATTAGTTTACAAACTAAACAAAACGGCAATTCCTCCTCGACCTAAAAGAGGTCGAGGTATCCTTGCCAAATATAGATGAAATAATAATATTAACTGTTATCGATAAATCAATTAAGAGGAGGAAACATTAATGGAAATAAAACAATTAGATGCTGAATATACCTATGATTATGATTTAGATATTGTAAATATAAAAGTTAAACAAGATTATAATTATAATGAATCAATAGATTTTGAAATTGGTGTTTTTCTTGATTTTGATGATAATTATTTTCCAGTAAATTTAGAAATTCTTTCTGCTTCAAAAAGATTAAACATTGAAAAAGAATTTTTAATCAAACCTGATGGAAATGTAAATATACTAATTAATTCTGACTTGATAAAACTAGATATCTATTTCAAAAATGATTTAGAAGAACATGTTTTACATTATATTAACAAACATACTGATAATTTAAAAATTGATGATATGGAAACTAAATTTGCAATAGTTTAATGTATATCATTTAATATTTTTTTAGATAATTTTAATTACTATTTTAAATAAACTATTTGTATGGGTTTAGGTTCACTTTTTAAAAGAAATAAAAAAGACAAAAAAGAGGAAATCGTCGAATCTCACATTGACATTAACACAGATGATTGCGATGCGTGTGAGAAATGCACAATTGCATGTCCGAACAATGTACTGATTATTGTTGATAATGTTTCATCAGTTCGTGACCCTCAGGTTTGCAAAAGCTGTAAGGTATGTATGGCAATTTGTCCGAACGATTGCATTACAATTAACTAATATTTTCACGAATATTGTCGATAAAGCTTCTGTTTTCTAATTTAATGATTTTAGTAATCTTTTCTGATTTTCTAATTTTGATTACATCACCATCAAATACTTCAATGGGTTTTCCGTCGTATAATACATATGAATTGGTGTTTTCTCTGATTTCAGTGATTTTGATTTCTACAGTGGAGTCATCTGATAATATTATGCTTCTGTTAATTACAGTATGTGGTGCTATAGGAGTCAATGTAATTATATGTGCAGTCGGATCGACAATTGGTCCTCCGCAGGATAGATTATAGGCAGTTGAACCTGTTGGAGTACATACAAGAATGCCGTCTGCAGTATATGAATTTATCAGTTTTCCATTGACTGTTGCATCAAATCTTACAACGCCAAATGTATTTTTGGAGATGGCAATTTCATTTAGGCTTTCCGGAATTTTAACAGTTTCTCCGTTGGATTTGGTTATTTCGCCTTCCACCATCATTCTCTCTTCTATATGGTAGTTTCCATCTTTAATATCTTCTAAGGACTGTTTAATTTTTTTAGGTGAAATTTCAGTAAGATAACCTAATGTTCCGGTGTTGATTCCGACAATTGGTTTTCCAGAAGATAATCTTGCTGATTTAAGAAATGTTCCATCGCCTCCAATGGAAATAATAATGTCTGCTTTTTCGATATCATCCACAACATCAATATCTAAGCTTTTAGAAATTTCTATTGTAGAATCATAGACTTGGGTTGTTATATTTCTAATTGGGTCTTTATTGATGAATATTTTCATAATAATGCTATGTATTTCAGAAATATTATATTTTTTTAATCTAAAAAAGAATTAATTTTAAATGATTTTAATAAAAAAATAGAATTATAGGCTGATTTTATCAGCACCTATAACTTGAATAGTCATATTTTCAACAAATTCTTCAGTTTCTTCATTAAAGTTTAAAAAGTGTGGTGAAGCCATATGTCTTTTAAGAGCATCTAAAGACTCCCATTTTTCAACAAATGTTAAACTGTCACCTTCTAAAGGTTTTAACAATTGATAATCAATATTACCTTCTTCTTGCAAAGTTTCAAAAATCAAATCATCTGCAACTTCAATAATACTGTCTTGACAACCTTCTTTAGGTTCGATTTTTGCTAGAACTAAAATGAAATCCATAACTACTCACCTAGTATTTGATATGATTAATTATATTTTCATATTATTAAAGCTATTCTATTATTTTTTCAAAAACTACATTAATAAAAAAACAGATATATTAAATCAGCAAAAAATTTTGGAGAAAAATAATGATATATTCAACTGAGATAGAAAATATGTGTCCAGTTCGCAAAGGTGCTAATCATGACCCTGCTCCAATTCCTGAAGAGGGAAAATGGGTTAAAGCAAAACAGATTACAGACATTTCCGGTTTTACTCATGGAATCGGATGGTGTGCACCGCAACAGGGATGCTGTAAATTAACATTGAATGTTAAGGATGGTATTATTGAAGAGGCATTGGTTGAAACTTTGGGATGTTCAGGTATGACTCACTCTGCGGCCATGGCTGGAGAGATTCTGGTCGGAAAGACAATCCTTGAGGCATTGAACACAGATTTGGTTTGTGATGCAATCAACACTGCAATGCGTGAATTATTCTTACAGATTGTTTACGGAAGAACTCAGTCTGCATTTTCAGAAGGAGGTCTTCAGATTGGTGCCGGACTTGAAGATTTGGGAAAAGGTCACAGGAGCCAAGTAGGAACAATTTATTCAACAAAAGAGAAAGGTCCAAGGTATCTGGAGTTGACTGAAGGTTACATTACCGAAATAGGCCTTGACGAAGACAGTGAAATTATAGGTTACAAATACATCAACCTGGGTGTAATGCTTGACTTCATCAAAGATGGTGTTGACCCTCTGGAAGCTATTGAAAAGGCAACAGGTCAATATGGAAGATTTGATGACGCCGCTAAAAAAATAGACCCTAGAAAGGAGTGATATTATGAGTTTATTTGAAAGTTATGAAAGAAGAATCGATCAAATCATTCCTGTTTTAGAAAAATATGGTATCAAAGACCTTGAAGAGGCCAAACAGATTTGTCTTGATAAAGGTTTTGACCCATATGAAATCGTTAAGGGAGTTCAACCAATCTGTTTTGAAAATGCATGCTGGGCTTACACTTTAGGTGCTGCAATAGCCGTTAAAACAGGTTGTGAAAAGGCATCCGATGCTGCAAAGGCTATCGGTGAAGGACTTCAGGCATTCTGTATTCCTGGAAGTGTAGCCGATGACAGAAAAGTAGGTCTTGGTCACGGTAACCTTGCTTCAATGCTTTTAAGTGATGAAAGTGAATGCTTTGCATTCCTTGCAGGTCATGAAAGTTTTGCGGCAGCTGAAGGGGCAATCGGTATTGCTAACTCTGCAAATGAGGTAAGAGCTAAACCTTTAAGGGTTATTTTAAACGGTCTTGGAAAGGATGCTGCATTAATTATCTCAAGAATCAACGGATTCACCCATGTTGAAACTGAATTTGATTACTTTACAGGAGAAGTGAAAGTCGTAAAAGAAAAAGCATACTCCGATGGAGAACGTGCAAAAGTCAGATGCTACGGTGCAGATGACGTGCGTGAAGGAGTTGCAATCATGCATTTGGAAGGTGTTGATGTATCTATTACAGGCAATTCAACAAACCCTACACGTTTCCAACATCCTGTTGCAGGAACATATAAGAAGGAATGTCTCGAACAGGGCAAAAAATACTTCTCAGTAGCATCCGGAGGTGGAACCGGAAGAACATTACACCCTGATAACATGGCAGCAGGACCAGCTTCATATGGTATGACAGATACAATGGGAAGAATGCACTCAGACGCTCAATTTGCCGGTTCATCATCAGTACCTGCTCACGTTGAGATGATGGGACTTATCGGTATGGGTAATAACCCTATGGTTGGAGCTTCTGTAGCTGTTGCAGTAGCTGTTGAAAAAGCTATGAAAAAATAAGGGATTAAATCCCTTTTTAATTCTTTTTTTGGTTGATAATATGTCAAATATGTGGGGATTGGCTGCAAAGGGCATTTGCAGACACAATGGAAAAATACTTCTTTTAAAAATAAGATCAAAATCTTCTCATGATGCAGGACTTTGGGAAATTCCGGGCGGTAAAGTCAAAAAGGGAGAATTCTTTGATGCCGCACTGAAGCGCGAATACAAAGAGGAAACAGGTCTCGACGTTGAAGTCGAATCTCTATACAATGTTATTCAGAGAAACTATACTGCATGTAAAACCAATGAGGAAATCAGATCAATCCAGCTAATCATGAATGTTTCATGCACTACAGATGAAGTCACTATAAGCGAAGAACATGATGATTACGGATGGTTTACAAAAGAAGAGGTTTTAGAGATGATTGATGATGGTCTTCTTGCAGTTGCTGCAGTCAGGGCATTTGAAAAATGAAAGAATTAATCAAGACCTAAAATCCTGGATGCATTTTTATACATTATAAGTTCTCTTTCCTCATCGCTCAGGTCTATTTTTTTAAAGTATTCCATTTCACTTTCAGAGTCCCACATCGGATAGTCTGTTCCCCATAAAACACGATCAGCACCATATTTATGAATTAAATCAAGAGCGGTTTCGGGACTTAAATCATATAGGCTGGAACTTAAGTCAACATATAAATTAGGTGTTCCGGCAAGCTTTTCGGTTGCTTCCTGCCACATGCTCCATCCTGCAAAATGTGCGCCGATGAATGTGATGTCCGGAAATTTTTCCAAAAATGGTTTTATCTGTTCCGGATTGGAGTAGTTGTATCTGAAATCTCCACAGTGGACAAGCATTGGAACTCCTCCTGCACTAACCACTTCACCAATCTTAAATGCACGTTCTTCGTTCATTGCAAATTGCTGGAAATCGGGATGCAGCTTAACACCTTTAAGACCAAGTTCAATCAAATAATCAAAATCTCCCTGAATGTCATCGCTGTCAGGATGCAGGGTTCCAAAACCAGTAAAAAGGTCAGGATGTGTATTAACGGATTCGGCAATGAATTCATTGATTGATTTTACCTGTTTTGGGGTTGTTGCCACTGAGTGTACAAGATAGTGTGTCACTCCCACCTGATTTCCGTCACGAATCAAATCATCCAATTTGCCGTTTAAGGACATATCCAAATCATAAAAGTCTCTAATTCCCAATACTGCTTTATCAGCTATTTTTTCCGGATAGATATGACAATGTGCATTTACAAGTTTTTGCATAATTATTAAACCACCTTTAATCTAGTTAATTGTTTTGATTTCTAAATTAATAAACTTTTAATTGGAAATATGCAACACATATATAACATTTTAATAACAAATATTTTAACATGAAAATTTGTCCAAGCTGCGGATATGAAAATATCGATGAAGCACAGTTTTGCCGTGATTGCGGTTCGAAATTAGATCAAATCATTGAAAAGCCAGAAGATTCAGTTCAGTCAAATACTTTGGCAGGCAGTGAACAGTCAATCATTACAAAACTTTTTTTCAAAACAGACAAGTATACCAATGAATTGAGATTTGCTAAGGCAAAATCAATAAGTGTTGGTGTGTTTGTGTTTTTCTTTTTGTTTACGATGGCTGTAGGAACCGCTTCAATATATGTTGATTTGATTGTAGGCATAGTAATAGGTTTTATTTTTGCCGTTCCTGTATATGTGATCGGTTATGTGGTTGGTTTGATTATCGATAAAATTAGAAATTAAAAGAAATGGTGAAATCAATATAATTTTTCACCACTGTATTCATTTTCTTCAGTATATATTCTGATTAGTCTGTCTATCAAATCATCATACATCAATC
Organism: uncultured Methanobrevibacter sp.; assembly: GCF_947170395.1. GTDB lineage: Archaea > Methanobacteriota > Methanobacteria > Methanobacteriales > Methanobacteriaceae > Methanocatella. The sequence continues at coordinate 32,812 of NZ_CAMVTE010000016.1, read as the reverse complement.
TGTGACCTATTGCACCACCATTGGAGGTTTTTACATTATTAAGACTTAAATCGGAAAATTCACCGCTGTTGTTTATAATGTACCACATTCCATGAGGAGTATATATGAACAGTTCTCCTTCACCATTTTGAAATCCGTTTTTAAAGCTGTCCTGCGGGTCATACATTTTTGTGGAGTGTATTGCTAATCTGGAGAGATCCTGCTTTGGTCTTGTACCTGTCTGTTGGAAAAGCATTGTCAGCCATTCATAGGATTTGTCCTTGAGGTTTGCCTTTTTGACAGGGTCCGTGAATGCTTCCTTTACTTTATTTTGCCTTTTTTCGAGAGTGTTTGTAATGCCCAATATTTCCTCTACCTTTGCAACATCCTTTTCCAGACATCTCCATCCTTCAGGTCTTCCGGTTACCTGAACATTACCTTCAACAAAGTCCATTCTTTTGAATTTTCTGAAATATGGCTTTACCTTTTCGAATTCCTCATCAGGAATCATTTGATTCAATCCATAGAGATATCCGTATTCGTTAGCGTCATAACATTTTGTTTCCATTTTCAATTCTTCATCAGCCATGCTATCACCAGTCTGATATATAATTAAATCGTTCGCCCCATATAAAACTATTGGAATAGCAAGTTATTTTTAATTTAAAGTTCTATTATTAAATATGGTAAAAGTAAGTATAATGGGATCAACCGGAACTATTGGAAAAAATGTTGCATTCAAACTTGCAAGGGCTGATACTGTTGATGAAATTGTGCTCTTTGCAAGACCTGAAAGCGTTGAAAAGGCACGAGGTGAGTCATTTGATATGTATGATGCACTTGCTGCAGAGGATATTGATTGTAAATTGACACCAACTTCAGATTATATTGATTTAAAAGATTCTGCTATTGTTTTGATTACTGCTGGAATTCATCGTGAAGAAGGGATGAACCGTCGTGACTTGGCCATTCCCAATGCGGAAATTGTCCAGGAATATGCCAGTCAGATTGCAATCCATGCTCCGGACAGCATAATTTTAGTAGCCACAAATCCTGTTGACGTAATGACTACAGTTGCCCTTAAGGCATCAGGATTTAAAAAATCTAAGGTAATCGGTGTTGGAAATCACTTGGATTCCTTAAGACTTAAAGCTTATTTCTCAAAACAGATTAACATTAACAGTTCGGAAGTCCATACTCGTGTTATAGGTGAACATGGAGATCATATGGTTCCTCTTTTAAGTTCAACCACTATCGGTGGTATTCCATTGAAATATTTCGTAAAATCTGTTGATATGGAAGTTCCACGGCTTGTAAAAAGGCTTAAAAAAGCAGGAAATACAATCATTTCCAAAAAGGGTGCCACTGAATATGGTCCTGCATATGCTATTTCAAACCTGATTTCAACGGTCATTACTGATTCACATAAAATTCTAACAGTTTCATCATATTTGGATGGTGAAATCGGTGAGGTATATGGAGTTTCCCTGGGAGTTCCTGTAGTGCTCTCCAAAAATGGTGTTGCAATGATTGTTCCAATTCATATGAATGATTTTGAGCTTCATGAATTCAGGGAAGCCGCTGATGTTGTACGCAAAACTACTGATGAAGTCCTAATGCATCTTGACTACAAATGATAACTTTTTTTAGGAAATATCATGATGAACATAGTAAAGAAGTGGACAGAATCAAGTCTTATCTTAAAGATTATAATCGGTTTGATTATAGGTGCGATGTTGGGTGTTTTTGCTCCTGAATTGTCAATCATAAGCCTTCCTGGACAATTATTTGTAAGCGCCCTTAAAGCAATTGCACCGATATTGGTATTCGTTTTGGTCATATCAGCAATTTCCAAGGCAAGAAGCGGAATAGGCTCCAGGTTTAAAAATGTAATTATATTATATCTGTTCAGTACATTTCTGGCAGCAATGGTGGCTGTTGCAGGTAGCTACATATATCCTGTAAGCATGCACCTTTCATCGGCCAGTACAGCAACTGCACCTGGAGGTCTTGGAGAAGTGATGACCAATATGCTCATGACCATTTTTTCAAATCCTTTGAAATGTTTGGTTGAAGGTGAATATTTGGGAATTCTCTTCTGGTCTATAGTATTGGGCATTGCTTTCAAGATGATTGGAAGCGATTCAACCAAGGATGTTCTCACAGATTGTGCCGATGCAATTACTATGGTTGTAAGGGCCATAATCCAGTTTGCGCCGATTGGTATAATGGGTTTGGTTTTCACATCAGTATCAGAAAGTGGTCTGGGGATATTTACTCAGTACGGTCAGCTGATTTTACTTCTCGTAGTATGTATTGCTACCGTTGCATTCATTACCGATCCGCTTATTGCAGCATTTGCATTAAGGCGTAATCCTTACCCATTGGTATTGACCTGCCTTAGGGAAAGTGGTATTACCGCATTTTTCTCAAGAAGTTCTGCCGCAAACATTCCGGTCAATATGGAACTCTGTGACAGGTTAGGCCTTGACAAGGACTTCTATTCAATCAGTATACCATTAGGCGCTACAATCAATATGGAAGGTGCTGCAGTAACCATTACTGTAATGACTCTTGCCGTGTGCCATACCCTTGGAATATATGCGCCTCTTCCTATGACAATTGCAATGTGTATCATTTCCACATTGGGAGCCTGCGGTTCTTCAGGTGTTGAAGGAGGATCACTATTGCTTATTCCGATGGCATGTTCCCTCTTTGGAATAGGTGCTGATGTATCCATGCAGGCGGTGGGTGTCGGATTTATAATAGGTGTTATTCAGGATTCCTGTGAAACTGCATTGAACTCCTCTGGAGATGCACTTTTTTCAGCAACTGCAGAATACTATGAAAGAGCCAAAAAGGGTCTTGAAGTTAATTTCTTAGGCGAATTCGCCAAAAAATAGTAGGATTATATCTTACTAACTTTTTTTTCTTTTAATTAATTTTTAATATTTAAAAGTTCATATTTTAATCATGAAACTTGTAGTTCAAAGAGTTGCAAATGCCAGTGTGGAAGTTGACGGAAAAATCACCTGCAAGATTGATGAAGGTCTGATGGTTTTGGTGGGCTTTGGTGAAAACGACACTACACAGGAAGCCGATTATTTGACCAGAAAACTTGTAAAATTAAGGGTATTTGCTGATGAAGACGGTAAAATGAACCGTTCAGTAATGGATATTGGAGGCAAACTGCTTCTGGTTCCTCAATTTACTTTATACGGCAAAGTTAAAAAATACAGACCCTCTTTTCACAGGGCTCTGGCTCCCGATAAAGCCACAGAATTGTTTGATTACTTTGTAGACAAATGCAGTGAACATGTTGATGTTGAAACAGGTGTTTTCGGAGCATTCATGAAGGTTAGTCTATTGAATGACGGACCTGTAACAATCCTGCTTGAAAAGGAATTCTCACAGTAGTAACAATTTTAAAACAAAAGTTTTAAAAGAGAACAATATAAATATATATTTGAAAATATTGGAGTGAGGCAAATGTCAAATTTAAAATCACAGGAAATTAAAAGGTTGACAACTCCCTTAAAATTTATAAATTCCAAGGCTTATGACAGTGAAGGAAACCTTGTCAGCTGCGTTGAAACGTTATCTGAAGTCAAGTTCATTATTGAGCCGAAGGAAGGCATTTTAACCGAAGATGAGATTTTGCAATATGCTCCTGATTCAAAAGCTGCTGCCAAAATTAGGCTTAACAGAGGATTAGGAGACATGGAAGATGTATTGCTGGTTCATGAATCACTCCCATGGATATTTGGTTTGTACTATGTAATTTTAGTAGGATTTGCTCTTCCGGTAATATATACAAAAAACACTATTTTAATGATAGTGCTTCTGATTCTGTTTATAATACCATTGGTCTATTCATATTACATATTTAACCTTAAAAACTATGAATACAAGCCAAAAAAACTTCACACATTACCTAAAAAAGACATCCCAGAAGCTAAAAAAGTTACAAAAACAGAAACCCCAACTCCTGTTGCAAACACCAGTGAAGTCGAATCATTAAAGAGTTATGAAAGGGAAGCCAACAATTTAAAGGTTTTATTCGATGTTAAGGAGGGTGTAGTTAAGGAATTGATAGCCAAACGTTTCGAACCTCCGCAAATCACATATGACAAGTTCATTACAATGGTGGACAGCTGTCATAAATTATTCTACAACCAGTTCGATTCTGCAATGAACATTATTAAATTGGCAACCGAAGAGTCCCCGAGAATTAGGGAAGAACTTGACAACAAAATTTCTAACATGAAAACAATCATAGACCAAATTGAAGATTTAACAAACGAATTGGTTATTAATATCAGCTCTGAAGATCAATCAGACAGTGATGTTCAGGTTTTATTGGATGATATGGAAAACTTAATTGAATCTGTAAAGGAATATTAGGTGTTTAAAATGACTAAAAATTGCCCGGTATGCGGAAAGGAACTGCCCGATGATGCACATTTCTGTGTTGATTGCGGACATGACTTTTTCAAAAAGGATTCCTCTAGCCCAATTTCAAAAATCGGCGGAAATTCAGACAGCATATTCTCCAATGGGAAAATATTTCTGGTTTTGATAGCAGCTGTTGTTATTGTCGGTGCGGCAATTATACTCAGTTTTGGAATGGGGGACAACAACGGTACTGCTGATGTTGATGATGGCATTGAACATGTATCCTTGACCATTAAGGATGTTAGCGGTCATGACAGTTCAAGTGACGGCAAACATTACTATAACATCTGGACAAATGTTTTATTTACAAGCGTTCCATCAAATCAGAAGGGATATCTGATTAAGACAATATATTATGATGACAATGACACCCAAATAGGTCAGGAAACCGAAAGCCTGTCAAATGTATACTATGATACGGATTATGACATCATGGTGGGGTACTATACAACCTATAAAAAACCTGATTTGGATCATGTTAAAGTTGAAATCATATACAATGACAAGACAATAGACACATTTACACATGACGTTGATAAAAATAAGATAAGTTTTTTAACATAAGGTGATACGATGGCAGAATTTTCACTAGATATTGATGAAATTAAAAATGATGTAGAAACAAGCTTGAAAGAGGAAGAAAAAAAGTTGGAAAATACCAACATTAAATCACAGGCTGATAATAATGCAACTGCAATATTTGAAGCTGATTTTAACAATCCTCAGGAAAGGGAAAGTATCCTCAAACCATTGGATAACTTCGGAATGACAGACATGTCAAGGTCCGCTTCCAGAAATGAGATGTTGGCTACCAGAGTTGTTGATTTATCCAAAGGAAGCAAAGAATCTGAAAACATTGGTGATAAATTGTCAGAATTGGAAAGGCAAATGAAGGATTTGGACCCAAGCAAGGTTGATTTTGCCAAAAAAGGTGTTTTGGGAAACCTGCTCAATCCGGTGAGAAAATACTTCGAGAAATATGAAAAGGCTGAAGTTGCCATTTCAAACATTATCAAATCACTTGACAACAGCAGTAAAGTACTTCAAAACGACAACACAACCCTTTTGAATGAAGAAACTTATTTAAGGGAAATCACCAATAAACTGATTGCCGACATTGAACTGGGAAAAGAAATGGACGCATCCATAGATGCACAAATCCGGGAAGCTGAAATCAACGGTGTTGATGAGGATAAAATAGCTTTCGTTAAAGAGGAAATCTTGTTCCCTCTCAGACAAAGAATCATGGATATGCAACAGATGATTGTTGTTAACCAACAGGGTATCATATCATTGAACGTTATCAGGAGAAACAACAAGGAGCTAATCCGTGGTGTTAACAGAGCTAAAAACGTAACCGTTTCAGCTTTAAGAACCGGTGTAATGGTTGCAAGCGCATTGTATGATCAAAAGCTTGTAATGGATAAGCTTAATATTTTAAATGAAACCACTGAAAACCTTATTGAGACAACTTCCCATATGCTTAAGGAACAAGGAAGTGAAATTCAAAAGCACAGTGCAGAAGCAATGATTTCACCTGATGTTTTAAGAGCATCATTTGCGGAAGCACTTCAGGCCATAGAAGATGTAAGTACATATAAACAGCAAGCCCTACCAAAAATGAAAGAAACTATCGACATGTTCTCTAATATGGCTGAAGATGGTCAAAAAGTAGTTGAAAAAATAGAAACAACAAATAATAGTTTAATTGAATAAATATGAACGCTATAGAAAAAATCAAAAAATCATGGTGGGTAATCCTATCATTTCTGATGTATCTGAACGGATTCGGATTCATTTATATCGGAGCAAAACACAACAATAAAAATTGGATTTTGGAAGGTATAATGTATGAAGTGCCATGGTTTTTATATTTATTAATCAGCTTTATATATGGATTGCCTGTTAATTTGAATTTAACAGGCACAGCAGTACTTATTTCATTATTATTGATGTTTGTAAGTATTGTCAGATCAATTTGGGTTGCAGTTAAACTCTGTGATGTATATGACAACCAGGAAAAATATCAAATTCAGACAACAGTCTTAAAAAACCACAATATCGCCAAGGACAATAACAATACTAAAAGCAATTTCGGCTGCTGCCTTTGCCTGATTATAATATTTATAGTGTTTATGATCATAGTATTGTAGGGATATAATGGGTAAAAAACTAAAAATTGGAATCATAGTTTTTATAATTTTATTTGTCGGCGGTTTTTTTGTGTATGCCAGTGATTATTATCATGCTCAAAAAACTGCAACTGATTATCTGAATGGAACAGAAAACGTTAGTGTTGTCCCCGTATCGAATGGACTTCTCCTTGACGGATATGGAAATGATACGGCAATAATATTTTATCCAGGAGCCAAGGTGGAATACACATCTTATCTTCCGCTTTTCACGGATTTGGCAAGCCAGGGCATAGATTGCTATATGGTTCAAATGCCGTTTAATCTGGCATTTCTTGGAAAAGACAGTGCTGATGATGTAATCAAAAATTCAAGCTACAAACATTATTTCATGGCAGGTCATTCCCTGGGAGGAGCTATGGCAACTGTCTATGTCAATAACCATGAAAACATTGATGGATTAATATTTTTGGCATCACATTCAACTGACGAAATCAATGTACCGGTATTGTCTATTTACGGTACAAATGACGGAGTCATGAATTTTGAAAGCTACAATGAATCCAAACCGTTATGGAAAGATAATGTGACAGAATTGGTTATTCCAGGTGGAAACCATGCCCAATTCGGTTATTATGGAAACCAATCAGGTGATGGCATAGCCAATATTACAGCCGAAGAACAGCAAAATTTAAGTGTTGATGCAATCATAGAATTCATCCAACACTATACTTAACTTTTTTTATATAAAAAATCATAATATTATCATGGGATTAACTGATAAAATTTTCAAAAAGGAAGAGGAAAAATCCTCTCGTGAAGTAGGATCTAATTTTGACAAATCAGATGCCGAAAAAATTTTCGATGCACTTTACAGGGTTGAAGCAAAGGAAAAAAGACAGGTGTCTGAAAACATGCAAAAAGGGTTGAATCAGGTTAAGGATATTTCCGATTTGATGAATAAAGGCCAGTCACTGATGATGTCAGATAAATTGGATGATGCAATACCTGTTTTCAAACAGATTTTAGCCATTAATCCGGACAATGGTGAAGCCTACACATGTCTTGCGGATATCTATAATTTACAAGATGACAGGCAAAATGAGATAAGCATTCTAAAGTCTGCCATTCAAAACATTAAAAGTGATGGCAAAACAAAAAACGAATTGATGAAACGCCTTAAGGAATTGAATAATTAATTATATAATGTATTGTCAAGATATATCCTATTATAGATAAAGTTGGGAAACTATGAAAGTAATAACATATGGAACATTTGATTTATTTCATAAAGGACACTATAACATTTTAAAAAGAGCAAAGGAATTGGGAGATTACCTGATTGTAGGAGTCACTTCCGAAAGCTATGACAAGGCTCGAGGTAAATTGAATGTTACCCAGTCACTCGTTGAGAGAATAGAAAACGTTAAAAACTCCGGTCTGGTAGATGAAATAATCGTTGAGGAATATACCGGTCAAAAGATTGAAGACATTAAGAAGTATGATATAGATTTGTTTGTCATAGGATCTGATTGGCTTGGCAAATTCGATTATTTGAAAGAGTACTGCGATGTCGTTTATCTTGACAGGACAAAAGGTGTTTCAAGCACTCAGCTTAGAAATCAGGAACATGGAATTCTTAATATAGGATGTATCGGTGCAGGCAGAATCGCAAAAAGGATGATTCGTGAATCCAAATATGTCAGTGGAATAAACTTTGATGTTGTATATGGCAGAAATGAAGATAAAATCAAAGAATTTGCCACACAAAACGAATTGAACATCTATACAACTGATTTTGACGAACTGCTGGACAATTGTGATGCGGTATATATTGCAACGCCACATACAACCCATTATGAATTTGCAAAAAAGGCATTGCTTGCAAAAAAACATGTCCTTTGTGAAAAACCGATGACACTCAGTGAATCCCAAACAAGAGAACTGTTTGAAATAGCCAGGCAAAATGATGTGGTTTTATTTGAAGCCATTAAAACCGCTTATGCTCCGGCTTTCCAGAGACTGATTATCCTTGCAAAAAGCGGTGTTATTGGAAACATCAAGGATGTGGATGCCACTTTCACCAAACTTGTAACAGACAAATCGCTTAGGGAATATGACAAAAGCATTGGTGGAGGAAGCCTAAACGAACTTATTACATATCCTCTTATAGCAATATTCAAATTGTTAGGTACTGATTATAGAAATATTGATTTTAACTCATTTTTTGATGAAGAAACAGGTATTGACATATATACTAAAGTTTCAATACAATACGATGACGCCATAGCTTCAGGAAATGTGGGTTTAGGTGTCAAAAAGGAAGGGGAACTGATTGTTGCAGGTACCCATGGCTACATTTACGTTCCTGCCCCTTGGTGGAAAACCGAATATTTTGAAGTGAGATTTGAAAACCAAAACCTCAATGAAAAGTATTTCTTCAAATTCGATGAGGACGGTTTGAGATATGAACTTGTTGAATTCTATAATTCAATCGTTAAAAATACAAATAACATTTTCATTAAGGATGAGGAAAGCATAGCAATTTCTAAAGTAATTGAAGAGTTTTCTAAAAATCACTACCAGTAATCAGAAACCATAATATATATAAAAGTGCATACTTTAATCCATGATAGGTAATGATTGGGATTTGGTTTTAAAGGACGAATTTGATAAGGACTATTTTTTAAATATAATGGATTTCATCGATGAGGAATATAAAACAAAAACCATCTATCCTCCATATGATGATATTTTCAATGCCTTTAAATTTACACCTCTGGCTAATGTCAAGGTTGTTATTTTAGGCCAGGACCCATATCATGAACCCGGTCAGGCACACGGACTTGCATTTTCAACACCCAAAGGCCATCCCATTCCACGTTCACTTAAAAACATATTTAAGGAAATCAATGAGGAATATTCCTATCCAATTCCTGATTCCGGTTGTCTTGAAAGCTGGGCAAAGGAAGGCGTTTTCTTGCTGAATACGGTTTTGACTGTTGAGAAGGGAAATGCAAATTCACACAGCAAATGCGGATGGCAGACATTTACAGACCAGGTAATTGAAATATTAAACCAGCAAAACCAGCCGATAGTATTTTTGCTTTGGGGAAAGCAGGCTGAAAAGAAAAAGGAATTGATTACAAATCCGAATCATCTTGTTCTGGTTACTTCACATCCTTCACCGTTCTCTGCAAGGCGTGGCTTTTTAGGCTCAAATCATTTCAAACAGGCCAATGAATTTTTAAAAAAGAATAATGTGGAAGAAATCAACTGGAGACTGTAGCTAGAATATAATTCCATAATTGATTCCGTTGGATCCAAGTGATACATATGGATGGCTGCCGCTGTCTGATTTTGGATAATCATATCTTTGGGATTCTATAGCATCAACAATCCTGTAATTTTTGAACTCTTCATCCAATATGGAATAGAACTCCTTATGAGAATATTTTGAAGGAGAAACGCTTGCGACAACTTCCTTTATTTCAGGGGTGATATTTGTACCTCTCCAGGCAATATAATAGAATTCCTCACCTGCTGAAAACCATAATTTAGAATTGTTTGCCTCATCATGTCTGTCATAGCTAGTAAAGTGAACGGCATCATGACCTGAAACGTTAACTTTTTTTGCATGTCCTCTTTCAAGGAAATATCCGTACAGTTCCATCAGATTGGGATTGACGAATCTGATTGTAAAAACATCAATGTCCTCATCGAATTCATACATGTCAAAGTCACTTACATACGGATTTTGGTATTGCGGAGGTATCTTGAACTCCTCATAGCCGACTGTTGCCTTAGTCCAGTTGGATGAATCAATAGCCGCCACACAATTCATCAATATGAATAATGCTAATATAATTACAAGTATTTTCTTAATCATATTACAATCTCATAGTTGGTTTTTCTGTTGTCTCTCATTCTTGAGTCCATATCCACCAGATCATAAACCAAAGGATTTGCCATAAGTGTCATCCAAATTTCATATGTTGTCTTTACGAAATCATCATTCAGTTTGATGTGGTCATGAACTATAGGACATTTGTATGGAAATTCGGACTCGTCAAATATCAGATGAAAATCCCCTTTTTTGTCAAGGTGAGGTATAAGCGGAAATGTCCTGCATTGAATCGGTCTTATTGACCTGTCACATTTCGGAGGATTGATGCATTTTACAAGATAAATCTGGCCTTTCCATGAGTGAGGATATTTTATTTCTGAAGAATCAATATAATAAAGTTCGAATTCATCGGAATCCTCATACATCAGCTCTTCGCCGGGAAGAAGATAGAGTGCAAGTTCCTCGTTGCGGTAATCCTCCGCATCATAAACGCAGCATACTTCTCCACATAATTTTCCGCAGTCAAAATCAACCGGTGTGACCTTATCAAGTCTATCATATATTTTTTCGATTGATTTTTTCATCTCGCTTGCTGAAATTTCCATGTTAATTACTTTACTCCTGCTATTTTATTAATGTATGGGATTTTATTTAAAATGTATAAAATAACCAGACAGATTATCAAAGTGGATATTACAAGTATAGGTATCCAGATAATTGAATTGAGACTTGAAATCGCAATGTATCCGCTGATGAACAATTTTAAGTTAAACAGTATAAGATAGTGGGCAAGATATACTCCATAGGCGTACTTGCTTAATGTGGTGATTGCAGAACCGCAAGTTGTGTTTTCAAGACTGATTAAAAATTGTGTTTTTGAAAGATATTTGAAAAACAGGAATATGACAGCAGACATCACAAGTATCAGAATGTGGAAATATCCGATATAGGTGAAATAACCTTTTGAAAGTGATGTTGGAACTACATAGCATACAATATAGCCTACATATAACATTATTGACAAGCAAAATGTAATCAAAACCAGTTTGTTTGTGCTGACTTTGGATTCAAGATAATTGGTGTTGGCCAAAAAGTAACCTATGATTGCATAGCTTATAAATGATGCATAATAGCTAATCAGCATGCTGTAGTATTCACTTGTGAAGAAATGAAACTGAAACATCAAAATATACGCTACAGCAAGCACAGTCAATACGTTAATGATTGTTTTGCTGTTGTATCTGGTTTGCAAAAGTCTGTTGATTAAAAATACTGCAACGTATACTACTATAATCATCCAAATAAACCAGAAGGCCACACCAAGAGTTCCTCCCTTTCCGATGAATATGTCGACTGCATTTGTAATGTCAATGCCGTGTTTAAGGTTTATAAATGAATATAGCGTGTATATGATATACCAGAATATGAATGGGATTAAAATCCTTGAGAGTCTCTTTTTGAAAAATTTTGTGAGCGAATCCTTTTTTCCAATAAGCAATGCACCGCTAAGCATTACAAAAATCGGGACAGAAAAATCCCTAAGACAGTCATAAAATGATGAAAAATAAAAGTTCATGCTTCCCATATCACCTACAATAAATGAAATGGAAGCGTGGCAAAATACGATTCCGATTATTGCAATTGCTCTTAAAATATCAAAATAAAAAATGCGGTTGGAATTGGTTGAATCTGCCATAATATATTAATCCTCTGCCAATTTCTTTAATTCATCGCCGGTTAGATGGAATACGTTCCAGTCCTTCTGTTTGGCTCCCAAAGACAGGTAAAAGTCAATGCTCGGTTTGTTCCATGAAAGGCATGTCCATTCAAACCTTCCGTAACCCCTATCAACAACAATCCCTGCAAGTTTTTTAAGCAATGCCTTGCCGTAACCTTTTTCACGGTATTCCGGGTCAATGAAAAGGTCTTCAAGATGCAGATTCACATTGCTGATATATGTTGAAAAGCTGAGGAAAAATAGTGCAAAGCCTATTTCCTTGCCGTCTTCAAGGGCAAATATGACTTCTGCCTGTTTTTTATCAAAAATCCATTTTTTCAACTCTTCTTCGGTAGCTATCACTTCATCCAATCTCTTTTCATAGTCTGCGAGTTTGCGAATGAATTCCAAAACCAGACCTACATCATCTTCGGTTGCATTTCTAAAAGTTAATTCTGCCATAAGTATATTTTTATGGTTTCACCAAATATAATACTATGTTTAGAAAAATGAGAAGGCACAGACAGGAACTTTCAGCCGATGAATGTAGGGATATACTGACCAGGGAACCTCGAGGTGTTTTGGCACTTTTGGGAGATGATGACTATCCCTATGCCCTTCCGATGAGTCATGTATTTGTTGACGGCAAAATATATTTCCATGGAGCGAAAAAGGGCCACAAGATTGACGCTGTTAAAAAACATTCCAAAGTGTCCTACTGCGTAATGGATAAGGGAGTTCGCAATGAAAATGAATGGTGGTATACATTCAAAAGCGTCATAGTGTTCGGAAAGATTAAAACATTGACAGACAGGGATGAAAAGATAGCTAAATTGACCCATCTGGGAGATAAGTTCTTCCCAACCCATGATGAAACCGTAGATGAAATCAATCGCCTTTTGGACAAAACTGAAGTGTTTGAAATTACCATTGAACACATGAGCGGAAAGACAGTCACCGAAAAATAACCTCACCAATTCTTTTTTTGGCTAAAGCAAATGCTTTCAGTGATTTAAATATAATCTAAAATAGACTATAGTATAGCTTTCAGTAAGTGGAAATCATATGTAAAGCAAATGCTTTCAGTGATTTATATATATGCTAAATCAGATTATTATTTAGCAGGAAAGCTTAATCACGAACAAACAAATTGCGTGATTTATAACGAATATTAGATTAGATGATTATTATGATGAATAGATGCCCAAGTTGTACAGAGTCTATTAGATATAGGCAGGATATTTCTGTGTGGGAATGCAGTAGGTATTGGTTTAAGTCCAACATTGGGCTTATTGATCAATGATATAATCCAACCGATATTTTACTCATCACCACACTTATTTTGATCAATGCCTTAGTTTTTAGATTATTTACAGTATGTATAGTCTTTAAACCAATTATTTTAATAGATTTTTAGATGACTTTTCAATGCCAGTTTTGCTCAGCCAGGGAGAGCGGGGGACTGAAGATCCCCTTGTCATCGGTTCAAATCCGGTAGCTGGCACTAACAATTTTCTCTGTGTAGCACAATGGCTAGTGCATGGGGCTGTAGACCCTGGGAGGGGAGTTCGATTCTCTTCACAGAGACTTTGAGAATATAGTGATAATTTGGCTAACACCTCTGCTTTGGGAGCAGGAAATTTCGGTTCGAATCCGAATATTCTCACTGTAGTTCTGTTCTATACGTCAGGACTATTGGGGGCTTGCATACTCCAAAAAATGATAAAAAAGTAATAAAATGTTGATAAGTTTGTGGGACGGTTTTTGACTGTCTCACTCTTTGGACCTGTAGTTTAACAGGTAGAATACCAGACTGTTAATCTGGTGATAAGGGTTCAAGTCCTTTCAGGCCCGCTTAAGATTTTAAATCTTAAAAAATCTTTCATAATATGACCTCCGAATTTTGGAGTTTGTATTTCAAACTCCATAATTTCATCGCTTCCATGTGGAAGCATTTAAATAGATCCGTAGCTCAGTGGTAGAGCAATCGGCTGATAACCGGGAGATCGTGGGTTCGAATCCCATCGGATCTACTTATATAGGCTTGTAACTCAGATGGCAGAGTGTCACCTTTACACGGTGAATGTCGGGGGTTCAAATCCCTTCAGGCCTATTTGATTTGTGCGGCAGGCAGATTGTTCATAGTTCTGCCTGCCTGGAATACTGAAATAAAGGTTCAATAGTGTTAATGGCTAACATGGCAGGTGGTCAGCCTGTTGATTCGGGTTCGATTCCCGATTGGGCCGCTTAATTAATTTGGTGGCATGACCGATTGGCAAGGTACTTGGCTGCAACCCAAGTTATTTCGGTTCGATTCCGGATGCCACCTTTGGGGAACATGGTGTAACGGCCAGCATTTTTGACTCCAGACCAAAGGATGACGGTTCAAATCCGTCTGTTCCCATTTAAATTATCTATAGATATGTGGGGGCAGTTTAAGAAATTACACTTCATCTGATGAAGAGATGTTGGTGCAAGGCTAAACCAGTATATGCGAATATGATGACAAAGGTATCATACAACCCTTCCAAGGTTGGTTTCTGGGTTCGAATCCCAGTGTTCGCATTTGGAATGTTGATTCCATAATTAACCTCATTTCCTTGAATTTATTTGCCGGGTTTTACCGGCATTTAAATTTGGTAGGGTATCCTAGCCAGGTATGGAAGCGGTCTGCTAAGCCGTTGATGGTAAAACATCCAAGGGTTCAAATCCCTTCCCTACCGTTAGTGAGTCTGTTAGAGAGACAGAGTTTCTCGCTCAGCAGACTCATTTAGTATATGCTCTTGTGGTGTAATTGAATAGCATGCAAGCCTGCGGAGCTTGAGATTGGGGTTTGAGTCCCTGCCAGAGCATTTGGTATTTCAGTGTCCAAAAATTAAAAATAATTATTTCTTTCACTCCTTGACTTTGGACACTTTAATACTTTTACTGCCATATTAAATCTTCAAAAAATAGAGTTTGGGTACCTTTAAAGGTACCAATATTAAAAAAGTGAGGAATTAAATCCTCACTATTATTTCTTTTTTTCATTCCGGTCTTTCTGTGTTGAACTTGTCACTTGAGCGGATTCCGACAAGTGATGCGAATACTGCAAGGATACATGCTACTGTACAGATTGCACAGATAGTCTGTGATGCCTGAACAATCATTGCAGCATATTCCGGAGCCAGTTTCAAATTGCCCATTATCCATGCAAATATCAGTGTCAAAAGACCTAAACTCATAGTTTGGCCTATAGTTCTCATTGTTGCCTGTGATGCTGATGCTGTTGGCGCATCCTTCGGCGGCACTGAACTCATGATTGCATTCATATTCGGGCTTGAGAAAAGTCCCATTCCGATACCCTGCAGGATCATGGCAATCACTACAAGATAAACCGGTGTGTCTGCATTAAGGAATGTTAATATCAAAAGAGCAACAGTTGCAATTGACATTCCAAGAGCGGCCAGTTTTTGCGGATGAATCTTATCTGAAAGTTTTCCTGAATTAGGTGCCATTATAGCCATGATGATAGGTGTTATTATCAATATCAATCCGGACATTTGGGCATCCCATCCCCTTACATACTGGAAATGATAATTCAGGACTGTAGTAACCACCATCACTGCAATGTAACTGCACAAAGCTGCAATATTTGATGATGTAAACTTTCTGTTTTTAAACAGGTTCATGTTGAATACCGGAGATTTCTGTCTCAGTTCGTATGCTCCAAATATCACCAGCATCACCAATCCCAAAACGGTTAAAATCAATCCGTTTGTTGTTGTTAGAGTTGTAAATCCATAAATAAATGCCAATATGCCAAGTCCGTATATGATAGAACCTATCTTATCGATTTTATCTTTTTCATATGTTTTCCATTCTCCAGGGATTTTGAATACCATTAATAAAATGCATAAAACTAAAAATGGAATCACAAAGTAAAACATTGATCTCCAACCTAAGTTATGAACTAAAAATCCGCAAAGAACCGGAGATAGGGATGTTGCAAGATATACTCCTGTAACTGTAAAACCTAAGGCTTTTCCCCTGTTTTGAGGTTTTACCGCATGAACAACCATGGCCATTGCGGATACATTTAAAAATGCAACGCCTGCACCCTGAAGAATCCTAAAGATTAAAAATGTTTCTGTTGAAAATGAAAGGCATGCACCTATTGATGCAATCAGATAAACTATAACTCCCATTAACAATGATTTTTTAACACCGAATTTTCCTGAAATCTGTCCTGCCGGGACTGTAAAGACAGCCACTACCAAAAAGAATATTGTAGGAACCCAGTTCTGAATAACGTTGTTCATTGCAAATTCCTGTGCAATGGCCGGAACCCCTATGATTATTCCGTTTGATAAAAATACTGCAAAAAATGATGTAATAAATGATACAAATATTACAACCGTTTCCAAATCGAATTTCATAATTTATCCCTCTTTTTATATGTTGAACGAATCTTTTGATTTTATTCCCACCAATGATGCAAATATTGCAACTATGCAAATGACAGTGCATATCAAACAGATAAGCTGTGATGCCTGAACAATCATGGCTGCATATTGTGATGAAAGCTTTAAGCTGCCCATTATCCATGCAAATATGAGTGTTAAAAGCCCCAGGCTCATGGTCTGTCCAATTGTTCTCATTGCAGACTGTGCTGCAGAGGCATTAGGAGTTTCGTTTGGAGGAACAGAACTCATAATGGCATTGGTATTTGGGGTTGTAAACAGTCCCATTCCAATTCCCTGCAATATCATTGCAATGACGATTAGATAAATTGGAGTATTTGCATCCAAAAATATTAAAATTATTAAAGTTATTGTAGCTATTCCCATACCAATGGCCGCCAGCTTTTGCGGATGAATCTTATCTGAAAGTTTACCTGCATTAGGAGCCATTATGGCCATTATTATTGGAGTTATTATTAACATGAGTCCTGAAAGCTGAGCGTTCCAGCCTCTAACATACTGGAAATGATAATTCAGTATTGTTGTTATTGCAGCAATTGCAAGATAACTGCATAATGCCGCAATATTGGATGAGGTGAACTTCATGTTTTTAAATAGATTAATATTAAATGCAGGGCTTTCAGCTTTCAACTCCCAAAAGGTAAAAATAACCAGTAAAATAACTCCCAGAACAACACTAACAATTCCATAAATGTTTATCAAATTGGTAAACCCGTAAATGAAAAGTAAAATGCCGAATCCATATAAGACATATCCGATTTTATCGATTTCATTGTTTTCATAAGTTTTCCATTCGCCGGGAATTTTCCACTTCATAAGTATCAGACACAATATCAGGAATGGAATTACAAAGTAAAACATTGACCTCCATCCGAGATTATATACCAGAAATCCGCATAATACTGGTGAAAGGGATCCTGCCAAATAAATTCCTGTGACTGTAAATCCCAGTGCTTTTCCTCTGTTTTGCGGTTTTACTGCCTGCACCACCATGGCCATTGCAGACACATTTAGAAATGCAATTCCAATTCCCTGCATTACTCTAAATATAAGAAATGTTTCGGTTGAAAAAGATAAGCTAGCTCCAATTGAAGCTATAATAAAAATGATTACGCCGGCGATTAATGATTTTTTAACACCATATTTTCCTGAAATCTGTCCTGCAGGAAGTGTAAATACGGCAATAACAAGCAGAGCTATTGTCGGAATCCAGTTTTGAATGATATTATTCATTCCAAATTCACTGGCTATTGACGGCACTCCCAGAACGATTCCTGCTGATAAAAATACTGCGAAAAATGATGTAATAAATGATACGAATACCACTGAAGTTTCAAGGTCAAATTTCATAATATCACTCAATCAGTTTCATTCCATTGATGGCAATTTCCATTATCCTCTTTCTTAATTCGATATCGTCATCGCTTATTCCAACTTCAGCTTCCCATTCCTTTGAAATCTTTCTGATTTTTGGAACTATTTCACTGCCTTTTTTTGTTGTATTCAGCATGTATTTTCTTCTGTTATCGGGATTTATCTGCCTTTCAATGTATCCGTCGTCCTCGAATTTCCTCAATACCTTGGCTATGTTTCCTTTGCTTTGGCCAAACATGTTTACAATATCTTCCTGAGAGCAGTTCGGATTGTCATATATGAAAATGATATATCGCATATTATGATCAAATTCGAAATCATCTATCTTTGATTTCATGTATTTCTGCTGATTCAGGGATATGTTATGAATCCATGCAATAAATGGGGAATTTTTAACAAGATTTTGGGAAATTTCTTCATCCATCATCATCACCTGAATTAAGATATATTAAAAAAAGAATATAAATGTTTCTAATGAAACAGTTATTTTTGAAACAGTGTAAATTTTAAAAAAAATAAAGATTTAGACAAATCAGTCCAAATCTTCTTTCCAGCCTCTGTCCATTTCTTCCTTGGAGTCGGTATCATATGCATATCTGAACCTTGAAACGGAACTGAACAATGTTCCCAATCCTGCAGATGATTTTTCATAATTTGCAGCACGTTTTCCGGTGATTCCAAGGGATTGTGCCTCTGAATAGGAGTCAATGTCTGCACCGATGAAGAGAAACTCCCAGTCATGGCTTTCGATGAGTTTCTTTACGTCCTTTCTTTTGAATTGAGTGGAGGCATTTTCAAGCCCGTCGGTTGTAATTACAAACATTACCTTTTTGGCCACTTCGCCATCCAAAGACATGATTGTTCTTCCGATTGCATCAAGAAGTGCGGTACAGCCGCTGGCGTAATACTCATCACTTGTAAGCTCACTAACTTCATCAATAGGTTTTCTGGTGTATAAAATATGGTATTCATCATCGAATAATACTAATGTTACACGGGTGTTTTTACCATTTTCCTTTTCCCTTCTAATGAAGGAATTGAATCCACCGATAGTATCCTTTTCAACATCCCACATGGATCCGCTTTTGTCGAGAACAAAGACCAAATCCATGTCAACTTCACTGCTGTCATTTAAACTTTTGAATGATTTAACAGTAGTTACATTTTTCAAATCATTTAAATTACCCATTTGTTTACCTCCTTAAATTATTAATGAAGTGATTTGAACCCTTCAAGTAACTACTCTGTTTCAACTTTAATATAAATAGCTGAAAGAAAAAGCTTTATGGAAAAAGAAAAATTGGAAATTATTTTTTTGAAAAATTATTAATGAAGTCTTGTGGATTTGAAAAATCATCGAGATGGTCTTTAAGTTCCTCTTCTGTTAAATCCCACCAATTGGTTCTGTTTAGTTTTTCTGATGTTTCTTCATCAAAACGCCTTTTCAATAACTTTGCTGGCACTCCTGCCCATATCTCATATGGAGGTACATCCTTGGTTACAACAGAACCCGCTGCAATAACGGCGCCGTTGCCTATTGATTTGCATGATGGTAAGATGGTTACATTGTCGGCTATCCATACGTCATTGCCTATGGTGAGTTTGGAGCGTTTTCTGAAATCCCTGTCGACCCAGCCAAAGGATGGATTGAACCAGCAGGGATGGGTTGTAACGCCATCTGTTGGATGATTTAGGGATATCCTTCTGAAGTTATGGCCTATGCTTACATATTTTCCTATTTTTAAAGGTCCATCTATATATTCACGGGCCCATCCGTAGGATGCGAAACCGGCATCGATTGATTTGTAGGATTTAAAGAGTTGTCTAAGTTTTGGTGATCTCCATTCTCCACCTTCCCTTCGACTTAAATACCATATAACAAATTTACGGCTAAATCGATTCCATTTAAACAGTTTCTCAATAATCATGATAACCCTAAACAATTTTATATATACTAAATTATTTTGTGTTACTGTTTTTTATAGATTTGCACAAATTTTAAAATATAATAAATATGGATTTAAACTTGTAAAATTACAAATTAACATCAATATTGCTTTTAATCATTCAAATGCTTAAATATAATTTGTCAAATAGCATTAAACATGAAATATAATGATTTTTAAAAAACGAGGTGCTATTTAAATGACAAATTTTGACTTTTTAAAAGGCCACAACAACGAGCTGTATGAAATAGGAATGAAGCTTGAGGAGGATGTAATAAGTTCTCCAAGAGCGGTTACTGCAGATGCAACGTTATTTCTGGAAACCCTTGTAAATGACATCTACAGGTTATCAAAAAACAAGCTTGAACGCAATCTGATATCATTTTATAAAAAGATCGATAACCTCTACAGATTGGGAATAATATCCTACATCTATAAAAACAAGCTTCAGGATGCATATAACCTAAGAAACAGAATCCACAAAAACGTAAAAAGCATAGAAGATGAAGGCAAACTTGCTTTTGACCTGCACAAAAGGCTTTATTTTATTGCAAAAAAATACTTCAGGGATTTTTTTGACACAAACATGGACCAGGACATTCCCGATTATAAAAAACCCGAAGATAAGATAATCAGTTTTGATAACTGCATAATATGCGGATGCAAAAACCAAAGCTCCCAGTCAAATATGTGTGAGGAATGCAACAGACAGATTGAAAATGCAAACCTTCTGGTGGGAATCAGGAATTCATTTGAAAAATCAGCCTTTTCCAAAAGGGATTTGATGAATTATGGCTTGTCTGAAAGCGAGGTAATTTCGCTTCTGGTTAGCCTTTCAAGACAGAATATCCTGTTAAAAAAGGGGGATTTCTACTACATTAACGATGATGAGTTTAAAAAATACCTTCGTGAGATTGATGAATACATAGAAATAGGATTGCTTATAACCAAATTCTATAAAAATGAAATGGACACTCAGGAAATAAAAGAAACAATGGCATACTGGAAAGGAGGCATTAACCAAAAGCCATATGTTGAATTCTACAGGCTGGTGCGTCTCAAAATCGAAAGGAATTTTGAAGATAATCTGCTGAAATTTGAAAACATCAAAAAAAGCATAAAACTTTCCTTCATGGATGATTTTAACATGAAGGAATGGTTTGAAAACAAAAAACGGGATTTTCTTGATGGAGAATTGAATGAGGGATTCATACTCTTCAATGAGCTGCTGATTAATGACTATTTCAGATATAGGAAAATAAACATGGATGAGGAAAAAATCAAAAGGAAACTCCATATTTCAGACGAAATATATGATTTTTGGCTCAATAACTTCATGAGTGCGGATTTCATAAACAAAACTACAGAAATCAAAAAGGAATTGTTAATCAAAGAAATAAAAAGGAACAAAACACTAACCGAAGCAATATCACTATCAGGAATGAGCGAAAAGGAATTCAATAAAATTTATTACTTATCTAAAAAGGATGACGATGAGTTCTACAAAAGATTTGATATTGAATACACTCAAAAAAGGCAAAAGACATTTTTAAAACATATCCGAAACAACAACCTCACAAAGGCAATCAGGATAAGCAAAATCACGAAAGGTGATTTCTACAAATGGTACAATCCCGATGAAATGGACTATTTTGAATTCTACATAAGAACCACCGAAATACTCATGAACCAGTATCTCAATTACAGGATAAAAGGTCTCAGCAAAAATCATGTCCTCAAAAAGATGAACATTCCAAAAAAGATGGTTAAATCATGGTTAATGCATGACGAATTTGAAATCGTAAGGGACTTCAAACAGAGAAATGCCGAAATAACATCAAATCTGGTAAAAAGAGGAAAGATCATCAATGCCCTCAAGGACGGCAAAAGCAAACGTGAGGCCATAAGGGCAGCAAATCTTACACCGCAGGAATTTTCAATGATTTACAACAACAGCAAACGTGAAAATAGCAATTTCCACAATAGGTTTGATGAGGAATATGTTGCAAACAGAAAAAAACTCCTTCCAAAGCTTCTTTTAAGCTATGATTTCTACAATGCAATTCAGAAATGTGAAATAACACAAAAGGAATTCCACAAATGGTACATTAAAGACCAGGACAGATACATTTCAAACGAAAATCCAACAGAATTTTACCGAAAGACTACTGAATTGCTTATGGACAAGTATATCAAGTCTAGAAAAAACGGTAAGAACAAACCCGATTCAGCCAAAGAAGTTGGCCTTTCCAATAATTTCATTGATAAATGGCTAAACCACTCAGAGCTTGCGCTGTTCAATGAATTTAAAAAGGCCAACGAGCAGATGGAAATAGAATTGGTTATTGACGGTTTCAGGCAGTTGAAATCCAAAAATGAGGTATCTGAAATCTATGATGTATCCATTAAAACAATCGATGAGTTTATCGATAGGGGTAAAAGCGGATTTGTAAGGTTCGTTGAAATATTTGAGCTATATGAAGATAAGGTAATTCCAGATTTGCTTGATAAGTTTCTTGATGCATTCAAAAACAAACCATTCAATAAAGCAATCAAGGTTTCCAGAATTTCAGAAAATGAATTGCAATACTATTATGAATTGGGCAAATCCGGAGATGGAAAGTTCAAACGGTTTTATGAATCTTTTCTTGACTTAAAGCTTAAGCTCTTCAGCCAGGCAATTTTGGCTCATAAATCAGGTAAGATTGCATTTAAAAATTCATGTCTGAGCAAGGAGGAATATGCAGAAAATGAAAAGAAAATTGAAAAAATTGTTTTTGATGAAAGATTTGAAATCATTATCGGTGAAATAGAAAAAAACAAAACCTCAGGAGAAAAAATTGCCAGAAGGTTGGGCGTTGATGTTGAAGATGTATATGAATGGTATGAAAAGGGTAAAAATGAAGATGAAATTTATGAGGATTTTGCAAGGATTTTTGAAACGGGAGTCATAATACCGAGAGTCATGGCATACAGACATGCAATGTCGATGGGAATTTCAAAAAATTGGCTTCACAAAAAACTTAAAAAGGAATTGGGGTCTAAAGAATACCTGATTTGGGATGAATATGGCTTTATCGACAAGGAGGAGATGAACCATATTAAACTTGATGAGGTTGATAAGGAAGAAATCAAAGGGATTTTGAAGAATTCCGAGTTTATCCAGTGCTGCTTTAAGAAAGATGATGAGGATATATATGAATTCATGAAAAAGGCGGTGAAAAGCAATACCAAATTTGTAAGAAAACCAAACCTTATATCTAAAGCTGAAAGCCCAACTATTTCAAAAAGTGAAATTATCGGCAAGTAGATATAGATATTGAACTTTAATGATGTTGGTATTGTGGTGTTGTTATTTAAAAATAAATGGCCAATGAATTAAAATGATAGTGTTTGTCCCAACTATTGATTTAATTCATTGACTATTAAAGTAAAATTATGGTTTGAGAGATGCTATTTTTCGGCAAGAGTCCAGTAACATCTTTTGGGTGAAACGATAGTTTCGTCCTTTTTCAGTTCCTTCATGATTTTGTCAACTTCCTTTTTTTCAACGCCTGAAATTTCACTAACTTTGGTGGCGTTTAAAGGATCTTCTGAACTTCTGAATGCTTCAATAACTTTTTCTTTGTTATCCATATAATCACCTATATCTAATTATATACTTAATTCATAATATAGTATATAGGTGATTTGATGAGTGAGCTTGAAGAAAAACTGGCCAATCTGGAACACGAACAGTGGTGTGATTGGTCAAAATCAGTTAGCAAGGATATAAAAAAGCTAATAGATTTGATTGACATTGAAAAATTGGACAAATCAGATAAGGATTTTGTTGAAAGCCAAATCAGACGTGTCGATAACTGGAACAGTTATTGGGTTGATTATGATGATTTGGATGATGATGTTAAAGAAAAGGATCGCATATATGCAAGAAAAGTAATAAGAATTATAAAAAAATAAAAATAATGGAGTTTAAGTTACTCCATTAGTCTTTCTTTTTAAATGTATCTACAATAGATTTTAATTGGTTTAAGTCGTCACCGGAGAAGACGTATGCTTTTCCGTCAACTTTGACTAACTCATAGGTATAGCTGTCTTCATCACTATCTTTTACAATAGTCCAACCTTTATATTCACCATCTTTTTGAACATTGTAACCTTGACTTGCTAAATTAGCAATGTAATCATTAGCGGTTGGTACGAGGTTTGAACCGGATCCAACTGCAAGAGTGAATGTAGTATTGGTTGAATTATCAGTTACTAAGTAGAAAGTTGATTGGACACCTTGGTCTTCATTACCAGTTAAGTTAAGAACAGCAGAAGTTTCAGGAAGTTCTAATGTACATCCTTCGAAATCAAAAGTCTTGTTTTCGACTGGTGGCTGTCCCATTAAACTATCTGTTGAGATAATACCTGTTGCAAAAATAGCTACGATTGCAATTATAACAACTATAACAGCAGCTGCAATTGCCATATATTTTTTTTCCATGATATCACTTTTAAATATTCAGCAACCATATCCAAAGAATTTTTTCCAGGATATTGTCAAATTGTTGCTTTATATAATATTTATGTATTTACCATATATAAATTATACAAAGTTTTCACTTTGGTTATAACCATTTTAGGCAATTTCATTATTGCTATACAAAGCTGTAATTTTCAAATTACATATAAAATAAATATCATCAGAAACAGATTTTTAATGGAATAATATGAAAAAAGAATACATTTTAATAGCAATTCTGATTGTTGTTATAATCGCTTTCAGCATACTGATTGTCAATGTAGGCCAAACTTCTCAGGATGAACCTAAAAATATCTCATCACGTGAAATTATTGCCAACAATAGCGATGAGCCGGGAACCGTTGAGGTAATAAGAAACATCGGCAATCCCAACGGCAAAAGAATAGCTTATGTAATAGGTGTCCATCCTCTTGAAAATCAGACACATCAGACCCTGCTGAAACTGCTTCCTACTTTTTCAAATCTGAACAATTCATATGACATCTACATAATTAATGTGACACAGGGCGTTGGCCATTACGGTGACGGATCCTCGGATAACAGCCCCGGAAGGCAGAATGGACAAAACCTGGCATACAGGTACGTCTATCCTGCAATCGTTAACGGATCTTATGATTTGGCAGTTGATATTCACTCAAATGTGGGAGCTTATGAATATAAAACCTTTGTTTTCAGCCCGATTAAGGAGGGTATGGCTAGCCAATATGCAATGGAAGTGTCAAAAAACTCACCAGACATATCCTATTACTCACCAAGCTCAACAACAAGCGGACCTTACCTGACAATACCATTAAATGAAAATGGAATTCCCGCATTTTACTATGAGGAATACAGCTTTTATCCTCAGGATGTTAAAGATGCCCATATGAATGAACTTATTTCAGCTGTTGACAGATTATCATTTTAGTTAAATAGAATGCTTTATGCATAATTAAAGAATATTTAAATAAAATAAAAATTATACTTTAAATATATATAAAAGTGAGAGGGTTTTTATGGATAGGATCGAATTGATAAAATTTATGAGGAAATATCATATTGTAATAATTATTCTGCTCATAATTTTGATTTATTTCATGTTTGTGATGTTCACTGCTCCTCCATTTTCCGATGAAATGAAGGAATTTGATAATTTTAAGGTAACACTGCCTAATGATGCACAAAAAATTGATATTGATGGCGGAATTAAAATAGTCGGACCTGCTACAGAATATCGCTCTGAAATTTATTCAACAGACAATGCTGAAAAATTATATGCTGAAGCAGTAAATGAACTGAATTTAGAAGGGTATGTCCCATATGTTGAATCCTTTAATGATACTCATAATCTGGTAATTGTAGAAATCTATACTGCAATACCTTCAGATACAGAAAACTTTTACACATTTTATGATTTCTTTATTCCAAAAGATGCTTATAATGAAACAACATTTGAGTTAAAGGATACTAATTCAACAATTGGAGTTATTAAAGCTGGAGATCAACCGTTTAATGATTATCTTTTAGATTCTATTAGTTTTGGTGGTTAATATGGCGCATGATATATTTATTAGTTACTCAACAAAAGACAAACAGACTGCTGATGCGATATGTCATGTTCTCGAGCAGAATGGTCTTAAGTGTTGGATTGCTCCTCGTAACATTGCATCAGGTGAAAATTATGCCAAAGAGATTATGGACGGTTTGAAGGCAGCAAAAATTGTTGTTTTAGTATTTTCCAAAAATTCACAGGAATCCGAATTTGTAAACAATGAGATAGATGCTGCATTTAGAAATAACAAATCAATAATTTCATTTAAAATTGATGAAACCCTCCCTGAAAACAAAATGGAATTCTTTTTAAAGAACAAACATTGGCTGGAAGCCTATCCGAATCCTGAAAGCGTATTTGAAAGATTGGTTAAAGATGCATTACGGTTATGTGATGAGGAATACAATAAACAGATAGTCATTGATAATAGTGAAAATTCCAAATCCGTTTCCAATAAACTGCCAACCAGACGTAAGGATTTGGCTTCAATTATCCTGTTATTCACCCCAATCTATTCTTTTGCCTACATTTACATGGGATATGTTGCAAAAGAAAAGGAATGGTTGGCATGGGGAGTTATTTTATTTATACCTTTAATCCTATTATTGTGGGCATTCGGTTTGGATAACGGTGAAACATTTAGACATGCAGGCATAGTTGGCAATTCAATGATTTTATTTTTTATTTTCTGGGCATTGGCATTTATTATAGGAGTTTTCTTTGTAAGAAAAGAGTTTTTAGCCCGCAAAACTGTGCTGTCCATGATGCCTCAAAATGATGAAAGGTATGAAAGTTTGGTTGAGGAGTACATGAGAATTTAAATGGTGAAACAATGGCTCATGAGGTTTATATCTGTTATTCAAGCAAGGACAAGGTGACTGCGGATGCAATCTGTCATACTTTGGAGGAAAACAAGTTCAAGTGCTGGATAAAGCCAAGGGATGTTGGTGTAAGACACATTGCCGAGGAAATCACAGACGCAATACGAGCATCAAAAATAATGGTACTTGTATTTTCCGAAAACGCAAAACAGTCAAACTACGTAAACACCGAAGTAGACATAGCATTCTCATCAAACATACCGATTCTAGTATTCAAAATAGATGATGCAAACCTCGACGGAGGACTCGAATTTTTCTTGGAAAACAAACACTGGCTCGACGCATACCCAAATCCTGGTCCTGAATTCAAAAACCTCGTAATCGATGTGGGAAAACTGCTTGAAAGACCAGTAACAGACCCAATTATTAACAAACAGACTGTAAATAAGATTAATCTAAATCCAATATATGAAAATGCAGATAAAGAAGAATCAAAGAAATTTCTTAAAATATTTGGATATATGTGCCTTGCACCGATCATTATAGTACTAATAGGCTTGATGTTGCACATTGATGATTCAACTGGAAACATGCTTCTTGGAGGCTGTTTCATTATTTTCATTGTATTGCCTATTATATATTTCATAATCAAAAAAATTAGAGGTAAGCGAAATGGTTCATGAGGTTTATATCTGTTATTCAAGCAAGGATAAAGTGACTGCAGATGCAATCTGTCATACTTTGGAGGAAAACAAGTTCAAGTGTTGGATAAAGCCAAGGGATGTTGGCGTAAGACACATTGCCGAGGAAATCACAGACGCAATACGCGCATCAAAAATAATGGTACTTGTATTTTCCGAAAACGCAAAACAGTCAAACTATGTAAACACCGAAGTAGACATAGCATTCTCATCAAACATACCGATTCTAGTATTCAAAATAGATGATGCAAACCTTGACGGAGGACTCGAATTTTTCTTGGAAAACAAACACTGGCTTGATGCATACCCAAATCCCGGACATGAATTCAGAAATCTGGTGATAGATGTTGCAAAACTACTTGAAAAACCAATTGAAGATCCGATTATCAACAAAAAAACTATAAAAACAGTCAATAACATTAAATATGATTATACATCAGGATTAGAAAATAATGCTGAAGCAGACAACAGAACCAAAACATTCATTAAGGCAATTGCCGGTACTTGCATTGTGCCACTAATTTTAGCATTTTTAGGTGCTATGTTTATGGAGGAAAAGATAAATCATGATGTCGGTTATGCCTTGATAGTTATAGGCTTTTTTATTTTTATACTATTCCCAATTTACTTTATCGGTAAATGGCTTTACAATAGAAATTAAAAGTAAAAAAAAGCATGTTTTTTACATGCTTTTATTCAGTTTTGAATGTGTCAGCAACTGCTTTTACATTATCCAGATTATCCCCTTCTATCTGATAGATGTGGGTGTCATCCATTTTTGCCAGCACATATTTTACATGCTCCTGGCCGTTCGGAAGTTTAACATTTTCTATATTTAACACTTCCCAGTCACCATAGGTTCCTTCATATGTTGCTCCAGAAGCAACAGAATTGAATTTGAACTCGTCCATTGATGTGACTATATTGCCGCTCAATATTTCAAGAATGTAATAGTCGTCATTGGTAGTGATGTAATAAGATTTAAGATTTACACCATTATCTTTTGAAGTTTCATTCAATATTGTGGCGGTTACCGGAAGGTCTAATGTGCAACCCTCTTCAAAGACAAATGTTTTGTTATCAACTGCAGATTGTCCTCCGGACCCCATAAGGGCAACAATAGCTATCAGTGCAACTACAATTACAGCTGCAATTATTCCTATATGTAATTTTTTCATTTATATTCCCCTAATTTTCAATTTAATGAGATACTTAAATCTCAATGATGATATATATTAAGCTTAATTAATTTAACAGTTTTGTAGAATTAACCTATTTATATTATTTTAAACAAAGATTTAAATTGATTATTTATTCGAGGTTACCTTATGGACTATGATGTAATTTATATCGGCAGTGGAAATGCCGCATGGCAGGGGGGTCGGTTTTTAAGAAAGGCCGGCCTTAAGATATTGATTGTAGAACAAAGCCTATATGGAGGGGCATGCGCAAACAGGGGCTGCAACTCAAAAGCCCTTCTTGATGCACCATATGAAATCAAAGCATTGACAGACAACTTTGAAGGCGTTGGAAAATCCGGCAATTTTGAAGTTGACTGGTCTGCACTAATGAAATTCAAACAGAAAAGAATTGCGGGCATGTCAATATTTCTGGACAATAAGTTTGATGAATATGACCTTGATGTTGCCCATGGAAAGGGAGTCATACTTGATGAGCATACAGTTCAGGTGGCCGACAGGAAATTCACCACAGATAAAATAGTAATATGTACAGGCCTTAAACCTGTAATACCGGACATTCCCGGCAGCCAGTACCTCCATGACAGCACTGACTTTTTGGATATTGCAGAGCTTCCAGGCCACACAATCATTATAGGTGCGGGATTTGTCGGCATGGAGTTTGCATCAATACTTGCCGAAGCAGGCCTTACTGCTGATGTAATAGTTCGGGGAAACATGGCCTTGAAGTTCTTCCACCAGCCATATGTAGAAAAGGTAATCGATAAATTGAAACAAAAGGGAATCAATTTCCACTTTAACGAGCAGGTAAAAGAGGTCATTGCCAATGTGGACATTCCAAATCCGGATGAAAGGGTTCTCAATACTTCCCAGGGAATGAACTGCGATGAACTTTTAAGAGATCCGGAAGCAAAAATCGACAATATTGCACATGAAAATGGATTCACTGTCAACTGTGAAAGCGGATTGAGCCTAACCGGAGACTATGTCATAGCGGCAATGGGAAGAACCGCCAATGTTGAGGATATCGGTCTTGAGAATGTGGGACTGACATATACAAAAAGCGGAATCAAGGTAAACGGTCACCTGCAGACAGAAGTGCCAAACATATATGCTTCAGGCGATGTTGCAGATACAGGCATTGCCAAACTTGTAACCGTAGCGATACACCACTCCAAATACCTTTCAAAGGAACTTTTGGGCAAAGCCGATGAGATAACCTATCCTGTGGTTCCTGCTGTTGCATATACAATTCCAAGAATAGCCACTGTAGGTGTGCCTGCATATGTGGCCGAAGAAAGTGATGAATATGAAGTGCATCATATAAGATACGGAAATTCATATTCCCTTGAGCTTAAAAACGATTTGACCGCTGAGGCAAAGGTGATTGTTGATAGGGACCTTCAGATTGTAGGGGCTGAAATATATGCTGCCGATGCTGAAAACGTTGCAAACATGTTTGCATTCATAATCAACAAGAAAATCACTCTCGAAGAGCTTGACTATATGATTTACGCATTCCCTTCAAGCAGTTCGGTTTGCCTTTACAAGTTGCATAACATCCATTATGATTTATAGTATAATTTAAATAATGTTAGTGACAATAATTGTTTAAATACGAAAAGGGTGAAATAATGAGTGAAGATAAAATTACATATGATGATGTTCAGCAATATGAAAAGATGTTTTCATTAACACCATCATTTTTACTGGAAAGATTTGCAAAAAAGAATACCAATCTGGTTTTGAAGTTTGAATCAAAGGCCAGAAGCTTTTTATCAAACCTTTCAGATCATCAGAAAAACAAACTGAATATAGTTCTAAACAGCAGTGTTGAAGAACTTCAGGCAGTAATGGCTGATGCTTATTCACGAACCAATAAAAAACAGTACAAAATATTAGCCAATCCTAAATACAGGGAATTTATAGAACTTAATATTAATGAAGTTAGAAAAATGATTGAATGAGGTAATATATATGCAAGATTTTGAAAATATGAAATTCTGCCAATCATGTGCAATGCCAATGGAAAGCGAAGAGATATACGGCACAAATGCTGACGGGTCCAAAAACGAGGACTACTGTATATACTGCTTTAAGGACGGGGAATTCACATCAGACATGTCAATGGAAGAGATGATGGATTTCTGCATTGAAAAGATGGTTGAAATTCACCCGGACATTGACAGGGCTCAGGCAACTGCAATGATGAGTGAAACTTTTCCCAAACTGAAAAGATGGGCCAATGATTAGCTGGCGGATTTGTCAACAATATCATCAACGTTAATATTAACTGATTTTTTGTTTTTTGTAAAATGGGAGAGATATTCAATATTTCCGTTTTTTCCGGGAATTTTGGATATGTCCAAACCTATCATATTATATTCTTTTGTTTTAAAATAGCTTGTTATATCCAAAATGACATCTTTGTGGACTTGCCTGTCCCTGATGATTCCCTTATACTTTTTGGCTATTTCCTTACCACATTCAAATTGAGGTTTTATAAGAAATATCAGTTCAAAATCAGAATTTTCATGTGATATCCTGTCGATGATATGTTTCAGGGATATGAATGAAACATCGGATACTATAATGTCAATGTCATCGAAAAGCTCACTTGGCGCATCCTTGAAATTCATTTGCTCATGCAAATCGATTCTGTCGTCATCTCTAAGGCTATCTGCCATAAGGTCGGTTCCAACATCAATGGCAACCACTCTTTTTGCACCGTGTTTAAGTGCACAGTCTGTAAATCCTCCGGTCGATGAGCCTATATCCATAACGCTCTTGTTTTTAAAATCAATGTTGAATGAATCTATCGCACCATCCAGTTTCAATCCTGCACGGGATACATATTTCAGATAGTCATTGTCGATTATTTCTATCCGGTCGTTAGTTTTGACGTTGTAGCTGCATTTTGTAAGTACTCTGCCGTTTACCTTGACGTTACCTGATTTGATCAGTTCCTTTGATTTGGTTCTAGATGAGATAAAATCATTGTTTACCAGATATTTGTCCAGTCTTTCGTTCATTAAATCACTTCAAAGCCTATGAGCTTTATGTTATTTGAAATCAGTTTTGGATCATCATCAATATCATCGGATAGTTTTGTGGTAATGTATTTTTTATTGTCGTCTGCAAAAACAGTAGCTATATTCAAATCATCATTATCCATCAAAACGCTTGCAAGGAAGTTTGCTCCGCTTGAAATGCCTATTCCCAATCCGAATTCTTTGGCTATTCTTTTTGACATGTTGATTGCATCGCAGTCATGAATCAGAACAATGTCATCAATGATGTCCTGTTCTATGATTTTGGGGATAAAGTCATCACCTATTCCTTCAATCAGGTGACTTCCCTCTTCCATTCCCATTTTGAGGATTGATAATGTTGACGGTTCAAGTGCAAATATTTTTGAATCCGGATTGTTGTCTTTAAGTCTTTTTCCTATTCCCATCAATGTTCCTCCGGTTCCGATACCTGAAACGAATGCATTCACATCAGGCACTGCGTCAATTATTTCCTGACCGGTTTTTGTATATTGGGCTTCAACGTTTAATGGATTGTCAAATTGGAGTGGTCTGTATGCGCCTGTTTTTTGTGCGAATTCCTCTGCAAGTTCCAATGCTTTTTTAAATCCACCTTCCTCTTTTGATACGAGATGGACATGTGCACCATACATTTCTATTAGGTTTCTTCGCTCAATTGATACCCAGTCAGGCATGAAAATGTGGACGTCATGGCCAAACAGAGCACCGATTGCACTGAAAGCTATTCCTGTATTTCCGCTTGTAACTTCTACAATGGCCTGTCCTTCAGTCAAATTGCCGTTTTCTCTTTCTTTTTGGATAATATGTAAAGCAATCCTGTCCTTGATACTTCCTGAGTAATTGTAGTACTCAAGTTTGGCATATATGCTGCCTGTCTTTCCTTCATACTCATAATCAATCTTTATCATTGGCGTATTGCCCACTAACTTATCAACATTCATAATTTCCAATCCAATTAAATGATATAACATTATTAATTATGGTTTTCTATAATAATATACTTTTTTAATATCGGGCTATGTTGAAATCCTTTGTGAAATTTTGTTGAATTGAACGATATTGTAAACTA
>NZ_CAMVTE010000015.1 GCF_947170395.1 uncultured Methanobrevibacter sp. | reverse complement strand
ATTATTCCTATAATATCTTATTTCAATTTCATTAATAATAAATATTTTTGAAGTGCGACTTTGTGCAAAAACACAAGATTAAAATAAAACATAAGTGAAACCCGACCTCTCGAATATTATTTTTGAGTCATGTCTTTAATTTTACGTATGTAAAGAATTGCTATAAGAATTCCTGTTCCCCACATGATAGCTTTTCGGACAATACCCTCAAAAGATAAATCAATGTTAATTCCAGTTAAATTATTACCACCGGTGATAAAAAAGCATAATATCGCATAACATATTATTAATACACCAATATAAGCTAAAAAGCCGTTTATTCTCCTAACTTCAAAAAACAGAACTTTGTTTAATTTGTCTGGAATTAAAAGCAATACTTGGAATATTACTGTTATGGTGAATAGCATAACTGCTAAGTTAAAATTTGAATTCAATAAATTATCCACAGTCAGATAACCATAAATGCCTAAAAACAAACTCAATAATCCATATGCAGATGGATGATATCCAAAAATAATTTCATCGCCCTCAATGGAGCTATTGTCGTTGAAAACATCAGTCCTGAAAAATAAGGCTAAAAATGGAGGTAAGAATGCAAAAGCAATTAAGGATGCTTTTATTGTATTTTCAAGGATTAAACCTACAAATATAATATTTATTATCAGTCCCGGAATTAGATAAGAAAGAGTTTTGGAGATAATCTGATAGGTAGATCCAAACCTTATTTTGGAGTACCAACCATACTTTTCTTCATATTTTTCAAAATAGATTAACGGGTAACCTAAACCAATGAAAAATATCCAAATCCCAAACAACCATAAAAATATTAAAACCTCATGGGAAGTAACGAACATGTGCAATAACATGCAAGTTATAAAAATTAAAGGAATGAGAATAATGCCCATTCTTTCTGTCATTGACAAACTTCCAGGATCAGTTAAAATAATATATTTAAAAAATTTAGAATCCTTTTTCATAATATCAGAAACACATATACTTCATACAATCATAATGTAAATTATTTTAAACAATATATTTTAAGATACAATGTTATTTAAATTTATGTAAATTTCAAATTTTAATGAAATAGATACCGGAACATTATAAAAGATATTTGGTAACTATCAAACATTCCCATTTAATTTAACAAATTGAAAATTAATATAATCTGATTTTAACAATCTAAAAAGAATTATTTATATCATTGATTGGAAGATTCATAATTTTTTATAAAATAAAACATTATCACTATGATAAATCGAAAATTAAAAGAATTATTTTTTAAATAACTTTTAGTTACAAAAATAGAAAACTTTATATACTAACAAAAGGTAATGCAGAGAAAAATCGCATACTTACTATTTTGTCAGAATCTATCTAATCAAAAATTTCAATTTTGAGTAAGTATATTTTTAAAATTTTATTTACAAATGGTAACTACAAGAATAATTACATACTTACCATTAAATCAAATAACACTAAGACATCCTTATTCCAGAGTTAATTTCTACTTAAATATTCTTTTTCATGTTCATACAATTCATCATTGATTTCAACTTCTTTTACAAATAGTTCATTTATCCTATTCTTATCAGGAATTTTCTTTTTATTCTTATGGAACAGTTCGACAAAAATAAATTTACTTTCTTCTTTATCAAAGAGGAATGTTATTCTGAAACCTGAATTTACACCTTTATTTATTCCTTCACAACGGAACTTTTTAATAATGAATGCTGGCACGTTCACATGATTCTCTAAACCTGCCATACGCATACAAACATGGGATTCGAATTTATCTGATTCCGAAAGATGTTGGATTAAAATATCGTACAAGAGTTTAAAGTCGCTTTTAATTGTAGGGCATTGGTGTCTGGCGAAAGTTTTTTGAAACTCTTTTTTAAATTTATGATGGTATTCAAATGTGTAACCCTTGTACTCAGTCATCGTACTCCCTCACAGAATATTCAGGATCCCTATAAAAGACAGCTTCATAATTTAATATTTCACCATCTTTTGCTAATCTCCAAGGAATATCACCGTGAGAATATTTACTTATCTCTTCAGAATAGAAATGAGAAAGTTTATTGATTGTATCGTCCATTACTTGAATCTCATCAGAGGATAATAAACTGATATCCGGGTCTGTTAATGAGGAATATTTATATTTTAAATAATTTATAACACGTTCGGAACTCTCAGCTATTTTTTCTTCATCAATTAATTCACCAATAGCTTCAAAAAAGTGTGAAGGAACTGGTCCCATTTGTTTTCTAATATAAGTTTCACCGCTAATCGGTTTTTCATATTTCTCATAATTATCAAAATCAGAAAAATACAATAATTTATATAATACAACCCTAGCAAAATTATCCTTTGTGTGACATCTGCTGATAATGTAGTGTATCATTGATTTAAATTTTTCAGAGTCATAACTTATATTATCATTCATTTAAAAACCCCATTACAGTTTTAAACATTGAAAAAATAATTTCACAGTATAATATATGAAACCGAGCATATAAATAATATCGTGTAACTAGTTTTAATATATCATTCAATACCTTGAAGTTAATTATTATTGAAATTTTAATAATAATTAGTTTATAATCGTTTAAATATCTTTTTATTTGCTTTTAGAACAATTTTACAATATTAAATCAATTTTACAAACTCAAAACAATTTTTAAGAAAAGTTACTAGATTACAAAACATTTGAAAAAATGAAGAATTGAGTAAAACTTCAACTTGTGCAAAAATTGCACATGTTAAAAAAAAAGAAGGTAATCATCAACCATCATAAATTTTTTATTTTTAATTAAAACTATTTAAATCACAAAAATAAGTAATTTAATAAATTTTAAAAAATTAATCATCAACCATATACTATAAATATTTTTGAAATGTGATTTCGCACAAAAATACAGTATTAAATTGAAATATTTTTCGAACTGACTTTAATATGAAAAATATTATTCCCTATCCATATCTTTAATTTTCCTTACAAAAAGTATCACTAAAATAATAGTAATAATCCAAATAACAGATTTTCTTATAATTGATTCAAAAGAGAAATCAATATTATTAAAATTGATTCCATATGAACCTAATATCATAGATATTAAGAAAAATATTATAATTAATGAAATCAAAAGTACTATGCATCCTTTCTTTCTTCTAACTTCAAATGATAAGATTTTATTGAATTTATCTGGAATGACAAATAATATTTGAAAAATTAAAGTAATTAAACCTAAAGTTATTGCCATGGTTAAGTTACTTAATTTAAATGCATTAAAATAACCGTAAATTCCCACAGCCAAACTTAACAATCCATACCATGTTGGAATATAACCTAAAATAATTTCTTCCCCTTCAATACAACTTCCATCATTAAAAACATCATTTCTAAAGTATAATGCCAATGACGGTACAATGAAAGCAGAGGAAAGAATGATTCCTAAATTCAATTGGTTTAAAAAATAACTAATTGTAATTATTGCAATAATGATTCCTGGAACTGAAAATACCATCAATTTAGACAAAAATTCATAAGGACTGCCAAATCTAATATCTGACATGATTTTATATTTCTTTTCCAATCTTTCATAATCCAAAATGTAATAAAACCAAGGACTAAACAAAATGCAATATAATATCCAAATTACAATACTAAAAAAGTCATTTAAATTAATATATGTTAATATGGCCAATAATAAGAGAGGAACAGTGTAAATTAGTATAGAACATACTCTTTCCACCATTGATAAACTTTTAATGTCCAATGGAAACATTATTTTCAATATTCGTGAATTGCCCATATTCACCACCTGTAAATTATTTTTGATATATTACTATCACATTTAATTGTATAAAAATCTTGTGCAGTTTAATATTGACACACCCATTAAAAAAAAATAGTTATTTTAAAATTATACCCAATATAATTTAACTAATTGAAAATACATATAATCAAAATTTAACAATTTAAAAAGCATTATTTATATCCTTGATTGAAAAACTCATGATTATTATAAAATAAAGCATCACAAATATGAAAAATCAAAGATTAAAAGAATTACTTTTTAATTACTTTTAGTTATAAAAATAGAAAACTTTATATACTTACAAAAAGTAAATAAAATATGTTAATTACAAAATTATCAATATGGAGTGTGAAAACTATGGTAAGCACAGACGATATTGAAACTAAAATTTCAGACAAAAAAGAAGAATTTGATGAAAAAGTCGAAGACGTAAAAGAAGAATTCGATGAGAAAAAAGAAGAAGCAAAAGAAACCTTTGAAGACAAAAAAGAAAAAGGTAAAAACATTGCAGACAATGTGATTAGCGATTTATCAAAAACCATTGATGAATTCAAAGAAAATCTCAAAAACATGCAGAAAAATGCTGATCAAAGATATCAAGATTACAAAAAAACAACCGTGCAGACTTTAGACATTGATTTGGTGGAAACCAAAGAAAGTTACTTCATCAAAGCAGCAGTTCCTGGAGTCAGCAAAAAGGACATTTTAATTGAAGCTGGCGACAATGACATTACCATCGAAACTACCTTTGTTCCATACATCGAACAATTCGACGAAGAGGATGAAGCTGAAGTAATTGTTTCTGCAATCAAAACCGGAAGATGCGTAAAAACCGTAAGATTTGAAAACAGCATTGATATTGAAAACATCAAAGCAAAATTCAGAAACGGAACCGTTACTGTAACCCTTCCAAAATTAATCATACCAAAACATAAAGTCAAAGTAGAATAATCATTCTACTTTTCTACTCTTTTTTTCTTAAACCTTTATATTATACTTAAACCAACTATTTTTATGAAAGATAAAATTGCGCTTGCACCATGTAACGGAATGAGTCCCAACGGACTGGTCTGCCGTGTTGCGGTGGGAGATTTTAAAAAGGAAAATGAAAATGCAATATCCATCTGCATGGGCTCAACATCAGCAGACATTGAAAACAAAAACACCGAAATGCTTAAAAAATATCCAATAATAGCCATCAACGGATGTTCAAACAACTGCGTAAACACCATCCTGGAAAACAAGGGCGTTAGTGTTGCCAAAACAATTAATGCAGGTGACGTTTTAGAAAAATGTGATGTCAGTGCTAAGGATTCATTCAGACTGGACGGCGATGGTGAGGAGTGCGTAAAAATAATTAAAAAAGAGTTGGAAAAACTCTTTTAGTATCTGACTTTTCCGATGTGTCTGGTTGCACCTGGATCTTCGCCTGTGAAGTGGGCGAGATAGTATACAAACCATTCAAGAGGAATTACAAGAATAAACGGAGACAACAGTTTGTCCACGCTTGCATAATCCTTCAAATCGTAGAGTATTGTTTTTGCCTCTATGTTATCGCAAAAGTCAATTGCCTTTTGGGTTATCTCGTCGGATTCAAAGTCAGACCTTAAAACAATAATCGGAACATCTTTTTCTGCCCTTTCAATCAGACCGTGTCTGAACTCAGCTGCATATTCAGGACAGGCATGTTTTATTGCCCCTTCCATAAGCATTGTCATTGCAAGCTTGTATGCAAGTCCGAAGTTAGGTCCGCTTCCCATACAGTAGAAAATGTCTTCCTCAGCGTATTTTTCGGCCAGATCCCTGTTTTCATCTTCGGTTAAAAGCAGAAGTTTTTCAAGCATTTTAGGCATGTCTGAAAGTTCCGCCAACAGCTCATCCCTGTTTTCATAGTCTGATGCCTTGAATAGAATCTGATACAGGCAGGCAAGTTGGGTAATGTAGGTTTTGGTACCTAAGATTGCAGTTTCTGTGTCGCCTCTTGTTATTATTGGAGTTTTAGCTTCGGCTATCATTGAACTTTCAGGTTCATTTGAAATGGAAACTGTGTGGATACCGAATTCATTGGCCCTTCTCAATGCTGCAAGGGTATCTGCGGTTTCACCTGACTGGGATGTGAAAATAGCTATTGAATTTTCGTTTTCTATAAGTTTCTTGTTGTAGTAGAACTCATAACCGACATACACTTCAATGTCAATGTTTGTGGATGACATCCTAATTGCGTCACGGACGCTGTAACAGGTTGATATTGAACTTCCGCAACCGATTAAATAGACTTTGTCCGCCTCTTCGACTAATTTTGAGACTTCATCCATCTTTTCATATTCACTTTCAAACGTTCTTTGAAGTGCTTCTGGCTGTTCCATCATCTCATCATACATTTTATATTTCATGGCTTAAACTCCTTTAAAATTAATAACTAATATTAATATGTAGTAATTCAATATATAAAAATGTTTATCAAAAAATGCAAAAATGATTGTTATGCAAATCGATTTATCTTTAATTGGAATGGAAAAAGGAAGGCAATATGAAACAATAATAACCACCGAAAATGGTGAAGGTGTGAAAAATGCCGCTCCAATGGGTGTGATTTGCTCCGGCAGTGACATGATTTTAACCAGAATATTTAAGGGAAGCCACACTTTGGACAATATAATCACCCAAAAGGAGTTTGTTGTAAACATCACCCACTCTCCAGAGATTTTTACCTCTTCACTTCTTGGAAATCTGGATGATGAATGTTTCAATGATGATTTGTCCCTTAAAGATTGCAATGCATATTTCAAATGTGAAGCCATAAGCTTTACCGAAGCCGTAAAACAAAGCGATCCCATTAAAAAGAAAGGCGAGGCAATCATCATCAAATCAAAAGTCACAGAACTTAACATCAAAAAAGACACGGCTGCATTCAACCGTGGTTTCGGCTATGTTATCGAATCTCTGACCAACTTTTCACGCTTCGATCTGGTCGAAGGGGATTTGAAGGATTTTTACATAAAACGTTTCAGGGAAGCCTATCGTGTCGTAAAGAAAGTCGGAACCAAACAGGACATCAAGGCAATGAATAAAATAAAAAAAGAATTGAAAGCTAAAGGTCACGACATTTAGCTTCTTATGACATCCATAAATTCGAAACTGTCCCCATCAAACAGTCCCTTATCAGATATTTTGATTGACGGAATTACCAGAAGCGCCATGAACGCCATTGTCATGAAAGGTGAGTCCAGTGTGCATCCAAGAGCGGCAGTCATCTTGTGCAGGACGTCAAGCTTTTCGGCCACGACATATGCATCCTCATTGCTCATAAGTCCAGCTATCGGAAGTGCAAGTGAATCTTCAAAGTCTTCGCTTACAACTGCAATTCCCCCATGATTGTCTATTACCTTGTTGACCGCTTCAGCCATCATGTCAGAGGAATATCCAACAGCAATGATGTTGTGTGAGTCATGTGCTACCGAAGATGCTATTGCTCCTTTTTTGAGATTGAATCCTTTTATAAACGCATTTGAAACCTTGTCTCCACCATACCTTTCCACAACGGCAATCTTTAAAACGTCCTGATATATGTCAGGCTGGACCTTTCCGTCCCTAGTTTTTAAAACTGCAGTAGTCTTTTCTGTTAAAAGTTCACCGTTGAAGCATTTGATTACATTGACTTCGCATTCTTCACCGTCGAAATATACTTCAAAGTCATCAGCAACCTTTTTGGAGGTGTTGATTGAGTTTTTATGAGAAATTTCCTCCACATCAAACAATACGTCTTCACCGTCAAAGACGCATTCCCCATCAATATAAGTTTTAAGGACATTGAATTCACGCAGGTTGTCGATTATTA
This sequence comes from uncultured Methanobrevibacter sp., assembly GCF_947170395.1. Taxonomy (GTDB): domain Archaea; phylum Methanobacteriota; class Methanobacteria; order Methanobacteriales; family Methanobacteriaceae; genus Methanocatella. Next base: position 49,601 of record NZ_CAMVTE010000015.1, on the reverse strand, counting down.
CAAAGTCTGCTTTTGCCCCTGTAACTATTGCTCCTTCATGCAGGCCGAAGTGTTTTGCCGGATTGATTGTTACCATTTCAATTGCCTGAATGATATCTATTCCAAGGTCTGCAGCCTTTTTGACTGACTTGTCCAGATGGCCTTCAAGAAGGTCATTAGGATGCTTGTCATCGCTAACTATGAAGTCAAATATTGGAGAGTGAAGTCTTCTCTCGATTATTTCAGTCGGCACTATGCTGAATCCATCCTGTTTTTTCAAGTGGTTTAACTTCTCTGAAAAATCAAAGAGAGCCTCCATATTTTTAGCAGATGACCCATCACGAACCATAATTTTCATGCCTTTCTGCTTTTTTTCAATAGCTTCTGCAAAATTACTGCATTCGTGATCGGTTACTATATGTTGAGCCACATATTTATCCAAATCTCTTCCACTTACAAGTGGGGCATGACCATCGATGGGTTTGCCTGAAGCCCTTGCAAGTTCCAGTTTTCTTAGCACTTCAGGATCACCACCTATTACTCCAGGGAAGTTCATCATTTCAGCCAAACCAACGACTTCTTCCTTTTCAAGAAGATATCCTATGTCTTCAGCGTCAAGAACTGCTCCGGATGTTTCAAAAGAGGTTGCAGGAACACATGAAGGCGCTGTGAAATAAAAGTTAAACGGAACCTTTGAGGCATCCTCAATCATGAACTCGATACCGTCGATTCCTGCGACATTTGCGATTTCATGAGGATCACATACAACAGAAGTAGTACCGTGGCGAACGGCAATCTTTGCAAACTGCTGAGGTGTAATCATACTGCTTTCAATGTGGATGTGCGCATCAATGAATCCCGGAACAAGCAAACCGTCCACATCAATTTTGGTTTCTTCAGTAACGACAATCGGTTCGATTTCCTTAAAGAATCCGTCTTCGATTGTTATTCTGCCAGGATAAATAAATTCTGTTAAGACATCTAAAATATAGGCAGTGAATTTCATTTTCTAGTCTCCATGTAAAGCATTATAAAGAAGCGGCAGGAATGTACCGATATCGGTTACGATACCTACAACCTGAGCGCTGCCCCTGTCGGACAGTTTGGTAACTGTAGACGGATTGATGTCTACACATATGCTTTTGACTCTTGAAGGAAGCAGGTTTCCTGTAGCGATTGAATGAAGCATTGTTGCAATCATTATGACCATGTCCACTTCCTGGGCATACTTTCTCATTAGCTTCTGGGCTTCAACAGTATCGGTTATGACATCCGGAAGAGGTCCGTCGTCACGGATGGAACCTGCAAGAACATATGGAACGTCATTTTTAATGCACTCATACATTATTCCCCCTGTCAGTGTTCCGTCCTCAACTGCTTTTTGAATGGAACCGGAATTGTTGATTTTGTTGATTGCCCTCATATGGTGGGTATGGCCGTGAGCAACGATTTTTCCTGTTTCCACCTCGATACCAAGAGAAGTTCCAAAAAGATTGGATTCTATATCGTGGGTAGCAAGGGCGTTACCTGCCATGATAACATCAATGTATCCCTCTTTAACCAAGGATGCGAGATATTTTCCTGAACCGGTGTGTACGATTGCAGGTCCTCCGACGATTCCTATTTTTCCGCCTTTGGCTTTTATTTCCTTCATTTCCTTGGCGATTCCATTGATTAAGTTCATCAGAGGCTTTTCGGAAGATACTTCACTGTTCATGAACTCGAACACCTGCTGTTCGTCCCTTGATCTGTGAGGTGGAGTTACCCTTACACCGTCAAGGCCCACAACAATCATGTCCCCTGCCTTTACATTGGCTATTGGCTTTACAAAAGCCCTTTCGGCTTCCTCATCAACTACAACCAGACAGTCCATTTCAATCTCTTCAACCAGAATCCAGTTTCCCTTATAGTAGATGTGAGTTGTATGATTAGATGATGAATAAAAACCTTCAGGAGCAACCTTGTCTTTTGTTGATGCCACCAGTTTGACCTCTTTGATTTCATCTATGGATGCACCAAGAACAGACAATTCATCTAAAATTGAATTCAATAACTCGGGAGAATCTGCAGAAACTTCGATTTTAGCTCTACTTACATCTGATTTTTTACGTCCAACATCGATTTCCAAAATGTCAAATTCTCCGCCTTTGTCCATGATTATGCCCATTGTTTTTGTAAGTGTCAATGAGTCGATAATATGGCCTGAAAGCTCTATAGTTCTTTTATTCATAATATTTGCTCCAATAGTTAATATTATAGATTTATGTTATGGTGATATTTAATGGTATTGAAAAAAAGAAAATTTGAAAATATTATCTGAATAATATTTTCATTTAAAATATTAAATCCAAGTCAAATATTTTCCTGCAATGTTCTGAATGTTATCTTTCAGATAAATATTTGAAATGTATGCACAGACAATTCCAAGGATGATTAGAAGAATTATTTGTCCTCCAAAAATCCAGTCATAGACTCCTGCTACAAAACCCCCATACCAAAACTCGACCAACGGATTTTCCAATAGTCCTAAAAGCAAACCCACAATCAAACCCATTATGGTAGCGTTGGCTTCATTGTCAACAAGACCTGCAAAAAATCCTGCGCTAAGAATTATCGCAAAAATGAATGAAAGCCATGAAAATCCAATCAAGAGCCCTATTGAAGACAATACTAAAGCAACCACCAATGAAATTATTGTCGGCTTTATGATTGAATTCAAATCAATTTTATCGACGAACCCCTTATTTTCGATTATTGGCTTTGAACCAGTTTCAAGATTGGTTCCGCATTCCTGACAGAATGGATTTTCATCATCTATAGGGAAACCACAGTTAGGACAGGTCTTAACCACTTTAGGTGGTTGTTTCTGTTCCACTTTAGCTCCGCATGTCGGACAGAACAATACATTTTCAGGCACTTCAGAGCCACAACCCTTGCATCTGTTGCCATTATCTGTTTCAACTTTTGAACCACAGGAAGAGCAGAATGTTACATCATCTTTCAGTGCAGCTCCACAATTGCCACATACTTTTTCATCCTTTGATTCGACAGGCGCCTCTTGTGATTCTTCAAATGAATTTCCACAGTTGGGGCATGTATTAAATGAATCATCAACAGTAACCCCACAACGACTACATTTAACCATATTCTGCACCTAACCAAACAATAAATCCTTTTTAAACTGATCGAACTCATCTTGGGTTATTGCACCACTTTCAAGCAATTCCTGGAATTCCTTAATTTGCTGAGCTTTTGTCATTTCTGCAGTCTGATTTTCAATGACTACCTTTTGAGGCTGATTTCTTAAGCTTTCAAAAAGTTCAATCAGGTTCTGACCGAACTTGTAGCTTGGAAGTCTGATTTCATAGAATGTGTTGTCAACAAGCTTTATTAACAGTCTGTCAAACATGTCTGCACTGTCATTGTTTGCAATCAAATCCTTGAATCTAGTTGCTTTAAGTGATTGGATATCGTTTTGTATGACCCTTTTGATGTCATGTGCAGATGTTGGGGCTCTTTTAGTGATGTCCTCATATCTGCTTTCATCTCCAAGACCTAAGGTTACCCTCATTGAAACGATTTTGTCGAAATAGAAATTGTTTATTCCTGCATTGACCTTTTCCCAGTCCCTGTTGTCGATTTCCATGAACACAAACTTATCATCCTTTATCATGAAAAATCCATCAATCATTGTTTCATTACCAAATGCCTTGGAAACATTCATGAACGGAATTCCTGCTGAATCAAACAGGTACCTGTCAGTGAAAAGCGCATTAAGGGTTCTGTGCTTTGATGTTCCTTGTTCCAATTTGTTGAATCTGCGAACACTTGTCAAGAAATAATCCTCATCCTTAATGCCGAATTCCTCTGCAAGTTTATCGTATCTTTCAAGAATTTCATTACGTCTTGCATTCCATTCCTGCTTTTTGAATGATACTGAAGCACCGTTGGCCAATTTGTACCCACATTCGACGCAGAAATTTGTGTCTTTGGAGTTTTTTGCACCGCATTTTGGGCAAATGCCAGAATCGCTTTCAAATCTTTCTACCTTTTCTCCACAGTTAAAGCAAAAGTCAGATCCAACAACTTCCGCTCCACAATTACTACATTTAACCATCATTAACACCTATTGCTGATTGATTGTTTTTCTGATTCTGTTTCCCCAATCCTTTTCTTCGATATTATTTACGGTAGACTGCAGGTCACTGGAGACATCCGCAATTGAAGAGTTTAGGGAATTGATTTTGTTTTCCATGATATCGATTTCAAGCTTCATGAACCCCTTCTCAATATCAGTATATGTTTTAGAAGTTTCTTCTGAAATCATCACCACTTCAGTACCCTCGTTCAACAAGTCCATCAGTCTTAAGAATACATGTTCCTGATGCTGCTTTTCATATTCTTTAATATCTGAAGCACTGTAGATTCTATCAAGAAGCATTTTAATTACATTAATGAAATCCTGCCTGTCTGAGTGTTCATTGACATTGTTTGGAAGAATATCTGTTTTAAGCAAAAATACTGAGTCAATATTTTCGTCTTCCTTTAAAACCAGAGAATATCCTTTTCCTTCAATGTAGACTAAAGCAATTGATTGGTTGTTGTAAATTTCAACTTCCACCTTTGAAAATTCCTTTGGAATTGACAAAAAGTCTAAATTTCTCACTAACATGTTTTTCACCTAAATTTTATAGTATTTGCATAATGAATCAAATCATCAAGGTTATGACCACCAACAAAAACGACTTTGCTTGCATCGCCATTCACTTTACCAACGAGATATGTGGGAGTATTGTGCATGGAATAATCTGTTTTTAGCACCAAAGAATTTTCATCATCATTATGAATTTCATACAGATATGTATAAGTCAAATCATCAACTGCATACTGCAATACATTTGATTCGCCATCACCAAGTAAAGAATCATCATAGTAATAAACTACCATCTCATTTTCATCCAAATCGCAGCCGGCATTCTCTTCCCAATATTCGTCCGCACAGCCCAATGCACCATTGGCCCTGCACCAAGCAACATTGGAGTAATGGCTGCCAAATGGGACTTCCATCGTGAAATTCCCATCGAAATCCTGAGTGGAAGTTATTGGCATTATCAAACACAATGCAATGATGACAACCAAGATTAAAATGAAAATTTTTTTGTTCATGGACTTTCACCTTCAATGTTAATATATAGGATATGCACCTCATATAAACATTGCTATTAGCATGCTACTATCGTATACATATCAATAAAATAGCCAATGAATAAACTAAAAAATATGAGCAAAAAAGATGACATGAGCATAATATCTTTACTTGCAAGGTCCAAAAAAAGAATAAGCGTGCTAAAATCACTTGAAAAGGAAGACAAAATTCCTTCAAAAATCAGCAAAGACATAAAAGACAACAGCAATCATGTCTCTAAATATCTAAAAACTTTAAAAGAAGCGGAACTTGTGGAATGCCTCAACGAGGATGACAAAAGATACAGATTCTACAGCATCACCGATAAAGGCAAATACTACCTGGATAAAGTTGAAAATGAATATAGTGATGATTAGCTATACCTTTAAGGCATCCTGCTTGCATGAATGAACACATTCGAGACACAAAATGCATTCCGTACCGTTGACCCTTTTTTTTGAATTATTCATCATGTCCACATCCATCGGACATGATTTGATGCATTTGTTGCATTCAATGCATTTTTGCTTATCGACAGTTACTCTTAAAATTGAAAAATAGCTTGAAATCTTTAAAAATACTGTAATTGGACATACATACTTGCAGAAAGCACGATTATCCTTAAGTTTAAATGCCAAAACAATTCCGACAGCATAATAAATGATATTGCCAATTATAAAGAGATAAAACATTATCAGGTCCAAATCAGATACTTTAAATATGAATAATCCGGCTACAAAGCAAAATATTAAAGCAAACAATATGTATCTTACATATCCCCAATTTTTTCTTTCGTTTTGGGAAGTATTATATGGAAGCAGATCCAGAATCATTGCTGTCCAGCAGGCATATCCGCACCATCCACGGCCAAAAAGGAATGGCCCTGCTATCTTTGCGATTAAATAATGAATTACTGCCGCTTCAAAAACGCCTGAAAAAAGATAATACCAAAAACCTGACATCAACATGTTTTCATGGCCCATTATTCCAACATAGATTAGGATGTATGAACCAACCGCAAGCATTATAATGTTTCTTGCATAACTCTTGTTTTTAGCCATTAAGAATAATTCTAGCGAAATAGCTGTTCCGATATATAGGAAATTGTATATGAAAAACGTGTTTGAAGTTAAAGTATAGACTATAACCGCTATTGCAATAAAAATCGTTTCCATTATAATTGGTGCCTTGATGTCCATAATTAACATATTTCAAAACAAGATACTAAGTTTTATCATGAAAGACTTTTTAGAGTAAAAAAAGTTATTCCACCAATGTTAAAAAATCATAGATTATTTTGGCTGCAAGAACTGCAGTGTTTTCACCTAACTTGTTGGTTGCGGTTTCAACAACATCAATGCCCACCACATTTTTGTGGGACAAAGTTTCAAGAATAATTTCAATATCAGAAACTCTTAAGCCCCCTGGAGTAGGATTTCCAACGCTTGGCGCTATTGCAGGGTCAACCACATCCATGTCTATTGAAATGTAGATTGGACCGTCGATATTGGTGAGATAATACTCCAGCGCATCCATGTGCTTGTGGGTTTCCTTGTTTTTGAATGTCTGGATGTTGTATGTGGATTTTACGAAAAGCTCCTCGTCTTCTGAAGATGATCTTATTCCGATTTGAACCAGATCAGCACCCATTTCATGAGCCCTTCTCATTACTGTTGCATGAGAATATTTTTCGCCTACAAACTCGAATGCGAGGTCTCTGTGGGCATCCAGATGAATCACTGTGAGTTTTTCATATTTTTCTGTCAATGCCTTGATTGCGCCGATTGAGGCTGAATGCTCTCCGCCGATTATTATTGGCTTTATATCCATGTCAAGAAGTTCGTTTACTGTGTCCTCTATTATCCTGCAGGTTTTCTCACAGTTTCCAGGAACGACATTGACGTCTCCGAAATCATAGAAGGTGGTGGTCAGGTCTTTGTTAAAAACAGTATTGTATTTTTCAAAACCAAATGATGCTTCCCTAACAACAATTGGTCCCAAACGTGAACCGGAATGATATGAAGTGGTACTATCAAACGGAACACCAATTATTCCATACGAATCATTAACGATTTCGTCATTTTCTGCAGAAAATGCAAATTTCCATGGTTCATAAGTATTCAAAAGCATAATTTTCAAAAGTGAAAATAATTAAGAGAATCTAGTTAGATCCTCTGGTTCTCATTATTTTCATGTTTCCTAAAGCGACTATGTATTCAACTTCAATACCTTCAACGATTGCGTCTTTTAAGTCTTCAGGCATTGGCAAGTCGATGGTGTCGTAGTTTTCCATATCCATAATCTGTACATTGTCACCTTGGATTGAGATAACTTGTCCTAATCTTTTGTCGATGATAGGAGTGTCCACTTTACTGTCCACTGGTTTTACGAGACTTCTTTTTTGTCCGTCGAAAACACCGATTGCTTCGATTCTTGCTTTTGCAGCACCGTGTTTACCAGGGGATGAAGTAGAGTAACTACTAATTTTACATGCTTCACCGTCTAAAACGATGTATTTTCCAACTTTTAATGTTTTAATTTCTACAACTTTTGTTGACATTAATTTTCCTCCAAATTTATAAAAACCGGTTTTTAATCTTATAATAAGGAATATTATTAGATTAGTATTAACTATCTATTCTATTTTATATAAAGTATTCGTTTATTTCGGATTTTTTTATAAAATGAAAAAAGTTTTTAATGAATTAATCCGTTATTTACCAAAAAGAGCCCAAGAGCCACACTAATCATAACCAAAATCACAACTACCCAGATTACAACAAACAGCTTTTTGGAATCGCTTTCGCCTTTTGTAATGTAGCTTTCGCCTTTCTTGTCTGAGGATATCTGGCGGTTGTTCTTATATTGACTGTCGTTTCTCAGGTAATTGTAAAATGCCCTTGAGATGAAATAGAACACCACAATCAATACCAAAGCCACAGCAGAGTATCTGCTTAGGGATTTGTTTACCAGAGTCAGTGAAGCCATTATCAGCACCAGCAAAATGAATAAAAGAACTGACAGTGCCATTGAAATATACTTGTTGAAAATCATTTTAGGTACACCAAAATTATTTTAAAACTTCATTATATAAATATGTTCCACCAAATATTAACATAAGTGATATAATGAAGATAGCTATTGTAAGTGGAAAAGACGAAGGCCCGACAAAACTGAATGCATTTGACAATGCCCTCACCGATGCCGGAATCGGTGACGTCAATCTCATTAAGGTATCAAGCATGCTCGGCCCAAATGCCGAAATCGTTGACTTGCCAAGCCTGAAACCCGGAGCCATGGTGAATTGCGTTCTCGCAGAGGTTACTTCAGACGTTGAAGGAGCTGAAATTACCGCAGCAGTTGCGCTTGCTATCGGAGAGGAGCTTGGATGTGTTGTCGAAACATCAGGAATTGACAAAAACCCTGATGACCTGATAGATGAGGCTCGTCAGATGGTTGAATACATGATGGACAAACGTGGAGTTGAAATAAAGGATTTAATTGTAAAACATTCCACAACCCGTGTAGAAAAGATAGCTTCAGCCATTGCTTCGGTAGTCTATGTTGACGATTAAAGGAAATGCTTTAGCCAATTTATATAACGATGAAAATATAATTATTACCAAAAAAGAGGTGTAAAGAATGGATGCTCAAGACAAGAAAATTGCAACCGACCTTGCATATGAAATCATAAAGGATGTAAGCAGAGCCACAAGACCTTATTTCGGAACCCCTGAAGCCGGTGCCAAAGTAAAAATCGGTGCAGACGGAACTCCCACATCCTACATTGACATCGTCGCTGAAGAGATTGTTATTCACATCCTGAAAGAAGCTCCCGTTTACTCATATATCATTAGCGAAGAAATCGGCGAGTTGAGATTGGGTAAGGGAACCAAAAGAAGCATCACTTTAACAGAAGAGCTCAGGCGTGATGACATTCCCGAAGATGAAAAACCGAAGTTCATCTTTTTGGTTGACCCTATTGACGGAACAACAAATGCAATCAAGGAAATTCCTGCTTTCGGTATTTCAATAGCTGTTGCAAGCGTTCCGGACGGCAGACTTGCTACGCTTGATGACGTTGAGCTTGCATTTTTAAGCAACCTTGCAAACGGTAATTTCTTTGAAGCCGAAAAGGGAAGAGGCTGCTGGCTTAACAACGAACAGGTTCAGCCAAGCGACATCGTAAACATAAGCAACATGACCCTTGGAGGATTTACAAAATCCAGTACAATAGAAGCGTCAAAGCTTGTCGACAATGCAAGAAGAATGAGGGTTTTGGGAAGTGTGGTTCTCGAGCTTTCATATGTGGCAAGCGGGAGGTATGACGCATTTCTTGACCTCAGGGGCTCAAGGATAATCGACATTGCCGGCGCAAAGCTTATTGTTGAAGAGGCCGGAGCAATCGTAACCGACAAGTATGGTGAAAAGCTAAACAACAAATTAAGCATCCATGAGCGAGCCATAGTCGTTGCGGCAAACAACCAGGTGCTTCACAGCCAGCTGATAGATATTCTAAATGACAATCAAACTGATTTAATCGCAAAAATTGGAGTCATAAGCAGAATCGATCAGAACAGGTCAATTCTCTTTTCAGCAAAAATCATCGATTACCTTTTAAGAAACGGCCGTGATGTGATTATCGAAAAGAGGCTGGCCCATAAACTGAGCGAACTGAAGCAGAATCCCGATTTGGAAGATGCTATTGCTAAAACCCGTAAAAAGCATCCGCAGATGGCCCATCTTCTTGAGGACATCAACTTCAACATTGACTACGATGCGCTTTCATGTGCGATATTTGACTTTGAATGCGACATGGCAATAATCCTTGGAGGGGACGGTACGCTTCTAAGGGCTGAATCCAAGATGAAGCCTGAAATTCCTATTTTTGGAATTAACATGGGAACTGTCGGATTTTTAACCGATACCGAAGTTCAGGATACATTCACATCCCTTGATGAAATCCTCAAGGGTTCATATTACAGGGAAAAAAGGTCAAGGCTTGTGGTATCCCACGAAAACAACAATTACTCAGCTGTAAATGAAGTGGTAATCATGACCGACCAGCCTGCAAAGATGCTTCACTTTGAAATCAAGGTGGACGGGGAAATCATCGAGCAGGTAAGGGCTGACGGACTCATCATTTCAACCCCGAGCGGTTCTACAGCATATGCAATGTCTGCCGGAGGACCTATTGTGGATCCTAAAGTCGGCGGATTCATCATCATTCCAATCTGTCCGTATAAGCTTGGAGCAAGACCGTTCATTGTCTCCGACAACAGTGAGATTACCGTGAAACTGCTTAAGAAAGGAAAAAGCGCAGTGTTCGTTATGGACGGTCAGAGAAGCGAAGAGGCAAGATATGAAGAGGAAATCAAATTCAAGAAATCCGAAAAGGACGTCTACTTCATAAGAACCTCCACCAAATACTTCTACAAGAAAGTTAAGGACAAACTCAACGAAGGCGGATTAAACGAAACTCCTCGGTGCAATAATGAATAGATTAGTGATTGACCTAACCCACGGAGGCGTAAAGATTGCCGTAAGCCTTGCAAAAAAGGGTAAAAGTGTCCTTGCATATGACATCTACAATACCCTTGGAGACATTGACAGGCAAATGCTTGAGGTCTATGATGTTGAGCTTATTGAACTGGAGGATTTAAAGGATTTCAGGGGAGATATGGAAGTTATCTATCCAATTCACCTCCCATTAACCTTAGATGAGATTGCCGCACACAATCCCGATTTGAACTATACTTTCAAAACCCATCATGAAGCTGTTTTTGATATTTTGGATGGATGGGGAGACGACATTGACAAAATAGAGATTACCGGAGTCAAGGGAAAGACCAGCTGCGCATTCATGCTTAAGGAAATACTTATTGATGATGATCCCCTTATTTTATCAAGCCTTGGCGCCATCTTATATGAAAACGGGAGGGAAATGATTCTTAAAAAGGACATTTCAATAACGCCTGCAAACATAAAGGAGACCATTGATCTGGCCTATAAGGTTGCAAATCCGATTTGTATGATTGCTGAAGGCAAAGTAAAAAGCGAAAACCTTAAAAAATACTCATCAGCAATCTTTGAATCATCACTCGGCACAAGCGGTATAGGCGATGTCGGGCTTTTGACAAACATAGCTGAAAACTATCCGATTGCCAGAAACAGAAGCACCGCAGCCGAAGCCAAAAGGCAGGTTTTCAGATGCGGCATTGTTGTGTGCAACAGGAAAAGCCTTGATGAATACTACCTTGATGTCGAACATCCGAAAATCAACTCATTTTCAATTGACGATAAGTCTTCAAATCTTTATGTCAAAAACGTGAAATATTCCCTTGATTTGACAGAAATTGAGATGGAATACAGAGATGTTTCGACAAAATCCGGCGAAATCATAAGCGGTGAAATTTCACTTAAAACATTTGCACCGGGCCACCATCATGTTTCAAACGTTTTGGGAGTTGTTCTAACAGCATTATCATTAAACATCCCCCATGAAAAGATAATAAATGGATTGGCAAACTTTAAGGGAATTACTGGAAGGACCAACAAAAGAAGTAAGGGCAATTCCACAATAATTGAAGAGATAAATCCCGGAATCAATACTGAGGCAATAAGGCAATCCATCGCGATGATTGAAAATACTGGCGACTATTATATTGCAGTCGGAGGAGACTACGGAATAACCTGTGAAGAAATAGATGAAGACAAGGTTTCAAAATATTTAGACACAATTAACTCACAAATTATCCTTACAGGAGACGTGGGCCTTTCAATAGCCGAAAAAATGACTAAAAATGCAGAATATATAAAAGATTATAATGACGTTTATGATAAGGCCATTAAAGACGGTAAAAATCTTCTGTTCATCTACAGGTCCGATTACAGCAAATTGTCACAGAGATAATTTTAACTATTTTTTACATATAAAATTGAAACATTTAATAATAAATAGCTATAAAAATTAACAATGTAGAACTAGTTATAAGTTAAAACTTGTTTCTAGTAAATATTGATTTTTCTAGAAAGAAAAATTCGGAGATTAAAATAATGATTGTTGGAACTCGCGGAAGTCAGCTGGCTCTTGCTCAGACAAATCAGGTCTGTCAGGACCTCACAAGAATAACTGGCGAATCTATTGAAACTCAAATTATCAAAACCAAAGGAGACAAGATTACCACTTCCCAGCTTTACAATATGGACTCAAAAGGTCTTTTTACCAAGGAATTGGATATTGCACTGCTGGAAGAGGAAGTCGACTTTACTGTACACAGTTTCAAGGACCTGCCTAGCGAACTTGATGAGGACCTTGAAATCGTTGCGGTTCCAAAAAGAGAATCTCCACATGAAGTCCTCATATCCAATAAGACTTGGGATGAACTGGAAGCCGGTTCCAAACTTGGAACAAGCAGCCTTAGACGAGAAGCATTCTGCAATCTCTATGAAAAGGACTTTGACCTACAGCCGATTCGAGGAAACATAGAAACCAGAATCGACAAAGCCCTGAACAGTGATTTGGATGCTACAATAATGGCTGAAGCCGGACTTAAAAGATTGAATCTGACCGAATACATAAAGCAGGTATTCCCTCTTGATTACATCACACCTCCGGCAGGTCAGGGGGCGCTGGCCATCATCACACGTAAGGATTATGACAGAAAGGACAAGATTGCCAAACTGAACGATTACATTTCAATGCAGGAAGTTCTTGCAGAGAAAAAGGTGCTTGAGGAACTTGGTGTCGGTTGCCAATGGCCAATTGGTTCCATAGCGCAGATGAAAGGCAATGAATTTAATATTTATTCAATATTATTAACTCAAAAAGGAGAGATCCTTAAAGAGCAAACTGAAAAAGGTTCTATTAGAGATGCACTTGAGCTTGGCAGGCGCATCGGCGGAATTTTTGCAGATTATGTATAAACGGAGGAATTGAAATTGAAAACTGTTAACGTAGGAGTTATCGGAGTAGGAGCGATGGGTGAAAACCACGTGCGTGTATACCACAAACTACCGGAAGCAAACCTTTTAGCGGTTAGTGACGTTAGTGAAAGGGCACTTAAAAAAATAGAGAGAAAATATGGTGCCAAAGGATACACCGATTATTGCGAACTGCTCAAAAACCCGGAAATTGAAGCTGTAAGCGTATGTGTACCGACTACATTCCACCATGGCGTGGTTATGGAAGCAATAAAATGCGGCAAGCATGTTCTGGTTGAAAAGCCAATCGCATTTACATTGAATGAAGCTGAAGAAATGATTGCTGCTGCCAAAGAGGCTGGAGTAATCCTTGCTACAGGACATGTTGAGCGGTTTAACCCTGCAGTTCAAAAGGCTAAGGAACTTGTTGATGACGGCGTAATTGGAGATGTAGTATCCGCCTTTGCAAAAAGAGTAGGACCACTGCCACCTAGAATCAAGGACGTAGGTGTTTCAATAGACTTGGCTATTCACGATTTAGACATTATGAATTACTTATTTGAAGAGGAAGTTACCCAGGTTTACGGATCAATGAACAGCAGTTTTGACGATTCAGAATTTGAAGACCACGCTGAGATAATGGTCAACTTCGATAATGAATCCACAGGAATCATTGAAGTGAACTGGCTGACCCCATATAAACGCAGAGAGCTTGAACTTACAGGTACCGCAGGAATCATCTCTGTGGACTACATAAAGCAAAGTATCGAGGTATACGGTAAGTTCGCTCAAGACATTCAAATCAAACATGAAGAACCACTTAAAGGAGAGCTCACTTCATTTTTAAATGCCGTTGCAAATGATGAAGAACCTGAAATTACCGGTGAAGACGGACTTAAAGCTCTTAAAATGGTTATTGCTGCTAACAGATCATCTCAAGAACACAAACCAATTAGTTTTGATGAACTAAAAAAGTGATAATATGAAACAGAAATTAATCGATAAGGCTCAGGAATTAAGGCAACACGGTTTTACCACTGGTGAAATCGCTGATGAACTTAATGTAAGTATGGACACTGCAAGATGGCTGACACTTCAAAAGCAATCCGAAGTGAAAGCTGAAGCACCAGTGGACTTTGCAATCAACTGGAAAAGCATCGGAGGAAACTCAACCCGTTTGAGTTACGTTTCAGGTGCTTTAAGTGACATGGCTTTAACACACGGTGAAGCTGATGTCGTTTGCGGAATTGCAGTCAGCGGTGTTCCATTTGCAACTGTAATGGCTGATTTTTTAGAGGACATGACAGGAATTGATACTTCCCTTGCCATTTTCCACCCGAACAAACACAGAAAAGACAGTGACGAAAGCGATGACGAAGGTACCATCAGTACCAACTTCGGAAGTGTTGAAGGCAAAAAGGTTGTAATCGTCGATGACGTTATAACCAGTGGAAAAACAGCCAAAGAAGTAATCCACACAGTAAAGGATTTAGGCGGAGAACCTACATGTGTTACTGTGCTTATTGACAAAGCAGGCCTTTTGGAAATTGAAGGCGTGCCTGTTGAATCCCTAATTAAAGTTAGTAGATTATAATCTACTACAATTTTCTTATTTTTAAACCCAACCATCTACAGTTCAGATTCTGATTTTAAAAGAGGCGAAAATGAATATAATTCTACTTCAAAACATGTCGATAATACTGATTACTGCGGTAATCGTATTGCTGATTTTCAACAAGCTGAAGCTGCCGACAATGATCGGCCTTTTTATAACAGGTATTGTTCTTGGCCATGCCATCAACGACACAACACTGATATCAAGCCTTTCAGAGCTTGGCGTGATATTTCTGCTTTTCATTATCGGTCTTGAGTTTTCAGAAGAGAAATTTTCATCGATAAAGCGCTATGCCCTTATAGGAGGTATCCTTCAGGTAGTCATAACGACATTTCTCATAAGCATTCTGGGAATGTTTTTAGGCCTTAACCTTAACAGCGCAATATTTCTGAGCTTTCTTGTGGCATTCTCATCAACTGCAATCGTCATGAAGGTCATGCAGCAAAAGCACATTACCCACTCACAGCAGGGAAGGGTAACGCTGGGTATTCTGATATTTCAGGACATTGCGGTAATCATCGTGATTCTTCTAACCCCAATTCTTGGAGGCCAGCAGCTTGAGATGGCAGCCCTTCCGACAGTTCTTTTGAAAGTCGTCGGACTTGGAGCAATCATATTCGTCGGAGCCAAATGGTTCATTCCCCTGGCGCTCAGGGATGCTGCAAAAACCAAAAACAGAGATCTGTTCCTATTGCTGACACTGTTCATCTGTATGGGAACCACATTTGCAACAAGCCTGATTGGAATAGGACCGGAGCTTGGAGCGTTCATTGCAGGGCTTCTGATTTCAAATACCGACTATTCCCATCAGACATTGGGTTACATCCAGCCATTTCAGGACGTGTTCTTAAGCCTGTTTTTCATAAGTATCGGTCTTATGGTCAATCTGCATCTGTTTTTGGCAAACATCGGCATTATCATCGCACTGACAGCTGCAATACTTCTAATCAACTTTACTGCAACGCTCATTACAGGAATGGCATTGAAGCTTCCCTCCAAAGTTTCAATAAGCATTGCCATTCTTTTAAGCCAGATTGGAGAGTTCTCTTTTGTTCTTGCCCGTGAAGGAATGGCATATGGGCTTATGACAAAGGAGTTCTTTTCAATATTTCTGGGAGTAAGCATCCTTACAATGTCCTCCACACCGTTTTTAGAAAAGCTGACTCCTAAAATCGTTAAGGCATTTTCAAAAATCAGTTATTTCAAGGTGGATGAAGATTTAAAGACCCTGCCGGAAGAGATTGAGGAAGCACAGGAAATCCAGGACCATGTGATACTGGTCGGTATGGGTCTCAACGGAAAGCAGATGGCAAAGGCATGCAGCCAGTTTCACATTCCCTACCGCATCGTTGACATGAATCCTGTGATTGTTGAAAACAACCAGGCTCTTGGAATTCCCATTATCTATGGAAAGGCATCCAATGAAAGTGTTTTAAAGGAACTCAACATCACATCCGCACTCTGCATAGTCATTTCGGCCTCAACACTTGAGGAAACCCTCAAGACAATCGATGCCGCCAAAAGACTTAATCCCGACATTCACATCATCGTGCGTACACGCTATCTCAAATATATTGATGAGGTAATTGATGCGGGAGCCGATGAGGTCATTCCTAAGGAGTTTGAAACAAGCATCATGATGTTTACACGCATCATGGACTACTACAACAAGGACATCGATGAGATTACCGATGCCGTAAACGACCTCAGATCAGACAACTACGATGCATTCAGAAACGTCACATCAGAAGACATTTCATCATATCTCAACTACAAATACACCGATTTGGAAATCGATTCTCTAAGAGTGAGTGAAAATACTCATCTTGACGATTTGCCGTTCAAGGAAAACAACCTGAAGGTTACAGGCGTTGTGCGCGGAGAGGACACATTCATTGAGGTCGGCTCCGATTTCAAGTTCCTGGAGGATGATTTGATACTGTTTATCGGCCACCGGGAAAACATCAACAAGTTTTTTGAAAACATTTAAATAGAATGAAGCACAATATATACACAAGGTGATAATATGTATATAACAATAATTGCATTCAACAATATGCATGGCGCCAAACCATTGAAAATTGACTCAATAGTCAAGCTTGTCAAGGACCCCGACAACCATTACGACTCAGAAGCTATAGCATGCGAAATGAGACATTTTGGACAAATCGGCTATGTGGCAAACAGTACCAAAACCGTTGTAAAAGGATGTATGAGCGCAGGAAGACTGTATGATAAGATAAACGACATATATTTTGCCAGAATTCAGTTCATTA
This sequence comes from uncultured Methanobrevibacter sp., assembly GCF_947170395.1. Lineage (GTDB taxonomy): Archaea > Methanobacteriota > Methanobacteria > Methanobacteriales > Methanobacteriaceae > Methanocatella. Next base: position 32,623 of record NZ_CAMVTE010000015.1, on the reverse strand, counting down.
CAGGATCAACTGCAATAGCAAGAGTGCTGAGCTCAGACGAATACATAAATGAAGTTGAAAATCCCGAAAGTGATGTGCATTACCTATGCGACAATCCGTCAAAAGTCGATGTGGATTTCATCAAAAAACATTTCTAGGAGGCAATTGCATGATAAGTGCCCTTAAAAGTGAAATCGAATTTTTGGACTCCCAGGTCCACAAAAACATGGCAATAATTCCAATCAAAACACCGATAAACTATAACATTGACATTCTCACCCTTAAAAAGGGTTTTGAACTTGGCCTTGTTGAAGTCAAGGAATGTGAAAAGCCACAGGTAAACACCCTTATTGTAGTAAACAACTCAGTCAGCCCTCTTCTTTTGGTTGACGGTGAGGAAATCATAGGAGGAGACCAGAACCGTATCGTAAATGCGACCGTCATTATAGATGCGCAAAGCGAGATGCACATTCCTGTAAACTGTACAGAACACGGCCGCTGGGGATACAAACATGAATTCAAACCATCAGAATATATCCTCAACTCACGAACACGCTTTGCAAAGACACACGCAAGAAGATCAAACAGGGACGTTCAAACAGAAGTCTGGAATTCAATCGACAGACTTGAAAGCCTCCATAATGTCTCATCCAAAACACAAGCAATGAGCGAAACCTACGAGCGCAAAAAAACAGATTTGAATGAACTTGTAAAGTCATTTGAGATTTGCAAAGGCCAGACCGGCGTTGTCATTATCATTGACGGTGAGGTAAAGGGCTTTGAAATCTTTTTCAACGCTGAAATCTATGCGGAATACCATGAAAAGATTCTTAAAAGCTATCTTATCGATGCCGAAATCAAGGATTCAGCATTTACTGTCAATGTCGATACCGCACGTGAGATTATTTCAAAGGCCTGTGAGAGCGAATTTAGTGAAGTCGGCTCAACCGGTCTTGAGAAATCCTTTGAATTTAAAAATGAGGAAGGACTGGGAAATCTCTACAGCTTTAAGGATGAAATAATACACGTATCATATATGATTGGTGATGAAAAGGAATTTGGAATGGATGAAGCTCACCCGAACTCAGGCCGGGCTGATTTCATAGTCTGATGTTTAAATCATCCATCATTTTTTCTATTTTTTTATTTAGTCTTTCGATGTTTTGCGTAATTTCCTGCTTTTGGTTTTTCAAATCATCAAGATCAATGAATTCGCCTTCGAAAGTATCAACGTATCTTGCAATTGAGAGATTGAAATCATCATCCTTTATTTCGGATACTTTGACTACATTTGAGAACCTCTCAACAGTCTGGCGGTTTTTATAGACATCATTTACTCTTTTTAATGTGGCCTCGTCAAGAATCAGGTTTCTTCTAAATGCACCCTGAGTTGCGTATGGCGCCTTTTTGGTTTTAAAGTCATTTGACATGTCAATGAATATTATGTCATCTGTCCGTTTATGCTTTTTGAAAACCACAATGACTTCTACCCTTGAATGTCTTGTAAGCTCATCCGGAATGGATATTATTGCGTCAATGCAGTTTTTCTCACATGTAAGGTATTTTCTAAGTGTTTCAAGTGAGTTTTTAACAAGAAAGCTTTGAGACATTGACACTACCATGATTCCGTCGTCCTTAAGGCTGTTTATCATGTTGATTAAAAAGAGGTATTCGCTTCGCTCAAGTGAAGCATACTGGCCTGTGAATCCAGGACGGGTGTCGAGATCCATCTTGCTTATCAGATTATCAAGTGCGCTTTTAAGCTCGTCGTTGTCCTCAAACATCTCCGGGTTCATGTCGAAATTCTTGGAAAGCAAATCCTGGATTTCGTTTTTGCGGGTCTGCCTGACAAGATTGTGGTTTTGAGAGAAGTTAAGTCTTCTTAGGTTTCTTGAGGTGATTGGTGGAATTCTTGACATTATAACATCAAAGCTTACTGCAGAATCGCTTATAGGCTCAAAAGGAGTGTCGAGCTCTGAGTAAACCCTATCCAAATCAAAGTGATTCATCAAAAGCTTTACAATGCTGCAGCAGTAGGTTATCTGGTCATGGCTTTTTGCATATGTCCTATCCCATGAAAAGTCCCCGTTTGAGTAAAGATTGACAAGCATTGATGCATCGTTTAAAAACGGATTGAATACAGTTTGAGGACTTTCGGCATTTGATGAAACGATTGATGATATTATGTAGCTGATGTAGTCGGGATCGTGGTCTACAAGAATAGGTTTTGTCTGGCAAACCCTGTCAAACACCCTGGAGTATGGAAATTCCTCTTCAAACACGTCAAGGCTTGAAATGCCATGGATGATGTCCTTCATTATCAAATGCTTTTCTCCTTCAAACTCGAATTTGTTGAAGTTGACCGATTTGTGGACGCTTTCAAAAATAAATGAGAAATAGTTTTCATAGTTTGAACCCGGCTGAAATTCCACGTTTCCTGCAAAGGCTTCGAAAAACTTGTGCATGTAAAATACTCCGTTTACAACATCATCCATGAAATATATGGAATCATGGATGAAATATCCGAATGTCTCAAGGGATTTCTCTCTGAATTCCATTCGTGTCTGTTTGTCAAGAAATGCCTCATCCAGGGTCATTTCCCTTGTCTGGATAAGGCTCATGAGATAATCCCTCAGGGTATCTGAGCAGTATTTGTATAAAAATGAATAGATGAGAAGATACTGTATGTCCTCGGACGGGTCGAGACGTCTGATTTTAGATGAAATCAATCGCATGATTCTATAGTTGTTGGATTTTGGCATCTATAGCTCCTCCCATAGCCTGTTAAGGATTCCTTCCTTAAGGTTTCTGTCATAGACCACAACCTTCATGTCTTCTGCCACCTTTTCGTTGATGGTATCCAGAAGCTCGCCGTATTTCTTTTGGATTTCAAAATCGGGAACTGCAAGCTCAAGCTCCTTAATCTGTTTTAGTGATGCGTGAGGAATTCTTTCTGTGCTTGCAAATTCATAAAGCTGCTTTTTTACATGAGCGTTTGTAAGCATGTGGGCTATAAAGGAAGGGTCATGGCCTTGCCTTAAGCGGATTACGGCAATCCTGTCACTTATCACCAGATTGGCCCTTTCAACACAAACGACATCATAAGGATACGGCATTTTCATCAGGACATCTCCCGGTTTGGTGAAATGGTGTGGTTTGATGCTTTCGGATTTCAGTCTGATTTTTTCAAAGTCATCGAGGATTCCATCCTTTTTGATTGATCTCTGGACGATGACTTCATGTTCGTCTCCTGTGTCTGTGAGATATCTTCTGTATGAAAGCCCGGAGAGGACCTCTGCGATATCCTTCAGTTTTACTTTGTTCATGTTTAACCTCTGGTAATATTTTTGGGTTTTCAAATATAAAAAATTAGGTCCCGAACACCCGATTCGGAACCATTTTTGCCCCAATGTGTCTTGCCCACATTGAGATGTGGTGCGGTACGTTGTGGTATTGTTCTATGTATGTGAAAAAGGTTGCCCTTTTCCACAGCATATACATTGATTTAAACAAGGTGAGTTGGCTGAAATAAGCATGCTTGCGGTTGTATGATTTTTGCCATACCTGCCGCTCCTGAAGGGAGAACAGGTATTTTATCTCCCTTCTAAGCCTATCCATTTCCTGGTAATTGGGTGATGATTCTAGGTTAAGTGTGTAATACTTATTTTGAAACTCCCTGATTTTTCTGTTCAAAAGCAGCTCCCTTTCATAGTAGGAGCTGTTTTTGGTTTTTTTCCGGCGTTTCATAATCGTCCCTATTGGTACAATCCGTCAACGTCATCCAAAAGCGGCACTTCGCTGACTTCTGATGAATCCACTTTTTCGGCGGATACACCTCCTATTACCCCAATGCTTTGTATGTTGTCCTTAAGGACAGTTGTTGAGGTAATTCCAGGGCCCTGCGGTGAAAGGACGAACAGATCCAAAAACAGGTCGTCTTCACCTACGATGAATGCAGGTTCAATCGGTTCTGATGATTTGGTTTGAACCTTAATCAAGATATGTTTTGCCTCGCTTTCACCTTCCATTCCGATTTCCCGTCTGATGGTTTCGTCAAGGCTTTTTACTTTGTCGCTCCAGTTGATTGGTACATGGTTGTTCACATTATCACATCCTATTTGATACTTTTCCACTTTCTGTGGTGGCGTTCGACTACATTTTCTTGAAATAAATTTGTTATTTCAAATGTATTTTTTTACATGAGATACAAATTTGTAATAATAGGTTGTATACAATAGTATATAAAACTTTCTATTTTGGTTAAATTTTCTAAAAAAATACAACCTAACTTACTACATACTATATTCTTGGTCGAGGTTATATATAAATGTTTTGCATTTTTTAAAAAAAAGCAGAAAAGTGAAAATGTGCAAAAACACAAAAATTAAAAAAAAATAGTAAAAAAAGCCAAAAAATACTATTCTTCAGCTTCTTTTTTGTCCTTCTTGACGATTCTCATCTTTTGATTTTCCTCGTCAACTTCCATAACTATAGGCTCTGATTCAACAGCTCCAGGGTCTTTTTCAACACATTCATTGATTTTCGCCTGGATTGTGCCGATATCTTCGGTGTCGATCAAATCAACTATTTCAAGCTGGTTCTGGAACCTTTCAATTCCTTCGAGGGGAACATTTTCAACAAAAGGAATCGCACCGGTTGCTCCGATGATTTTCTTTTTGTCCGGATCCGCTCCGCTTTCATATAACGCCTTGATGCTCTGGCCTGTAATGTGGCCCTGAACCTCAGCGCCTGTCACGATTAAAAAGCGAATGTTCGGGTTTGAAATGATGTTTGCAACAACCTTTTCTATACCTAAATTTTCTGTTTTGCATGGTCCTGCAATGGCCGCACCGGTCAGTTCAGCCTCGATGTGAGAAGCAAGAGTTGTAACGGCAACCGGACTTTCCGGATCGCCCACAACATAATCTCCGCTGATTACAGGCCAGCCGTCTGCAGGAGCTTTTTTATCAGCCATGATTAATCCTCCGTAATATGTATGTTTTTAAATATAACTTGAATTTATTTAAATATTTTCATGACAAACTATTTTTAACATATAACTCAAAGTAATAACAATGAATCTGGACACTGAAATATTCTATTTTATCAATCATGATTTGCAAAATCCGGTTTTTGATGCGATAATGCCAAATCTCACCAACTTCGGAGGGTTTGTAACACTTCTCTCGGCATGCATTGTTGCTGTCATTTTGCTTAAGTATTTAAAAAAGGACAGATATCTTGAAATCGCCAAGATGTGTCTGATTGCACTTATCCTATCCGGAATCATTGCCGCATGTGTGAAACTTTTAGTTCACCAGCCAAGGCCATTTGCAGTCCTTGACAATGTCCGCCAGCTTACGATTCCATCGGAGTCAAATTCGTTTCCATCAGGCCACACCTCATCAACGCTGTCCATAATAACGGTTCTTGTTTGGAAATTCAGAGATGAAAAATGGCTGGTTGCATTGCTCGCATGTTTTGGATTTCTTATCGGATTTTCAAGAATCTATTGCGGAGTGCATTTCCCACATGACATTCTGGCAGGTGCTTTAATTGGAATAATAAGTGGTGTGGTTGTATTAAAACTTAAAAAACAGTTTTAGAAGTATAAATCAGATGGCTTTCCGATATACTCAAAGTCATCCTTGTTTTCAAGGTATTTTACGCCTATGACCTTTCCGTCGGAAAATACAGTCACTACGCTCATGCCGTCATTGACATCTATGACAATGACCTTTTTGTTTTCGCCGCTTTCAGCTTCGATTTTAATTATATCCCCATTTTCAACCAAAATTGGTTCTTCAAATTCAGCACCAACGTCTGTGGAAAACCAATGTTGTGGCAGTTTAACCCTAATTCCTAAATCATCCAATACATCTTTTACATGCATATTAAAAACTCCTAAATTTAATTTTGTTATATCTATATGTCTTTTATATTTTAGAGAATATTTAAAGATTTTGTCACTAGTCAAGGGTTAACAGTAGACATAACCATTGTCCCACTTCGTAAAATTTATCCAAGAAGAGAATATTTATTTTAGTCTATAAAATTTACTCAAGAGTTTAAAATTGATTTAAAGCAATATTAAAGAGTTATACAATCAATAGATTTATATAATATCGATTTATAATAATTTACCTGAGAAACATGGGAGTAGTGCAAATGACTGAAAAAATACCAAGATACAAAAGGCTTAGCGAAGAGGTTGAAGATTACAAAAACACCATAATCCAAATGGATAAAGCAATTAATGAAAAAGAAGAAGAAATCAACAAAAAAGACCAAAAAATAACTGAAAAAGAAGAAGAAATCAACAAAAAAGACCAAAAAATAACTGAAAAAGAAGAAGAAATTAAAAAATTAAACGAAAAAATCAAAAGATTAAAAGAAAAAATTAACCGTCTTGAAAATGGCGGTTAAAAAACCATTTAAATTAAAAAATGAATCTTGGATTTGTCCAAATCATCGGGAGTGTGAGGTTCTGGCAATTTATCGACATGGCCTAAAGCCAGGATTCCAACAATCCTGTATTGGGAATCCACTTTGACAATGTCTCTTACAACTTCCTCTGCATCCACACCATCCCTGTCCCTTAGATGGATTTGAACCCAGCAGCTTCCCAAACCCAAATCAGTTGCCATCAGATGCATATATGTCAGTGCAATTGATGAGTCTTCACACCAGGTGTCAGCTAAAAATGTATCTGCAAGTACGACTATTGCCTTGTTTGCCCCTGCAAGCAGTTCGGCTCCATGATTTTTGGCCTTTGCCAATTGCTTTAATGTTTCCGGCCTTTCGACAACAAGAAAATTGCACGGTTTTCTGTTCATACTTGTAGGCGCAAGAAGCGCTGATTGAAGTATTTTTTCAAGCTCCTGTTTGGTTACTGGTTCGTCAGTGAATTTTCTTGAGCTTCTTCTTTTAAACATTACATCAATAAGTTCCATGACTAAATCTTTGTTTTGAAAAATATAAATAGGTTAGTAGTAGTCATCCAAATCAAGGATTGCTTCATAAACCCTTCTGGAGTTGTTTTTGTCATGGTATTTGAAAAATGTGTTGACCCTTGACTTGTACATGAGATTCATCCTGCAGTCGTTTTCGACAAGCTCCAGAATCTCGGCCTTCAAATCGTCATGGCTGTCCACTACCGGTCCGAAACCGTCAAGCTTATAGCTGAAATATGCGCTTTCGACATCGAAGTGATAGTCATTGTCGAACTGGTAGTATATCACCGGCTTTTTCATGTATGCAAAGTCAAAGGACACCGATGAAAAGTCGGTAATCATGATGCTTGCTGAGTTGAAGATTTGCCTGTAGTCGGTAAGGTCCAAATCGAACCTGACATCGGGATGGTGAGTGAATGTATCAATGAACTTGTGAAGGTTTCTGTGAGGCTTGAATATCACCTCAAAGCCCTCCTCGTTAAGTCTTGAAATCAGATCGCTGTCACTTATAAGCCCGTTGAAGTGCCTGTAGAAATTGCTTTGGACAAATTCGCTGGCGGACAGCTGGTCTAAGCTTCGCCTCCATGACGGCATTATGACAATCTGCTTTTGGGGATTGCTGTTTAAGCTGTCAAACCTTGGAAAGCCCAATGTCTTTATGATTTTTGGCGAATATCCGTAATCAGGATTTAAAAATGATTTTCTCTCGGCTTCAGAGGTTGTAACAAGCAATGCAAGAGGCTTGTCAAATTCATTAAGCCAGCTTGAAACGTTGTCCTTGGTAACGCCGTGCTGGAGAAATACCGTTCTTGATTTGGCGATTCCTGAAAGATACGGATAGTTTCCCCAAAACGGATAAATAAGAGCGTTGTCGGGGTGTGAGGTAATGATAAAATCGCTTAAAAGAACAAAAAGCCTGTGTTTGATTGAGCGGTATGCAAGGACATTTCCTACCTTTCTGACTTTCTCATACTGTTTTGAGCCCTTTCCGATGCCCAGCCATCTTTTAAGCTTGTGTGATTTTGAACCTGAGTGGTATTCATACTCGCTTTCCGGAGACTTGTCCAGAACAAAATAGGGTTTGATATCGGGATTTTTCTGTGCCGTTACATATTTGAAAAGCTCAAAGGCATTGTCTCCGGCAGCATTTGGCAGGTCCATGAAAATCCATATATGCCTGTTTAGGTAAAACGGAAATGCAAGAACATTGAGAAGTCTTAAAAATATGGCGGTCATCCATCCCTGGGAGCGGTTTTTAAGCATTGCCAAAGTGGTTTTGAACTCCAAAAACAAGGTTTTATACCATTTCTCCTTTACTATTGTAATGTCATTGTCTCCGATTATTGCAACGTCATGCTTTGACAGCTTGAATCTGGATGACTGGTTAAGCCTTGAAGTGTGGTTGTACTCGATTTTCAAATCGTTGTACTGTGTCTTGAAGGAAATGTTTGTGTTTGTTCTGAACAGAACGATTGACTTGAAGCAGTGGTTGTAGCCGTAATTGAAATTTAGCGAATAGTTGTCCCTTTGAGGATATCTTAAAGGTACTGCATCAATTTGCTTTCCGTCAACCTTGGCTATGATTTTTGTATCCTTTGTAAAGTTTGTCAAAATCCCCGTGATGTGGATTTCATAGTTGTTCATGAACTGAAAATTGTCTATAAACAGTGTGTTGAGCTTGAAGTTGTCAACGACATCATCCTTGTTGTCCAAATATCTCCAGCCATGCCTTTTCATGAGTATCACGTGAGCCTTCAGCGCCGCAGGTATTGAAAGCTGGGATAAGATGACATCCTCATCGATGTGTTTTAGTATTTCAAAGATGTTTTCATAAAGGCCCTTGATTTCAGCGCCTGTAAGGATATGGTCGATTTTTCTTATCTCAACAATCCACTGCAAATCATACATGAGCACATACTGGATGAATTTTGGAATCTCGCCGAAATTCTCCTTTGTATATTCTATAAGCTTTAGGAAATATTCCTCTATCCTTGTTGTGAAATATGATCTGGTGTTTGACGACGAGGTAATAAGGGAGTTTTGCGATCCGTCCTTTCTGTAGTGATATTTGTCTGTGGATAAAAATCCGATGTTGGGATTGTCCAGAAGCATCTGGTTTATCAGAAGGGCATCCTCTGAAACCTTCAGACTGTTGTTGAATGAATAGTTTTTAAGCTTTCGGGCTCTGATGAATGATGAAGGTCCTGAAAGTTGAATATAATTGGGATTTTCATAAAGATTAATGACCTGGCTTTTTTCAAACTTGAAATTCAGGTTATGAGGTCCCCTTTTAACCCCAAAATACTGGATAGGGATTGAAACTATGTCAATATTTTTGTGCTTTTCAAGAAACTTGTAGGCATGAAGAAAAGCGTTTTTAGACATTACATCATCGGCGTCAAGAAAGTTTATGATTTCTCCTTCAGCGTGTTTTAGCCCCTCATTTCTTGAATATGCAGGCCCCATGTTTTTTTCGTTTTTTATAAGCGTGATGTTTTTGGGATATTTTTCGGCGTACTCCTCAAGAACTTCCAGCGTATTGTCGCTGCTTTTATCATCAACAAGTATTATCTGGATGTTTTTTTTAAAATCAGTGCTTTGGTTGATGATTGAGTCAATGGCTTCACGGACATAGTCCTTTTTATTGTAGATTGCCATGACAACTGAAAACTTAAACGCCAAAATAAAAATCCTCCTTGCTATAATATTAGGTGTGAATGTATATAAATAGTGGGATTGGAAAAATCATTTTACGCAAAATCTGTTTTTGCCTGTGAAAAGAAGCGCTGTAAGATAGACTATCACATCGTCTGGAGATGAAAATCCGTTCAGGGTTTTCTCGATTTCATCAAAATCAAGAGTGTCTTCGTCTGGCTCATAAACAAACAAATCTGAATCGGATTTTTCCATCATTTCAATTTCCTCCTCGCCCCATCCGTGGGTTGAGTGGGGAGTCCAGAAGGTATCCTCATGGATGATTCTTAAAGGAGCGCCCGCATGGGTGGTGTTTGAGCGGACAGTCTTGTTTGAGACAACAGAGCCTGCCCCTATAATTGAACCTGAGCCAATCCTTGAGTTTTTAAAAACCATTGCGTTCTGGCCAAACCACACGTGGTCACCGACATATATGCTTCCCGCATGGTTTAGACGGTCCTTGGCGTCGGTATGGTAGATCGGATGGCCGTCTGAAGTCCTGAAAATCACATTGTATGAAATAAAGCATTCATCGCCCAGAATTATGTTTTTGGACTCTGATAAGACCAGACTTGTCCTGCCGTTGAAGAAATTGTTCTTTCCGATGAAGCATACGCTTTTTTTGTGAAGTGCAATGTTAACTGAATAGTCATGGATATTGCTTGAGAGGTATAAAACTGAATTGTCGAGGTTGAAATCGATTCTGGAATTCCACAGGTGCACGCCTTCCTCACAAATCAGTATATTGTTTTTTCCGGCAAAATTGATTTGGGAATTTGTGAGTTTCGGCAGCTCGCCGACGAATTCGTTTTCCTCAAGTTCAAGAAGTTGATTTGCATCTGTTATCTGCACGTTTTTCACCTTAGTATTAATATGATGTGGAAAATATTTAAGTTTTGCCTAAATGGACGTCTTAATATGCATAATCCCTCACGGAATATTGAGGTTCCCTGTAAAACACAGCTTCATAAATCAACGGTTCGCCGTCATTTGCCAACCTCAAGGGGATATCGCCGTGAGAATGCCTGCTTTGCTTAAAATGTGAAATCCCATCAATGACATCATCAATGACTTGAATCTCATTTAAAGTCAATGAGCTCAAGTCCGGCTCAGCCAAAGAGGAATATTGATAATTTGGACATTCTTCTATTTTTCCATCACCAACCAACTCTTCTATGGCTTTTTGGAAATGTGAAGGAACAGGACATCCTGTTTTTCGAACATATGTTTCTCCACTAATCGGTTGCTCATATTTTTCATAATAATCAAAATCGGAAAAATACAATAGTTTAAACAATGCAAAATTGTCACCTGATTCGCATCTGCTAATTATATAATGAATCATTGCTTTGAACTTATCTGAGTTATAGATTATGCTGTTATTCATCTTAAAACCTCAGCATTGTTAATATTCTATAACCTTTTTGACATATTAATATTTTCAAATGCCACGATAATTATTGCAAAAAAAAAAACAGATGTTTATGGCATTGGTTTAATGAAAAAGAAAAAAAGTGGATAATTTAGTCATCTGCTAAATTATCAAAGTATCCCTGGATAAATATGACTGGAGTTCCCTTATCTCCGGAACCGCTTGTCAAGTCACAAAGTGAACCGATAAGGTCAGTCAGCCTTCTTGGAGTTGTTCCTTCGGTAATCATCTGACCGGTGAGGTCCTTATCCTTTTTAAGGATTTCATTTTTGATAGCTTCCTTAAGCTCGTCGCCTTTCAAGTCGGCGTACTTGTTGTCTGAAACGTATTTCAGTTTGATTTCATTTGGAGTACCTATAAGTCCGTCTGTGTGTGCAGGTGATACTACAGGGTCTGCAAGCTCCCAGATTTTTCCGACAGGATCCTTGAAAGCGCCGTCACCGTAAACCATTACTTCGATTTGTTTTCCGGTCAGGTCAATCAGTCTTTTTTGAACTTCCCTTACCAGTGCGTCACCGGTTCTTGGGAAGAGTTTGAGTTTCTCTTCGGTTGCCTTGTTTGATCCTAGAAGTCCGTAGTCAGGATTGTAGCCTGAATTGCCAACAGGTTCTGTCAGTACCTGGTGCATACCGTATACGTTGGCTCCCAAATCCTTTAAAAGTTTTGTGGTCTTGTCCCTTGTGTGGATGTCACAGGTCAAAACGTCATTGGTATAGTCAAGGATTGTCTTAACGTCGTTTGAAAATACGAATTCGACTTCACAGTCTTCGCTTTCAATCAGCTCACGGTAAAAATCAATCATGTTGATTCCGGTGAAAGGGTGAATCCATGAACCGAAAGTCTCGTAGTATTCGTCTTCTGTAATTGTGCTTCCCAAGTGGTATTCGCTTTTATCCAGAATCCCTTCATCCAAAATTCCGTTTCCCACTTCATCTGCCGGGAAGGATGTCTGAAGTGTAATCTTATCCATCCCTCTTGCAATACCCTTGAGGACAATTGAAAATCTGTTTCTGCTTAAAATCGGATTTACAACCCCAATATTTTTGGAAGGGAATTTGTTTTCCAAATCTTTAGCAACATCATCTACGGTTACATAGTTTCCTTCAGAAATTCCCACAACCGCTTCTGTGATTGCGACAACATCCTTGTCCTTGAACTCAAAGCCTTCGGCTTCCTTTGCATTCATCAATGAATCTACAACTATTGTAGCCAAATCATCGTTTTCCTTAATAATCGGTGTTCTTATACCACGTACTACAGTACCCACACATCTCATGAATATTTCTCCTAAAAAAATGTTGGTTGGAAATGCATTTCCAACAACCCATTTATTATATATAATTCAAGTTATATAAGTTTTAGAGTCGGCAAAGCTACTTCCACCAGTCGAGTTCTGCCTCGTTGAGGCCCATATCGGATGGCCTGAAAAAAGGGTTCATACCAGTTTTATCTGTTTTTTGAAGTCTTTCAAACATCCTATTGCAATATTGTGGTTGAAACACCGATGATGTTACCTGTTTCGACCCTTGAGGCAGTGGATACAAGCATCACCTGAAGAGAGGATATAGAATCCTTATCATATGAAGGTTCAAAAAGAAGTCTTACCGACTCCCGAAACAGTCTTATCTGAACGCCCTTTGTTTTTATTCTAAAATAAAGTTCGACGATTGTCATTACTATAATCAAAACCGGACAGTACATGAAACCATCGATTTGAGTTAAAATAGTAACCAGCATGAATTTTCCCCATTAATTTATTTTGATTACCTAATATTAATTTCATCCAAAAATTGCAACACTTTAATGCAACGGACACCCAATTGTTCACAAACAAAGGGCATACTTCTTTGAGGATGATTTCTGGAACTCTCTTCAGAAACCACAGTAATGTCAGAATCTGCCATAGCACATGCTATCAAATGAGGATCAGCCCAATAACCATCATTTTCATTCATACCGTGAGAGATAAATACAGAAAATTCTTCGGAATTTAATAATTCCGCCACATTACCTGATTCTTTATCGGTAAGTTCTCTAAAATATTCTTCATAATCATCCCAATAACTTTGAGAATCTTTTAATTCCTCAAATGCTTCCCTAACAGAGAATAATTCACCACATTCAAACATTTGATTTAATTTATGGTATATCGGTTGAAAAATAGGAATATCAATAGGATAACGCACTTCCAATTCAATAAGGGAAGATGCATCAATAACATATTTTACCATTGCCAATCACCCAAACAATATTTCCTGTAGTTTTGGGATTTGATTTTGACCTAGATTAGCAAATTTAGAAAATTCAAGGGAAGTTATTATTCCACTATCATATGCCTCCAAAATCAGCGCATAAAATGGCCTTCCATTGTATTTAATTTGGTTATATAAATAATTTCCACCAGATTCATCAAAGTTAACATTCCCATTATTCTCAAAATCCTGTTCTGTTCTTAAATTATATTCTGCCTGGGAAATGTTTTTAGTGTCAAGCAATCGCCTATAAATCACGTGCTGACTTACGCCATATCTGTTAGACAAATCTTTTACTGATTCGTCAATATTTTCAAACAAATCGCATCCTGGCACTAAAAATTCTCCTGCAACGGAATTGCAGAAAATTTCAATATCCCTATCCAAATCATCACCACATATTGCACTTTCACCCAACAGCAAATGTGTTAACTCATGGAATAATGTGAATATCCTTCCATTTGGACTGTCTTTTCCATTCAGTAAAATTATGGGCATTTCATCGTGAAAAATGCATAATCCTCTCATCTCATTAATAAAAACACCTTCAGTTTCAAATATAAGCACTCCTAATTTTTTTGTAATGATATTTTTCCAATTATTCAGATAGGAGTAATGTTTCTTTTCAATATACCAAGATTTTTGAGTTTCTAAAGAAACATCCAACACATCACGAATATAATTTGAAAACATTTTTTTATTATGGGTCAAATTGGGTATTTCAAATTTTATAACATCCTCATTCAACTCTTCAAGCAATTCCCTAAAAATAAGCCTTCTTCTTTCTGATTTATGAATGCATTCAATTAAAGCAGGTGAATTTTCACCCGGAATGGATTCAAAGTCCAGTTTGCGATAATTAATCAAAGTTGGCAACTCATTTAAAATAGGTGGCTGGTCCATGAAAAAGAAGGCTGTAGGCACATTAAATTTTTGACTGACCTTTCTTAATTGTTTCCATGTGGGATATACATCCCCTTTTTCCCATTTATGGTATCTAGTTTTAATATCAAGGGGTAAATCATCCTCATATCCATTTGTAAAGCCTGCACGAAGCCTGGCCCATTGCATCATTTTCGGATTTATTTTTGCCCTATTACCCATATTATCAAACCTTACTTTATTGTAACATTTGATATATTGTTTTAAAAAGTATAAATAGTTTTTCTTTTAAGTTCAAAGCATTATTACAAAGATAGAACAATTTTACGAACTGAGAGCAATTTTGATATTAAAAAGAAAAGAAGTAGAGAGAATTCAATCTCTCTAGTTAATTTTTATATTTGCGGTTGTTTTACTGGAAGCGTATGTGTTGTCACCTGCGTAGCTGACGGTGGCTTTGAAGGTTCCTTTCTTGTTGATGTTCAACTTGAAGGTTGCCTGACCTTTAGCGTTTGTTTTTGCTGTGTAGGTCTTGCCGTTTACGGATAATGTAATTGTCTTACCAGATCCGAGATATGTTTTGCCGTCTGCTGATGAACCCTTGATTGTTTTAAGGGTTACTGTGTAGGATTTGGTTTTTGCGCTTGCCTTGTATGTTTTTGCCGGAGCGGTGAGACTTGTGGTCTTTTTGTTGATGGTGATTTTGTATACTTCAAATGAAGCGTCGTATTTATCATCACCTAAAAATGCTACAGCAAATGTTAAGGTGTTTGCAGCAAGCAGGTTGATTTGTACCTGTACAAATCCGTCATCATCACTTACCAGAATTAGGCATTTACCGTTGTATCCGATGTTTACTGTTTTATTTACCAGCGGTGCGCCGCTTGCGTCTGTTAATTTGACTTTGAAGTAGCCTCCCCTTTCACCGGCGAAGTAATCCACTGCGTATTGGGTGTAGTTTTCACCGATGATTTTTGTAGCGACCCTTACGGGGACAATGTTTTTAAGGGTTACTGTAGTGTTTGAAGCCATGAATGCGTCTTTACCTTCAAAGATTACTGTAACCTGGGTGTTGTCACGGGCCTGGAGAGTGAATGCTCCTTTTTCATCTGTTTTAACAGTCATGTTTGATGAGCCCACTTTAACTGCGAGTTCAGCATTTGCAATTGCGTTTCCTTCAATGTCTTTCAGTACCCCTTCAACCACACATTTGCCGGTTACCTGAGTAATGGAAATGTATGTGTAGATGTCATCGACTTTAATTACACCGGATTTGGTGAACGCAGAGTATTTGTCGTCACCTGAGTATGTTACGGTGTAATCGTAGCTGCCTTTAGGAAGCTTGTCTAAAGTGACGCTGACTTTTCCGTTTTTGATTGAAGCAGGATAGTCCTTGCCGTTTACGGTAACTGTCACGTTTCCTGTTGCATCTTCAGGCATTTCGAAAGTGAGATTTGAATCTTTTTCTGAAACTGTCTGAGGGATTTCAACATCAGATGCGTTAACCTTCTCGACTGTGACGTTTACGGATACCTCACCGGCCTTGAACAAATCATCGCCTGCAAAGGCAATGGTGTATGCGTAGTTGCCGGCAGACAAATTCCTGATTTCGTATTTTGCACTTCCGTTGGTTATGCTTACTTCAGTTCCGTTTACTGTGAGCCTGCCTGTTGCGTCCTTATCTATTGAGATATTGATTAGGCCAACATCTCCGACATTGATTTTGACGTTGTCGGCTGCAAGGCCTGCGTCCTTTTTGGCATAGACAGTAACTGTTTTGGTTTTTGAAGCGTCGAGATATTTATCGTCACCTGAGTATTTGACTTCAACTGTAAGGTTTCCGGCTTCAACGTTTGCAATTGTTGCATCTGCAGCGCCGTTAGTCAATGTGTATTTTTTGCCGTTTACTGTAACTGTACCGGTTGCGCCCGGAACTGTCACTTTAACAGTGAGGTTTGATCCTTCTGCAATCCTGTCAGCTGAATCGATTGCGATTTGTGCGGCAAGTTTGTCTACATTGAATGATGCTGTGGCTTTGGCTTTAGCAAATACGTCATTTCCATCGAATTTTACGGTCACGTCATATTTGCCTGCTGTGAGATTTTCAAAGGATTTGGTTGCCTTACCGTTTTTGATGACAATTGTATAGTCGACTTTGTTTACGGTCAGTGTTGCGTTTGCGTTTAAGGTAGAGTTTGCCTGGATGTTAACAACAGCAACCCCGCCGACGTCAATGTCTGATGCTTTAACTGTGAGGTTAGGGTCAATGAGGTCTGTTTTTTCTTCAGTTACGTTAACTGCCCTGTTTTTAAACCCGGCGTAGTTTTTATCACCGGAGTAGAAAATTTCGACTTCATCAGCAGTTGCATCGAATGTGACTTCACCATCATCAAGTACGCCGTATAAGTACTCATCACCGATTTTGGCAATGACCTCACCGGTTACGTTGTCGTCAAATGTGACTTTAATGCCCTTATCTGATTTGGAAACCTCCACATCAGCCTCTTTTTTAAGCACTTTCAATATAAGGTTATCGTAGTAATGTGAGGCAATATGGGTGTTTTCATCAACATATTCAAATGAGAATACATATCTGTCTGCTGAGAAATTGAAAAGCGGTATGATTGCCTTACCGTCTTTGAGCTGCTGTTCGATTACTACACGAGTATCTCCTCTGAAATAGACAGTTATATTGCCGTTGAATCCTTCAGGGAATGTGTATACTACATATTCATCATCACCTGCAGTCATTGTTTGCGGATATTCCACTACAGGAGAAATAAAGACTACAACTGAACCTTCAAAGTGATACTTGTCGCCCTTAAAGACAAGACTAAAACGATTATGGCCTAATTTAACTTTGTCTGTAAGGTTGAGAGTGACTTTTCCGTCCGCAACAGTCTGATTCATGACAAGCTTGTCGTCAATGTCAGAAACCAGAAGGTCTCCGTTCATGTCGCTTACAAACTCTATCGGAATGACAACTTCACTGCCGAAAACATATGAGCTGTTGTAATCACCGTATTTAGGATTAACGCTTATTGCTCCGTAAAGTGAATATACTCTGCCATCATAGTCACCGGAGTAATATGCATAAATGTCATAATAGCCATAGTCAAGACCTGTGAGGTTTACGTATGCCTTTCCGTTTTCCAAATCTGCAGAGCCGTAGACTTTATCGTCAAGCTCGACAATGAGTTTTCCTTCTGCGCCTTCAGGAAGTTCAAGTGCAATTATCACTTCATCTTTAGGAGTTACTTCGATATATGAATCTTCATAGCCTTTGATGAACGGTGAGCGTGGAGCAAGTCCTGATTCGACAGTAATGTTTTGTGATGAAATGTCGTAGGCAGGATAATTGCCGTCACCAAGATATTTTGCGGCCGCTTCATAAACGCCCGGAGCAATTTCATCTATGTGGAATTCTGCCCATCCTTCTTCAGCTTTTTGTGTGTACTTTTTGCCGTCAACTGTAAGCTCGACGTTTCCGGTTGCGTTGTCAACTACTCTCACCTGAATGGTTGTGTCGTTTTCATAGCAGCGCACATCGTTGATGTATCCTCCGTATACGACTGTGAAATTCTGGATTCTGGTGAGTGCCTCATGGCTGGCGTCACCTGAATAGACGACTTTCAATGTGTGGTCTCCAACAGTAAGGTTGGCCAACTCAACACCCACATACAGGGATGCGAAATCAGTGCTTATAACTTTACCGTCAAGATAAACATTTACAAATCCTGTTGTGTTTTCATCGAAGTAGATTCCGGAAGCATAAGTGGAATCTCCATATATTCCAACTTCACCTAGTTTATCGGCGACCATGCAGGTTACGTTGAATGATGCTGATGCGTTTTTGGCAAGATAATACTCGTCACCTGAGAACTGGACAGTTACAGTGTGAGTTCCGTAGTCCAAATCGCTGACGTCCAATGAAATGTCATCGTAGAATCTTCTGTAGTAGTCACCGTCAATATAGACGTTTGCATAACCTGCATTTGAGTCCTTGTCGTTTCTGTAAGGTATGTTTGTCTCAACTTCAACATAACTGCGTTTCAATACCTCGGAAGGCATGCTGATGTCAAATCCGAAATCTGAACTTTTTGGAAGAACAGTCGGGAAATAGTATTCGCTATATTCTGTGCCGTTATCCAAAGCAACGGTTATTATGTATCTGTTTTGAGGCTTTTCGCTCCATTTAGGTGTGATTCCATCAAATTCTGTAAGCCTTACGCTTGCATATCCGTTGATGATGTCTGTTGTGTTTACAACCACATTTTCATATATAGGACCATCATACCAGTCATAGTCAACAAAAACCCTGTGCTGGATGATTAACTTTCCGCTGTAGTTGCCAGACATGTTTACTGTAATGAGTGCTCCCTCTTCAATTCCGACATAGTCAGGGTAGGTTATATTGTAGTTGTCATAATAAACAAATATTGAGCCTATTTTATAGTCATCACCGACATATCTTGCATAGAGTTCGTATTCACCCAAGTCAAGTCCGCTTAAATCAACGCTTGCCTTACCGTCTGTAAGGTTTACTGTTTTGAATTCTGTCTCATCAATACTGACAACAAGGGCACCTGTTGAATTTGAAAATGAATCTATGACAACCTTATCCCCTTCAATTGAAATTGACGGAGCTTTGTAATAGGAATTTGAAATTGTCTTGGCAGGATATTTGTCGTCACCTGCGTAAGTTACGCTATATTCGTTTTCTCCCATTTTAACATTGTCGATGACAAATTCTGTGTAGTCGTGTGCTCTGGCAGTGTATTTTTTGCCGTTGAAGTTTAGTGTGACATCAGATTTTACATCATAAGGCATGCGGACCACTACTGCATAGGTTTTGCCGTCCTCTTTAAGTTCAGCGTCCATAGAGTATGTGAAATTGAATGAACCTGTGAATGTCACTTTATCGTGGGTTGCATCTCCTGAGTAAACCATCTCCCAGTCATGAGTGGCGAAATCCAGATCCTCAATGCTGAAGTACGGTGAATGCCATTCATCAATGTTTATGACATCATATTGCACGCCGTCAATGAAAAGGGTAAGGTTTCCTTTCAGACTTTCATCGACAGACGCATATGCATAATCCTGCAGTACGATTTCTTTTGGAATGTCAAATGCAATGTATGTGACATTGAAGAAGTATGCTCTGTTTTTGGAAACATAAAAACCGTCTGAATCCTCATATCTGAATTCTATTTTGTGTTTTGTGAAGTCCAATTTTTCAGGGTACAACACTATTGTGTATTCTTCAAGATCATAGTCGTAATCAGGCCTTGCGGTAGCATAAAAGACATCATCGAAATAGATTTCATATGTCCTGTCCATTTTATCGTGAACTATGCACTCCATCCTCTTGCCATTTACGATATCAGGAACGTCAATTTCAAAGTCAATGTCCCTTTCGTAATATTTCATTGTCGGACGGTATGTATGCTTGTATGTGTAGTCTTCGCTTACAAATTCCAGGCGGAACCTGTTGTTTGCATTATAGTCATCTTCGCTTCCGTCATCGAATGTGGTTATAAGGACAGTTGCCTTTCCGTTTGTGATTTGTGTGGAGTTTACCAGGGTCATGTAGTCTTCATCTTCCTGCCAGTACTCTCCGTTGAACTTGTAGATGTTGAAAGTGCCATTGACGTTTTGAGGCACTTCAATTGTGACTAATGCTCCTTCGTAGTATCCGACGAAATCAGGAGCTGTGATTTTAGGTGTGATTTCAAATGAATCGTAAACGGAACCCACTTCAAAGTCATCACCCTCATAGTATGCCCCCAGATCGTATATTCCCATTTTAAGCTGGGAAAGTGAAACGTTGAATATGCCTGCTTTTCCTGAAACGTTTGCAAAGTCCTTATCGTCAATTCTTACAATGAGATTGCCATTTGCTGATGGCGGCAAAATCAGTGAAATGTCTTTGGTGAAGTCCATTTCATCTTCGTATCTGATTTTTGTATAAGTGTTTACTGTAACGTTCAATGATTTTTTAGGATACTTTTTGCTTTCTGTGTATGAAATGGCAACTGTGTTTTCGCCAAGGCTGAAATTGGACAGTTCCATATCCACGCTAAATGTGCCTTCCCTGTCATTTGACCTGTTGAAAGGAAGTTCAAATGTCTTGCCGTTTAAAACAGCTGTGAGTTTTCCTGAAGCGTCAAAAGGAAGGCGAACGCTGATAGTTGCGCTGTCGCCGTAAATGACATCCTTATCATAAGCCTCAAAGACATAATCCACATCGAATGTTCCGTTGACGGAAAATCCTTCAAAGTAATCATCATCGGAATAGATAAGTTCATATGTGTGGTTTTTAACTGTGACATCTGATATGTCGATGGATGCATGGCCCCAGTAGTCCTCCAAATCAATGGATGTGAACTCCTCACCGTCAATGAGAAGTTTTACAGTACCTTCAAGACCCTCCGCCAAATATACATCAATTCTGTCATCCGAACCGATGATGACATGTTCAGGCACATTGTAGCGCAGATAGAGGACTTTCATTGTTCCGTTCAAAGTCACCGGATTATACCTGTCGCTTTCAAGGCTGAGATTCCAGTTGAACAGACCCAGTCTAGGAGGATAATACTCAACGTCATCCCAGTACATGAAACTTGTGTCTGAAAACACCACAGATTCGTTTAACTTGAATACCACAGTACCCTCGAAATCTGAAGGAAGCGGAATATCAAAATAATGTTCATCAGTTCCTACAACCTCTGATGGAACGAAATCACTTTCAAAGGTCAAATCCTTTTTGACGATTTCAATGTTGCCGGTCAATGTCAGCGGACGGTAGTTTTCATAAAAGTCACTGAATGTCAAATTCCATGCGTATGTTCCGACAGGAGGGCAGTACACATGAATATATGCCTCACCACTACAGTAATAATCATATTTATAAGTATTCTCCTCGTCAGCAAAGATTTCAAAGGTTACTCCACCGTAGAAGTCATCCGGCAGGGCAATATCAAAATCAACATAATCTGAAATGTTGGCCTTTGAAGGCACAACACTTGAGTCTATATCCAAATCCTTCTGCTCGCCGTTACCGACGAGATTGTCATCAGCAACAGCCGTTTTTTCAAAATCCAAATTATCTTGAGTTGGGGAAGCTATAACATTCTGGTTTTCCCCACCCAAATCGGCAGCTGCAAGGTCATCTGCGGCGCTTACAGCTCCGATGGTTATGAAAGCCAGCAGCAGACATGCCACCAGCATTACCTTTTTATTAATCATAATAAAAACCTTTTTAAAATTTATATCCAAGTAAGATATAATATTGTATATATTTTCAAGCAATATAAAACTTATTTTTTAAATTTCGGAAATTGCGGGAATTTCATTTAAGGATTTTTTGAAATTTATGAATGAAATATGGTTTAAAATGTGATTTAGTGAGGATTTTTCATATTGTGAAGATGATTTTTTGGAATTTGGAAATTTGGCATTTGAAAGCCAGGAACTGTTTGAGTTTGCTGAAAAATGATTATTTTTTATGTAAAATTTTGGCTGATGGTTCATCTGATAAATTTAAGATTCACCAAAGATGAAAGTTGGGGAGACATGCAATCTGGAATGTGGAATAGCTTGTGAAAAACGTTAGCATAATATAATCAGCCGTCAATAACCATTAATATCTGAAATGAAAAAACATTAACATAGGAGATTGGTTATGTGTGATGAAAGATACCTGGCGATAGATGTCGGAGGAACAGCGATAAAATACATCCTCACCGACAGGAATGCGGAAATTTACAAAATCAATGAAATGAAAACTAACAGAGCTGACGGAAAACTCTTAATCTCATTGGATGAAATAATTGCTCCCATGTTAGATAACATTAACGGCATTGCACTGTCATTT
The DNA here is from genome assembly GCF_947170395.1 of uncultured Methanobrevibacter sp. Taxonomy (GTDB): domain Archaea; phylum Methanobacteriota; class Methanobacteria; order Methanobacteriales; family Methanobacteriaceae; genus Methanocatella. The sequence continues at coordinate 10,555 of NZ_CAMVTE010000015.1, read as the reverse complement.
CCGGGAAAAATCAATGTTGATGATGGAATCGCACATACTGCAGGAGCGTTCAGGTGGATTTGCGATTTGGAGCTGAAATCAATTCTTGAGGAGAAATATTCGAAGAGAGTGTGGGTTGAAAATGACGGCAAATGCGGAGCTCTGGCGGAATTGTGGAAGGGAAATCTCTCCGGTGTGAAAAACGGCGTGTTTATCGGACTCGGCACGGAAGTGGCTGGTGGAATAATACTTGACGGTAAGCTCTATCGGGGATCTTTCGGGTCATCCGGGGAATTTTCAAGTATGTTAGGTAGTCTTGAAAATCCCGATAATGAAGAGCGCTTCGGAAAGATTGGCGGTTATTCCAACTTGATTTCAGATTTCACGGACAGTTATGAGTTCTTTGAAAAGTACCATGTGGGAGATATGGTTGCTGCAAAGGCACTGAAGGAGTACTCAAGGACAATAGCTGCCGGAATCGTCAATATCCAGTCCGTACTGGACGTGGAGAAGTTCTGCATCGGCGGCGGAATTTCATCTCAGGATGTGGTGATTGATGAGATACGTCGAAGCTTTCGGGAATTTATCACTGTTAAATCCGGAGAAGCGATTAGCGAACCTGCAATCGAGAAATGCCATTTTGGAAATGCAAGCGGATGTGTCGGTGCATTATATAACTTTTTGATTAGGGAAAAAATCATCTGAAATTTGAAAACTGCTACCTACCATACCTTCAGCGTCGATGATTTAGATTAACAATATTCTGCCCATAATTTCCATTGAATCATATGACATTTTTAATGTATAATTTCAGTGCTTCTTAAGTCAACTATAACTATAATTTATGCACAAGTTAATTTAAGCAAAACATGAAACTAAAAAGAGGGCGACTCAAAATTAATTATTTTTTAAAAATTTTTTTGCATTAATTTTTATTATTTTTAGGTATTTTGTTTGTTTTGTTGGTGTATGAGTTCATTTTGTATTGTTTCATTGTATATTCGTTTTAAATTATGTGATATTGCTAGTAATTTTGCTTCTGTTTGTGTTCTTTTTAATCCTGTTGTGTTGAATTCTGTTACTTTTAGATTTTGTTTTATATTTCCAAATGGCCATTCTACTGTTTTTGATCGTTTTTTGTAGATTTCTTGTGCCCATGGTGTTTCCATTTTTCTGAGCATTTTTATTTTGTTTGGATTTCCGTAGTCAGTTATTAGTCGGTTACTTCTTTTCCACAGCATTCTTGGTGTTTTGGGCATGTTTTGCAGTTGTTTGTCCAATATATGATTCTTGGTTTGATTTTGAGTGTTCTTTGGTTTTCGAGTATTTGTCCCATTGGACAAATATATGTGTTTTTTTCGTGATCAAAAGTGAATTTGTCTTTTCCGAAGGGTTTATCTTTTTTGTTGATTTTTTTGAGTTTTCTTGAGAGTTTTCTGGTTGATATGTATCCGTCCAAATGATTTTCTGCGAGATAATCCATGTTTTCGTTTGTTGAGTAACCATTGTCAGCTGAAATTTGTGTATTTGGCGGTAATTCACCAAATGTTTCATTTATTTGTTCTATTTGAGGTATTAGTTCGAATACGTCTGTTGGATTTTGTGTGAGTGATGAAGATATGATTATTCCTTTGTAATCATCTACTCCTATTTGTAAATTGTAATCAAATTCCCATTTGCTTTTTTTGTTTAGCATCCATCGTGATTCGGGATCGTTTATACTAATTACGTCGTTTGTTGTCTTTTTTAGTTCTGTATCTATTTTTTCGACTTTTTTTAAAATTTTTTTGGCTGATTTTTTATCTTTTTTCGCTTGGTCCAGGAGATTTTTACTGCTTCTTCGTAGTTTGAATTCGTTTCTATCGCCTTTTGTGGTTTCTGTTACTTTTTTATAGATTTTTTCGAATGATTCTTTGTCGATTAGTTCTTTTGGTACTGAATTTCCTGATTCATCTCCGAGAATCTCATCTTCTTCTTCATCGAGTTCAATACTTTTTTGTAAGATGTCTTTTAAGAGATCTACTTGTTCTTGATTGGTTAAATTATTTATTGATGCTTTGGCTTTGATTTTTGTTCCATCAATTGCAATATGTTTGAGTTTTACTAAATCTAATTCTTTAGCCATTAGGACTGTTGTTTTAAATGCGTCGTCGATTAGTTCTGCATGATCTACTTTGAATCTGTTGATTGTTCTGAAATCTGGTTTTTCCATACCTGCCAAATACATATAACTGACATCTGTAGCTGCTTTAGCAGCTACTTGTCTTCCAGACAATCCTCCATCAAAAGCACCCATTAAAACAAGTCTTAATAACATTTTACGAGAATAAGCAGGTTTGCCTGCTTTATAACAATAATTCAAATCGACTTTCGAAAAATCAATTTCATCCACAACATTTTGAATAAAATAACATGGATGATCTTTTGGAATCAACTCCCTCAAGTCCAAAGGAACTAATAATTGCTGACCAATTTTATCCTCTCTCAAAACCATAAAAAACCCAACCAAAAAGTTAATTAACTCTAATAATAGATTGTACTTCCTAGTATATAAAATTAAAGGATAATAAAATAAGAAAAATATTTTAAACACAAAAATTATGAGTCGGCCTCAAAAATAAAAAAAGTTAAATGAAGATATAGATTAATCAATGAAAGTTTTCATGTATTGAATCAGTTCATCCCTTTCAGCATCTTCAAGGCCGAATTCGATTGAAGCCTTAAGCCAATCAAAACGGGTTGCAATGTTAAATGTTTTTCCTTCAAAAAGTACTCCATAGACTTCATCCAGTTTTGTAAGTGCATCGGTCAGCTGGACCTCACCGTCGACACCGGGTTCTGTTTCTTTAATCTTGTCAAAAATGTCTGGTGTTAGAATATATCTGCCGACCATTGCAAGGTTTGATGGTGCCTCATCAATTTTTGGCTTTTCGATTAGGTGATTGATCTTATAGAGATTTGGTTCAATCTGACTGCCGCCAACAATGCCGTATTTGTTGAGCTTATCTGTTGAAATCTCCTTTAGGGAGAGTGTTGGCTTTTCAAATCTGCTGTAAACATCAATTAATTGTTTTGTGCAGGGTGTTTTTGACTTTGTTATGGTGTCTCCTAAAAGGACTGCAAATTGCTCGTCACCGATGTGGTTTTCAGCCTGCAGGATTGCATCACCCAAACCGTTCTGCTCTTTTTGCCTGACATAGCAGACATCCACAAGATCTGTGATTTTTCTAACTTCCTTTAAAACCCTGTCTTTTCCTGCTTTTTGCAGAGTCTGTTCAAGTTCATATGATTTGTCGAAATGGTCTTCGATTGACCTTTTGTTTCTGCCAGTTATGATTAGAATGTCATCAATACCTGAAGCGACTGCTTCTTCTATTGTATATTGGATAATCGGCTTGTCATAAACAGGCAACATCTCTTTTGGTTGTGATTTGGTTGCAGGAAGAAACCTTGTTCCGAAACCTGCCGCCGGGATTACCGCTTTCATAATTATAGTTAGGCATTAACGGAATATATAATGTATGTTGACAGCACCTCACCAGATTACAGATGTTAGCAAAATTTGCAAAATAACAATGGAAAACACACGTTCAATTAATCCGCTTGAAAAAAAATAAAAGAAAAAAAAGATTTTATCTTTTAACTCTTGTGATAAGAACAAATACGACCAGCATCAATAATCCTAAAGGATTTCCGGTATTGTTTTTCCCATAAGCAGTGCCTATTTTATTTTGAGAAATGTCATCTGACGGATTGTCCAAATAATTGTTTTGGGCAATATCATCTGACTGACTATCCGAAGAATTGTTTCGGGTTGTATCATCTGATTGGTCCCCATTGTGAGGATAATACGGATCGCATATATCATCACAACCGAATTTTGCATGGTTGTTTTCAAAAGTGCAATTGTGAAGTTCACTGTCACTTTCCTGATAAACCGCTCCCCCGTGGTCTGCAGAGTTATCGCTTAAAACGGAATCATAAAGTTTACTGGCAATCTGATAGATTGCACCGCCGGTAGCTGCATTATTGTCTTGAAAAACACAACTGGCTAGGATACTGTCACTCTGATAGACTGCACCTCCAGACGTTCCGGCTGAATTGTTCCTGAAAACGGAATCTGACACACTGCTGTCCAGCTGGAATATTGCGCCGCCTGCTTCATCTGCATGATTGTCCGTGAAAGTGGATGAGTAAGTCGAACCTCCATCACTATAAACGGCACCGCCTTCGGCTGCGGAATTATTTACAAAATCAGAATCATAAATATAGGATTCATCCAGATAAACCGCACCACCACGACCTGCACGGTTGTTTTCAAATGTGCAATTGTTTATTTCACTATCCGGAGCTAAACGAACCGCACCACCATCACCATCGGTTTTACCGTTGATAAATACAATGTTTTTTAAAACAACACCTGATGCGGACACATCAAATATTCTGGAGTTTGAATTTGCATCAATAATATGATTGTTTCCGTTGATGGTTATCGGCTTGTTTATAACAATTCCATCAGGAAAATCATCATTTCTTGAAAAATAATCCTGGCTTAGAGTTATATTTGAATTTTCAGGCAAATTCTCAATCAATGCATTGAGATCAGCAAATGACTCCTGATTTGTGTTTGAATTGATATTGTCAGAACCGTTAACGTCGTAGGCAACAGAAACGCCAAGAGTTAAAAAGAATATTATTGAACCTAAAATCAACAATTTCAAAATATTCATGTTAAATATTCTATACATTCTCATATTTATAGTCGGACCTGACTGATATTGTCTCTCACTAAAAGATTAAATTCGAAAAAAAGAAGATAAAATAAGGAACGAATCCTTATTTTTTAATTTTTGCAGTCTTTTTAACTGTATCCTTAAGGTATGTTGCCTGATAGGTTACCTTTTTTCCGACCTTAAGTTTTTTAAGGACAATTGATTTGACGGTTACCTTTGCAACACCCTTGGAGTTGGTTTTTGCCTTGTATGTTTTGCCGTTGAACTTGAAGGTCACCCACTTGTTTTTGAGATACTTATTGTTGACTTTGCCAAGATTTGCGCTCAGCACAAGCTTTTTGGCGGATCTTTTGACAGTCACTGACTGAAGGCTTAGGACATGGTTTACGGTCAGTGTTTTTGTAACTGACTTTCCAAGTGATGTTATGGTCATCTTGTAGGTTCCAGGAGCGTTATCAACCTTGAACTTGGCAACGCCCTTGGAGGTATACAGGGTTTTGAAGGTTTTGCCGTTGATTTTAATGACCACCTTAGCGCCGTCGGCAGGCTTTCCGTCAGCTCCTTTGACATTTATTGTATAGTATGAACCTGCAGAGTAGGTCACCTTGGCATTTGAAGCTGTGACTTTCGCCTCACCGATGATGAGTGTTGATGTCTTTTCAACATCCCAGTTCTGTGATGTGATTTTGATTTCATATGTTCCGGCAGCCAAATCCTTTAAACTGAATTTAAGATAGCCGTTTTCAGAATCTTTTAAAAGAGAGTATACCGCTTTACCTCCTTTTAAAACATCGACAAAAAAGCTGACCGGCATGTCCTTATTGTAGCTGACTTTTGCAGGAATCTTTATTTCAATGGTTTTTGCAGGAGCGAAAGTGAATGTTTTAGGCATGTCAATTTCAATTCCTTCGCTAACAGTGGCGAATGAATCGTTTATTAATACCTTTGAATAATATCCACAGTTTTGTCCGTTGACTTTAAGATTTGAATTTTCAAGCTCGACTGCAACATTGGAGTTTTCAGAGAAATTGGATGATTCAACTGAAAGATTGGAGTTCATACAATGTATTGCACCGGCGGTTGGAGCTGAATTGTTTTTGAAACTGCACTGAATTATGGATGCATTGCTGTTTTGAAGCAGAACAATGCTGCAATGTGCGTAATAACTGCTGATTCCGGTTACCCGATTGTCTGTGAAAGTGTTGTTGAACATGCTGCATTCGGCAGCTGTAATGCGTATGAGATCATGATATCTGATGGAATTGTTTGAAAAATCATTATTGGATATCTCAATTGTTTCTGCTGAAAGTGTGATGAAATCGGCATATTCAACATCGCCACCTGTGAAAGTGTTGTTTTCAATCACGACTGATTTGGCTGAGGCGCTTAAAACCAGACCGTCGGGGTTTATGAAATCAGAATTCAATATTGTGCATGAATCATTATTTTGGCCATATGTCTCCAGAGTTGACCTGTCGTTGAATTTAGAATTATTTACGCTGATTGAACGGCCGTATTTTGAACGTGCACCGTTGAACTCACATCGCAGAATTACCAGATTGTTTTCGGCCTCGATATCGCAAGTTCCAAAATAACTGTATGAGGACACAGTTGTATTGTCCAGGATTATGTTTCCTTTGGCATGTATTGTGGTGGCACCGGCATTGTCCTGGCCACCGTAATATTCCATTTCTCTCCAGACTTCGGTGCTGAGTGCTCTGTTTGCCGACAGTTTGGAGTTCAAAACTGTAAGATTGTCTCCGCAGTAGATTGCACCGCCACGGGCAATAGAATATATTCCTTCATACACCTGCAGATTATAGATTTCCTCTGAGGACAGTCCGTTGTCCCCATTAAAATCCACCACATTGTCTTTGAATGTGCAGCCGTCAACTGTTAATGATTCTGCGGCATAGATTGCGCCGCCACAGTTGACAGTGCTTTTGGCGTTTGTGAAAATAATGTTTTTCAATGTGACGGTGCCTGAAGTGATGTTAAGTATTCTTGATGAGGAATTGGCGTCGAGTACTGTAGCGTTTCCAGTTCCTTCAAGAGTGATGCTTTTGTTGATTAGAATTTCCTTACCTGAACCGACATATGTTCCGTTCAGGATTACGGTTGAGTTTTCTTTAACATTGTTGATTTCGTTTTGAACATCTTCAAACGAATGCGAACTTTCCTTGACACTGATGCTTGCGTCATCGACCGATAATGTGTTTTGCGTTAGATTTTCATTGGCTGATACTGTGGTTAATGTTAGAACCGCCGACAATAGCAATAGCATCAGAACTATTTTTCTTGTTTTTGTGTACATGATAATAGTTTATTGAATACCATTTATTAAGATTGTTATTAATAATTTTTTGGATTATGTATCATTTTGCCATCCCAAAAATTTTCTATTCAAAATGTATAAAATTCAAATAACCTTTTGTTTCTGCGGGTTACATATCAACATATCATCAATACCTGAAGCTAAGTCATCTTCAATAACATGTTGAATTGTAGGTTTAGTCATAAACAGTATCATTTCCTTTTCGTTGTGATTTTGTAGCAGACAATAATCTAGTTCCTAAACCTGTAGTAGAGATAACTGCTTTCATGATAATCTCCCCAAATATAAATTTGACAATAAAACATTTTAAAGGTTAGCATGGTTAATTAACCAATATTATTTTTCCACAAACTATCCCCATTTTGGAATAAAATTCCAAACTTATGTGGATAATCTCAACAAAAAAAAACATTGAAAAAAGAGGAGATTTCTAATAAAATTAATCAATAAAAATAGAAAAAAGTGATAATTTAGTCGTCTGCTAAATTATCGAAGTATCCTTGGATAAATATGACTGGCGTTCCCTTATCTCCGGAACCGCTTGTCAAATCACACAATGAACCGATGAGGTCTGTAAGCACTCTCGGCGTGGTTCCTTCAGTAATCATCTTTCCAGTGAGATCATTATCCTTTTGGCGGATTTCGTTTTTGATTGCTTCTTTCAGCTCATCACCTTTTAAATCAGCGAATTTATTGTCTGAAACGTATTTAAGTTTGATTTCATTTGGAGTTCCAATTAAACCGTCGGTGTGTGCAGGTGATACTACAGGGTCTGCAAGTTCCCAGATTTTTCCAACAGGATCTTTGAATGCTCCGTCACCGTATACCATTACTTCAATCTGTTTTCCAGTCAAATCTATTAATCTTTTTTGAACATCCATTACTAATGTGTCTCCGGTTTTTGGGAAGAGTTTTAACCTTTCTTCGGTTGCCTTGTTGGAGCCTAAAAGTCCAAAGTCAGGGTTGAATCCAGAATCTCCAATAGGTTCTGTTAAAACCTGGTGCAAACCATATACATTAGCACCTAAATCCTTGAGAAGTTTTGTGGTTTTTTCTCTTGTGTGAATGTCACATGTCAAGACGTCATTGCTGTAATCAAAGATTGTTTTTACATCGTTTGAAAATACAAATTCTACTTCACAGTCTTCACTTTCAATTAGCTCACGGTAAAAGTCAATCATGTTGATTCCGGTAAATGGATGAATCCATGATGCAAAAGTTTCATAGTATTCGGCTTCGGAAATTGTGCTTCCCAAATGATATTCGCTTTTTTCTAAAATCTCTTCATCCAATATTCCATTTCCCACTTCATCTGCAGGAAAAGATGTTAAAAGAGTAATCTTATCCATTCCCCTTGCAATTCCTTTAAGGATAATGGAAAATCTGTTTCTGCTTAAAATAGGATTGGTTACCCCAATGTTTTTTGACGGAAATTTCTTCTGCACATCAGCTGCAACATCATCCACGGTCACATAGTTACCTTCCGAAATTCCAACAACCGCCTCTGTAATTGCAACAATATCCTTATCTCTGAATTCAAATCTTTCAGCTTCTTTTGCCTGCATCAGTGAATCTACAACAATAGTAGCCAAATCATCATTCTCTTTAATAATAGGTGTTCTTATACCTCTCACCACAGTACCAACACATCTCATAGTCCGTTCCCCATTAATATTTAATATATTTCTTTAAATCTTCAATTTTGTCCGTTTCTTCCCATGGCAAACCTTCTATTCCAAAGTGACCGTATTTAGCCGTTTGTTTGTAGGAAGTGCTTCTTAAATTTAGAGTTTCGATAATGCCATCAGGAGTTAATTTAAAGTTTTCACGTACAATTTCATCAAACGTTTTATCTCCAATATCTGCTTCAGTTCCAAATGTATCCACCATTACTGAAGTCGGTTCGGCAACACCAATTGCATATGATAATTGGATTTCACATTTTTCTGCAAGTTCGCTTGCTACAATGTTTTTAGCAATGTATCTTGCCATGTAGCATGCACTTCTATCGACTTTTGTGCAGTCTTTACCGGAAAATGCTCCGCCACCATGCCTTGCATAACCACCATAAGTGTCTACAATGATTTTACGACCGGTTAGGCCAGCATCTCCATGAGGACCACCAATTTCAAATTTGCCTGTAGGGTTGATGTGTTCTTTGGTGTTTTCTGTCATCAATTCCTGCGGAATAACTTCTTTGAATAATTTTTCACGAACATCTATTTTTAATTTGTCCTGGTTGTTAGATACAGACTCATCATGTTGAGTTGATAGGACAACAGCATCCAGCGATGTGACATTACCTTCATCATCATAATTAACTGATACCTGTGCTTTACCGTCAGGTCTGAGATATGGGATTTCTCCAGATTCTCTAAGTTCAGTTAGTTTGTTTGTGAGTTTTCGTGCCAAATCAATTGGGAAAGGCATTAAAGAATCAGTTTCATTGGTTGCAAAACCAAACATCATACCCTGATCCCCCGCTCCACTTTCACCTTCCCTGTCAACTCCCTGTTTGATATCAGGAGATTGTGAATGGAGCCTGTTTACAACTTCACAAGTATTTCCATCAAATTCCAAATAAGGATTATCATAACCGATTTCTTTGATAGTATCCCTTATGATTTTTTCAATTTCTTCATCAGTAATTTCAGCATTGGAAGTTATCTCGCCAAATACCATACAAAAATCAGTAGTAACACAGGTTTCACATGCAACATGAGAATATGGATCTTGTGCCATATATGCATCCAATATTGCATCAGATATAATGTCTGCAACTTTATCTGGGTGGCCTTGTGTTACAGATTCAGATGTAAATGTTCTAGCCATTATTTCACCACTTATGTTCCTTCTTGCCAGTTTGCTAAGTATGCTTTTTGGCTGTCTGTTAATGAGTCGATTTCAATGCCCATTGCTTTTAGTTTCATGGATGCTACGTTGTAGTCTATTTCGTCAGGTGCTTTGGTTACGCCTACAGGTAAATCGTTTTCGAGAATGTGTTTTGCTGAGAGTGCTTGTACTGCGAAACTCATGTCCATGATTTCTGCGGGGTGTCCTTGGCCTCTTGCTGCTGAGAGGTTTACTAAACGTCCGTCAGCGAGCAAGTAGATTTTTCTTCCGTCTTTTGTTGTGAATTCTTCAATACTTTCACGGACTTCTTTTACGCTGGTTGAGATTGCTTCAAGATCCGGGCGGTTGATTTCTACGTTGAAGTGTCCGGAGTTTGCAAGCATACATCCGTCTTTCATGTATTTGAAGTCATCTCCGCAGATGATGTCGGCGTTTCCTGTTACTGTTATGATTAGGTCTGCTTGTTTTACTGCTTCTCTGATAGTCATTACTCTGTATCCGTCCATTCTTGCTTCGAGTGCTCTGATTGGATCGACTTCTGTTACGATTACGTCTGCTCCGAGTCCTGCTGCTCTGAGTGCGATTCCTCTTCCGCACCAGCCGTATCCGCATACGACTACGGTTTTTCCTGCGATTACCATGTTGGTTGTTCCCA
>NZ_CAMVTE010000014.1 GCF_947170395.1 uncultured Methanobrevibacter sp. | reverse complement strand
TTGACCGCTCGACCACCCCCGCATAAAACAAAAGTAGTTATAAAAAAATATATTTCTTAACTTATATATACTTAACGATTTTAGCATAGTTTTATAGTAACTTCCATGATTTTTTCATTTTTTAAATCTTCAATCAGGTTCAAATCAAGATCCCTTGCAGCCTTATCTGCCCCAATCATCAATGTCCTCTCGCATGTATAGTCGCTTTTTCTTATAACTATGTCGGTAGGATGTGTCAAAGTCAAATTTTCATGGCCAAAACCGGTTATTTCATCATATCCGTTTTCTGTTTTAAGCTCAACGATTATTTTAGTATCACTATTGGCAATTTTATCTTTAAATTCCTGAGGAAAGTTCAGCATGGTCTTGTCCATGTCCACACCGATGATGCAGTCTGCAGTCGGACCGATTTCTGCATCCTTTGTTATCTCAAAAGTTGACTTGTGATGAGAGGTCACGTTGGGATGACCTTTGGTTAGAATCTTGAAAATCATGATTATAGTTTGGATGAAAAAACTAATAAAATTTTTGATGGCGAATACTTCAAAAGATGACCAATAATTCAAATAGTTAGCTTGAAAGTTATAAAAAATATTACTCATAAATATGATTAAAATAAAGAGATGTGGAAAAATCAAACATCAAAACAATCAAACATATATGACAAGCAAAAAATTAAAGAAGTTTTAATGAAAACTCCTATTTTTTAACAGTTATAGTGTTTTTTATATTGTATTTGCCATAAATGGACTGTATAGAGTGTTTACCGACATTCAATGTGGTTTTGATAGTAGCGGTAGCTATTCCTTTGGAATTGGTTTTTGCAGTGTATGTCTTGCCGTTTATTTTGAATGTAATCTGCTTACCGCTTAGAACCTTTCCCTTGCTGTCAACCAGTTTGGCTGAAAACTTGGTTGTCTTGGATTTTTTCACGGAAATGTCACTTGCTGATAAAACATTCTTGACTGTTATTTTATTTGATACCTTGAATCCGCAATAGGAGGCAGTGACTGTGTACTTGCCGATGTTCAAATTAATGGCCAAAGTGGCATATCCGTATTTGTCGGTTTTAACATTGTATGATTTGCCGTTTACCTTGAATATTACTGCCTTTCCGGCGCTCAACGGTTTGCCAGAGTTGGCGTAAAGGCGCACCTTGTAATTGGTTTTTGCCCCGACATAGTTTGAAGAATCCTTGTTGTCATCGATTCTGTTGTGAATTATAATCTTATTAATCAATTTCTGACCGGTTACCGGATTTACGCTTGAAATTGTGTATTTTCCGGCATTGATGTTGATGTTTATTCTTGCAACACCGTTTGTAAGGGTTTTAACTTTGTAAGATTTTCCTGAAATCTTAAATGTAATGTCCTTGTTTGACAAGACCTTTCCGTTGGAATCTGTAAACACGGCATAGTATTGGGCTGTACTTCCGTATAACTTTTCAACATCATTTCCTTCAGCTGTAGACATGACAGTTATTGTTGAGTTGGCTGAAGCGGAGTGATATTTTTCTGTTTCCTCAAACACTACAAGTGCATCATATGTTCCAGGAAGCAAATTGATGGCCAGAAATGCCTCGCCGTTTGAATCTGTTGTAATATAATGGATGCCAGAACCGATTTTAACATAAACGTTCTGATTTGCAAACGGCCTGTTGGCAGAATCCTTCAATACAACTTTAAATTTGGTCTTTCCACCATAATATTTGGTAAAATCAGGTGCAGTCAAATTCACGTCAAGCAAATCATCGACGACTTTGAAGTTGCCGCCAACAGTTGCAGCAGTGTAATTGTCATCGCCTGCATAATCAACAGTATATGCGTAATTTCCGACTGCCATCTTTCCTAAAACAAGAGATCCGCTACCTTCCCTGACAGTGATGCTGTAGGATGAACTTCCGATTTTCAGAGTTACTTTTGAGGTTATAGGTTCTCCATCCTTGGAGTTCAGGCTAACCCTGCAGATTACCCTGTCGTTTTTGCCCACATCGCCAATTTCAGCATTCAGGATTGATTTCTTTTGATAAACATTCAAAATGAATGTTGTATTTGACGGATAATAGTTATTGTCACCAAGATATTTGGCAATGACTGTGTATTCACCATTTTCCATCGGAGCTATATACCAGTAGGATTGGGAATCTGAAACAGGTTTGTTTCTAGGTGAGAAATATCCCACCATTGAAAATGATACGCTTCCGGTTGCATTAGGACTTAAGGAAGCAAATATCCTAATGTTTTCACCTAAAGAAACCTCATTTACATAAAGTTCAATTGTTGAGTTTGCCTTTTTGACATTAAATGTTGTTGAATTTGATGATGAAACATAATAATCGTTACCGAGATATGTTGCTGTCAGAGTGTAGTTTCCAACGTCAATACCTCTGAAATTCCAGAATGCCTTTCCGCCAACTATGCTTACTTCTTTTGTAAGGTTTCCAACATCAAATCGTACAATTCCTGTTGCATTGTCATTGAGTATTGCTACAGCATTGATGTCTCTTGCGTAAAACTCATCTTCAACATTTAAAATTATATCAGAAGCAAATTGCCTTACATAGAAACTGACTGTTGTGCTGAAAGGATTATAATTTTTATCTCCTACATATTTGACTGTTAAATCATATCTTCCTTCAGACAGTTTGGACAGGTTCAAAACAGCCTGTGAATCGATGATCGGAACCTTGATTTCTGTTTTGTTGAATATGAATATAATGTCTCCTGTTGCATTAGCCAGGTTGAGCGCACTGACAATTTCATCATCCTCAGGTGTGGCATTGCCAACCACAATATTCCAATTCAAATCTGCCTTTCCAACATTGAAAGCAGTGGTTCTGGTGATATTTGCATAAATTGCCTTTACAGTGTAGTTTCCGGCGTTAAAGCTGTTTGAAGTATAGGTTGCAGTTCCATTTATGATTTCAACAACAGCACTTTCATTTCCAATGACAAATTGAACATTGCCTTTGACTCCATTTTCAAAAACAGCTTCAACTGTCAGTGTATCGCCATATGTGATATTTTCTGAAGTCACATTGAACACAACCTCCCTGACTGTCAGCGTATTGTAAACAGTGGCGTTCTTATAGGTTGCTGATATACTATATTCACCTTTAGAAAGATTCAGTTTGAAAAATGCATATCCGTCATCGTTTGTTGTTGCATTGTATTTTTTACCGTCAAAATCAATGATTACAGTTCTACCAGGCATTGGAATGCCGTTTATTTCTATAAGTCTGACGGAATAGTTGAAGTCGTTTCCTTCAAAGCCTGTTGAATTTTCACCCATGAATACAAACTCATCGGCAACACCCAGTGTAGTGTTCCAGGTTGCATCCTCAAAATATCTGTTGCCTTCGTAGAATACGAAAATGTAATTGGTTCCCTTATCGAACTTGACTGAAAATTCGGCTTTACCATCTGTCAGATTCATTCTATAAACGTTATAGTTGACATAAACACCTACGACACCTGTGCAGTTAATGTCACTGGTTTTGACAGTAATTGTTCCGTTGAGATTTTTTTCATCCTGATTGATGACAACATCAAGACTGACAGGTGTTTTGAGAACCTTGAATGATGTGGAAACGTTGACTGTATCGTATCTCAAGTCCCCGTCAAATATTAATGTTACATTATACTGTCCTGCAGCCAAATCCGCAATGGTGACATTTGTGATGGTATCGTCAATAAATATTGGGTTGTTTACGCCGTTGATTATCAGTGTTGCCTCTCCCCTTAAGGAGTCCGGAGAGACTTTAACGGTTAGTGTTGCATTTTCACCCACTTTAATGTCATCTGCAGATATATTGATTGATGACGGGTATCTGGTTACCTTGAGAATTCCTGAAACCCTTGCGGAATTGTAAAACTCAGTTCCCACAAAGTCAAGGGTGATATTGTACTGGCCTTCGGCAAAATTGCTTAGAGTAATTGTAGTGTTTCCACTGTAGAGGAAAACGTTTTTCTTTTTAACTCCATCGACATATAAAGCGGCCTGTCCTTCGACATTCTTTGTATTGATGGTTACAATGGCTGAACCCTTTTGGCCTACCTTTATTTCAGGAATATTCAATTTGAGATCTATATCCTGTTTTTTGACATTAACGTTGGTTGTGTTGAATGCCTTGAAATAATTGCCGTTTCCTTCATAAATTAAATTTAATTTGTAGTTTTGAGGAGACAAGCCGGAAATTTCAAAACTTCCCTTTCCATTTGCCAAAGTGACATTATATGTTTTGCCAGCTATTTTCAGCAAGACCATTCCGCTTAGAGATGAACTGTCATCGCCCATTACTTCAACATTGACAAAAAGAGTGTCGGGATAGGTAATGTTGTCGTTTAAAGAAAATCTGATGTTTGAGTTGAGCTTTCCCACATCGACGATTGCAGTCTGATTGAATGTAAACAGACTGGCAACAACATCATATGATCCCTTGTTTTGGGTGCTGTTGAATATGAACTCGCATTGGCCGTCAGCAAGACCTGCTGTTTTTGTGATTGTCCTTCCATCCACAACTGTCTTGAATGTCACGTCAAATTGAGGAAGCAAGCCGATTTTGTCTAAAAGGTTGATGTTGTTTGTCCATGATGCCTTAAGTGTTAGTGAATCTGAAATGTTGAGCTTTGAATAGTCAGGAGTGAGGTTGAAAATCAGCCATGAGTTGATTTTATTCACATTTATTTTTGAACCGGTTGAATAAGGGTTTTCGTTGGTGTTCCACCAGTTATCATCCAAGCTGATGATTTCGCCGCCGTTGAAGTAGACGTCGGATGAAATGCCGTAAAAGTTATTGTTGTCTATAAAGGCGTTGTAGGTCAAATCCAGGTTACCTATATTGTAAATGTTTGGAGAACCCATATAAGCAGTTATTGGAGCTTCATAGTAAGCGGTATTGTTTCTGAATACGCTTCCCCTTGCAGTCAATGTTCCTGAGTTATAGATTACTCCGTAGATATAGTTGAAATTAGCCCTTTCGATGTAATTGTTTTCGATTATGGAATCTGTCAGTGTACAGTTTCCTGTATTGTAAATTGCTGAACCTTTGGTTTCGTGAGTGGATAGTGAATTTGAAACAGTACAGTTATTTAATGTAATATCCCCATCATTGGCGATTCCGGCACCATAACCGAAATCAACGCTTTTTGAACCTATGATGGAGGTGTTGGAGATAATTGCCTTTCCCTTATTGTATATTGAACCGCCATATGACAAAAGACCTCTTGTTGATAATGCGGTGTTGTTAGTGAATTTGGAATTTGTTATTGTCAAATCACCGAAATTGCTTATGGCACCGCCGTAGACAGACTTGTCGCCGGATCCATAGGACACTGCATTGCCTATGAATTCACAGTTGTCGATTGTTACTTTTGAATTTTTAATATCAAGACTTGCTCCGTAGACATTTTCATTGAATGTGGATGAATATGATCCCGGAGACTTGTAGGCATTTATGAATTTGATATTTTTGAAAGTGACTGAAATGCCATCGGCAACATCAAATATGTAGAACTGGTTTTGCCCGTTTATTCGGGTGTTGTCACTACCTATGAAAGTCAGTGACTTGTCAATTGTCAGTTTGGTGTTTCCTGCACCTGCAAATTCCCCATCTGACAGATATATTGTATCATTATCGCTGGCTATTGAAATTGCCTTATCTATTGTCATTAGTGGTGAGGCCTGAGTGCCGTTATTGGCATTTGCGCCATGTACGTCAACATATATTTCACCAATAGTGTTTTGGCCGTCCAAAGCCATTGTAGTGTTTTCACCGATGTCGGATGCTCCAACGCAAGATAGAGACATCACCATTAGGATAAAACACAGCAATAATATTATTCTGTTAAATTTCAAACTCTATACCTCTAAAACATTTAATGTAAATTTTTAGTCGCCAATGTTTTAAGGTATGATAAAAAGAATATATAAAATTATCTGAAATTACTATTAAAATAAAAAAAATAGTGAATTAGTTGAAAAAACAAACAACTAATCTTTATTCAAATCTTGATTTTTTTCGTTTCACTCCAATGAGAAGCAAAATGAATACAGGTATTATGAAAAATACTGATGGAATAAATCCGTTATCACTTTTCTCTTCAATTTCATAGACCTTTTTACTGACGGAATCGCCTGCAGCACCTGAATCCAAACCGCTTGAAGACTTGGACTGGCTTGCAGCACTGTTTTCCCCTTCTGCTGATGGAGTTGAATCACTGTTGTTTGAAACCGCATTCGTATTCTTTCCATTGAATGAGGTAGTGTTAACAGCTCCACCTTCAGTATTTGAGTTAATGAAATTAATCAAGTAATCTTTTAAAGACATACCCTCTTTTGATGAATCGCCGGTTGTACTTCCGGAAGGGAATGTTCCCTGATTTTGGGACTCATCATCCTTTCCTTCTTCCGGTTTGCTGTCATCAGGAAGACCCTGTTCCTTAGAGGAACCTGGAATCAAAGGATTGAATGAATATTTGCTTTCCTCTTCACTTTTTGAAAGTTTGGATCCGTCAATTTTATTTGAAATGTCCTTATCGTTTTTTGGAGTTGAATAATCGTTGTCATCCCCATTGTCCACATTGTTGTTGTTCAATGCGAAATAGTCAAATGCCCTCATGACCTGATTGTTGTAGAATTCCATGTTCTGATGGGAATTGATGTCCCAATATCTGAATCCTCCGTTGCCGTTGTTGGCTTTGGAGTTATATGAAACCAGCAGGTTATTGATAACATTTGAATCGACTGAAGATAAAAGATTTACAGCATAAAAACCGTCACTGAATACTGTATTGTTTTGAATGTCATACTGATGGTCACCGTTTGTTTTTTGGCGATAACTTATACCATATATGTTATCGTCAATTGAAACGTCTCCGACACTGTGAACTTCAATTGTATTGTTCAAGATTGTCGAATGGGAATCCTGAGATTCGATTCCTGCAACCAACGCCCATTCATGAGTTCCGGCAAGTCCTGTTACATTGATTTTGTTATTCGTAATGGCCAGTGAAGTTTCCCCAAAGAAGTTCTGTGAGTAAACTCCGATGTTGGGACCATTGGAGAATGAATACAAATCGTTTTCAGTTATTGTAACGTTTGAAATCGGACCGGTAATCTGAATAGGATATGCAGTACCGGCGGCAAGCTTACCGCCTGTTGTTACAATACGTATGTTGTTGTGACACGCTGTCAGATTATCCAAATTGTAAATGTCCAAACCATAAAGATAATTGTCTGTACCCGGGTAGGTCATAAAGTCTGTCATGAATATTGAATTGTTGCATATTAATGAATTGTATGATTTACTCACAAGCATGCAATCAAGAGAAGGATATAATGTCTCGGGTCTTTTGTTAACCTCTGAAAATAGAGTGTTTTCCATAAAAGACAGGTTTTGGCATCCTTCAACTCCAACAGTCAATACCAAATCGGATGCAAGTTCTGCACCGTTGATACCGAATATGATATCCTTTAAAGGCAATGCGGATGCAATGGTATTGTTTTTTATCACCGCATCATCACAATCCACAACCTTAAGCGCACAATTATATACATTTACATCGTCGTTATGCCCTTCAAAGTTAATGTAGGAATTCAATATCTTCAAATTCCTTAAAGGATTATCAGGATATCCTATTGCATAAATACCATACGCTTCAACATTTTTCGGCACGACATAATTGATGCTGATATTAATCAGGTTCACATAATCGGACAAGACTTCAATGCCCGCACCGTCATTGTCTGCAAATCTGCTGTCAAGATCCATCTTCAAATCCTGCAGAGTCACATGGTCGGCATCTATTTGAAATACTGTATTTTTCAGGTTATATCCGATGCCCTTTATTGTCACGTTATCGGCATCGATTGACAGTTTGCCCAAATCTTCAAAGTCCTGATTGAATATTATTGTTTTGTTGGAATATTTTGACAATAACACATTATCGGTAAAATAATCCTCAAAATTATCCGAATCAATATATATCGTATCGTTTGAAACCAAATCCGGCACGTCCGGAACCTCATCATCAGGATATGTCATTTCGCTTGCTGAAATTATTTCAGTGGCATTTTTAGACAAATCTGAATCATCGAAATCCAATGCTGAAACGGAAGACATCGATACAATAAAACAGACTACAACTATTCCAATCAATAGTTTTAGACTAAACCGTATATATCCACCTCCTTTAAATTAACTTGCTTTTAGGCAATTAAACAATGGATTGCTAAAAGATGGTAGTGGTTTATGTAAATAATACTTAATAAAGTTATCTTTAAAAAAATATCAAAACTGTTTAAAAAAAGAAAAAAAGTTAGTGAGAAGTCAATTCTCACTAGTTAATTTTTATTTTTGCGCTTGCCTTAGCAGCGGCGTATGTGTTGTCTCCTGCATAGCTTACATCAGCAGTGTAGGTACCTTTCTTGGTTATGTCAAGTTTGAAGGTAGCCTGTCCTTTATCATTTGTTTTAGCAGTGTATGTTTTACCGTTCAGTTTCAATGTAACTTTCTTACCGGCTGCGAAGTAAGTTTTACCGTCAAATGGGTTAGCATCGGTTTTTAAAGTTACAGTGTATGATTTGGTTTTAGCACTTGCTTTATATGATTTTGCAGGAGCGTTGATGGTAACTGCCTTTTTGGTTATGGTAATCAGGTATACTGACATGGATGCATCGTAGTAGTCATCACCTAAGAATGCTACAGCAAATGTTAATCTGTTTTCAGCAACGAGGTTGATTTGAACACTAGCGAATCCGTTTTCATCAGTAGTACGGTTGAGCATCTTACCGTTGTAACCAATGTATACAGTCTTGTTAGCTAATGGGTTGCCCATTATATCAACTAGTTTAACTGTGAAGTTACCTCCACGTTCACCTAAATTGTATTCAATTGCAGGTTGAGTGTAATTGTTTCCAACAACTACTGTTCCGGTTCTTGTAGGAGCGATGTTTTCCAATCTGATGTTTGCATCAGTTGGTAAAATAGTATCGGTTCCTGCATAGCTGATTACAACATTAGTGTTGGAAGCAGCTTTAATGAAGAACTCACCGGTGTCTAATGTAGTTGTGTTTCCACTTACGCCATTGATGCTGTAGATAATAGTAGCATCAGCAATAGGTTTGCCTGTACTGTCCATTAAAACAGCACTGATATATCCTTCACCGGATACGGTAATGTTTGCGAATTTACTGTCTAAAGCAGTTTGTTTGATTTCTTTAACTACAAAAGCAGAATAATGTGTATCATCACCAGAGTAGACAACAACAACACTGTGGTCTCCAGCAGCTAAACCTGAAACAGGAACAACAGCAGAACCGTTTTCATCTAAAGGCACAATAGTTTCATTACCGTCAACAATAACATCTACTTTGCCTGTAGCACCAGGAATGGATATGGATACATTGGTATCTATACCAATAGCAATGTCACCAATGGTTACATTAACATCAGCGCTCTTTTTAGCAACTTCTAAATTTTTGGATATTTCGTTAGGATAGTTGTCTTTATCACCACTGTAAATTACAAAAATGGAGTGTTTACCTGCGACTGCATCAGCAATTGCATATTTGGCAGTGCCGTTTTCATCTAAAGGTAAAATTGTTTGATTACCATCGTACACTACAAGAACATTACCTGTAGCGTTAGCAACACTAATGGTAATAGTAGCATTATCTCCAGCTGCAATTGATGGAATTTCAGCAGTTATTTCAGGGAATGCCTTTTCTGTGATAACTAAACTAGCAACATTGGAAATAGCTGAATCGTAAGTGTCATCACCTAAATAGACTGCAGAAACATTGTAGCTTCCTGCATCTTCGAAAGATACTTCAAATACATCCATATCTGCATCAATTCTGTAGTCAACATCACCAACAGTCAGAATAACACTGCCTGTAGCTTCCGGAGTCACATTTATAGTAATAGTTGCGGTTTCATCTACGTTAGCACCGACAGCAGATACGGTTATTGCACTGGTTAATCTGTCGACATTGAATGATATTGCAGATGCTGATGCTTCGTGAGTATCGTCACCTAAGTAAGCAACGAAGAATGTGTGAACTCCTGCTGCAACTTTTTCAAAGGTATAATTAGCTTTACCTTCAGTTACAGGAATTGTTTGAGCTTCACTTCCGTCAGCATAAACCATTAATGTGCCTGTGACATTGGATACTGATATGTTTACAGCAACATCATTATTGATTTTTACATCACCCCTTGTGATTATGACTTCAGTAGCTTGCCTTACAGGAGCAATGTCTTTTAAGGATATTGCGGCGTAACTTGCTTTGTAATCGTATGTTTCAGCGAAGTTGAATACAATATCATCATTATCTGCTGAAATTGCAAATGAACCGTTTTCATCGGTTGTGACATTGGAAATCAGATCACCGATTGTGTAATAAACTGTTGCATTTTCAATTGGATATCCATCAGCATCGGTTAAAACACCAGCGACATTTAAGAAACCGTCTACAGCAACAACAGCTATATTGGTATCTTTTCTTCCATTGAATACAGTTACGTTTTTCTCTGCATTTCCACCATAATAGGTATCATCACCATCATAGGATACAATAATGTCTACAACATCTCTTAATCCATTTATAGCTAATTGACCGTTTTCATCAGTGGTACCGTTGCCTTCTACACCATCAACAGAGTATGATACGAAAGCGTTGGCAATCTTATTGCCGTCTTCACCGGTTAAGGTAACAACAACTTGGTCTGTTACATTGGATTCGAATGAGAATTCTGTATCGAATTTCAAGACAGTTAAATTAGCTGAATTTGAAGCAGGATAACATAAATCATTGTCTTCAATGAAATATTCCAAGGTGTAGTCTCCATATCCTAATTTTTCAATTTCGAAACTTGCCACACCGTCAATGACAGGAGCGGAGTAATCTTTTTTGTTTACAGTTAAATTGATGTTGAAGTTACTGAGTGAAACGTTGTTTACTAAAACAGTGACGTTGAATTGGTTTTCACCGATTTTAAATACAATGTCTTCAGCGAGAATATCGGCAACTCCTTTTTCAATTATATTGAATGTTTGGTCGTTGACTGTGATTGTAATGCGGTATAGACCTTTGTCCAAATCTTCAAAGTGGCCGCTGACTTTATTGTCAATGGTTCCTTTTGTTAGGTTTAGGACACAGTCATATGAGGTTACTTCATATTCGCAAGGATAAATTGTATCATTAAAGTCTGATACGTTTTCACCGTCGGTGACTTTGAAGGTTAAGTTCAGATTGTTTTCTATGCTTGAGTCATTGTTGAAGTCCAAAGCCAATACCAACCAGGTATTAGGTGAAGTAGCTACATTGGATACTTTATATACTGGTTTGTCATTGCTTCCCCACCAGTTGTCATCTAAAACAACGTTAGCGGTAGCCCTTTTGGTCAACATGGTTGTACCGTCTGCGAAGCAGGAGTTAACTACAGTAAGATTGTAATCATATGAAGTTCCTTCAGCCACATATGTAACGTTTTCAATGTAACATGTATCAAACATGTTTGTTCCTCTTGAATTGGAAATCAGATCTCTTAAGTTCAGGAGTTTGGTATTTACAACTTCCAAACCATATGGAACAAATACACCGATACTTCCAGCACCACCAAATGCAACATTTGAGATGTATTGTGCGGAATATGCTTTATTATGTCCGTCAATTACTGAATCGATTACTTTTATATTACCGGTTGCACCTATGGATATTGCAAAACCAGGATTATTAGCCCAGGTTTGACCTGTACCGATAAGTTCGTTGGAAGTTTTACCTGATCTGAATATGGTTGAGTTGACCATTGTAATGTTACCTTTTCCACCCATAACCATTGCGTTACCTGTAAAACCGTTTACACGCATTGAATCTTGGAAAATGGAATCGAAAATATACATTTCACCGTCATTGTAAAGGGTTGAGTAATATTTAGCGTGGTTTGCAATGAATTCTGAGTTGTCAATGGTTAAAGTACCTGTGTTTTTAATTGCAGCACCGTTATTGGAATCCCCATTGTTGAAGAAACGTGAGTCAGTTACAATCAATGTTCCCTCTGAGAAAATAGCTCCACCTTCGGTTCCGTGACATCTGATGAATTCAACACCGTCAACCACTGCAAATGCACCATTTTCAATGGTTACAGCAGGCATTTGATTATATAATCTTGCATCGACATAGTTTTTGGTTATATTTGCTACAGTCATGTTGGATAGTCTGACTATTCCGTTACCAGCGAGGATTTTTAAGAACCAGTTGACGTCTTTACCGTCAATGATGGTTACTCCCTGACCGTCACCGACAATGGAAATGTCTAAAGATGAGGCAACTGTTAAATTATTGTTGGATTCACCGTAGTAACTTCCTTCTAAAACACGAACAACAATTACTGCAGACTGTTTATAACCATAGTTTAAAGCTGTTTTAATAGTTTTGAATGGGTTTTCCAAAGTACCGTTACCTTTTTCATCGTCACCTTTGCTGTTGGAAACATATACTGTTATATTGTCTTTCAATGGAGCAAGAGCGACAATTACGGTAGCGTTATTGTATACTGTATCTTCACTTGCAATGTTATATTCGCCGGACAATGCGAAAGTTCCATTGGTTTTAAATCCTAGGTAATCCAATTCTGCAACACCGTCAACAACATCTGCAACGCCCATGTAAGAACCGTCTAAATAGAATGTGACAGCTCCGCCACCAACGACAGCTCCTGATTCATGAGTTACATTTGCTGAAACGTAATCCTGTAATGTTGATGTTTTTAAATCGTTCATTGAAACGGTTATGCCGTTTAAGTTACAGTGTAAGTTGTTTGCATTTGTGGAAGGAACAATATAAATGTCCTGACCGTTGGTACCTGCGGCATTATCTGCAAATTTAGCTCCATCCAATGTCAAGTTATATAAATAAACAGAAGTTGAATGGGTAGGCATGTAAATTGCACCACCTAAGGTTTTTGCAGTGTTGTTTTCAAATGTACAGTTAATGAGTTCCCCACCGTAGATACCTAATGCTCCACCAAATCCATCAGCAGTGTTGTTGATGAATTTTGCATTGATGACTTGGACAGATGATTTTTCATTAGAACTGAAGAATGTAGCAGCACCGTAATTCTCTTTAGCATAGTTGTTTATGAATGTATCGTTAATTGAAACTATCTGGTTTGCATAAACATAAAGTGCACCATAGCTTCTGGAAGTTGCTTTGTTTGAATCGTAAGTGTTGTTTTTACTTATGAAATTACCTTGAACATATGCCACACCAGCACCTGAAGTACCGGAACATACCATATTAATGAATTTTGAGTTTTCAATGATTACCGCATCATTGTCGTGTGTGGCCAACCAGAGGTTACCTGTTCCGGTAGAAGTAATGTTTTCAAAGTGGCAATTGTAAATTTCACCATCATACATTGCCAGCTGTTTGGCGTTTGTCCAGATGACATTGTCGAGCACTACATTTGCAGGAGAGTTTTGCGCATACAGCTGTCCAATATTATTTACTATACAGTCTTTCATGGTCATGTAATAGGTAACGAAGGATCTGCTGTATTGGCCGGTTCCGTTTACAAACATTAAGTTTTGCAAGAACACTTTGGTGTATACACCGGATGTTAAAAATCCGTTGGCGTTTTTACCGTCAATGATTGCCTTACCGTAGTTTTCACCTATAATGGATAATGAAATTACATCACTGTAGGACAATCCGTAATCACCTGCAATGTCATAGATACCGTCTTTTGCATGAACTGTAATAATTACTGAATCCTCATCAATTGCATAATCAATTGCAGTTTTAATGGTTTGGAAAGGATTAGTTTCACTTCCGTTACCTGTTGTATCGTTACCACTTGGTGATACCCATACATCCATTGGATTGTGGTCGAAATCAACAGTTACGGTTGCATTTTTAATTTCACATTCCATCGGGTTTTCGTCACCGTAATCTCCAGACAATGCATATTTTCCGTTTTCCATTAATTTGTTAACTGTTAATGTGGCAACACCGCCTGTTGCAGTGGCTTCGCCTATCTTTTTACCTTCAAGATAGAAGTTAACTTTATAATATGAAGTTACCGGGTTGTCTGCATCATCAGTCAGGTTAGCGGTTAACTTGAATGTAGTTCCATCTACAGTCAAATCATTGAAAGCAACTTTAGCATTATAGTTCATCAATGCATAAATAGGAGCATTTGATGGAGTAGTACAATCTTCGAATTTGTTATTTTCAAGATAAATTCCGTTACCTGCAATGTATAAGATTGCACCTGAACTTCCAGTATAAGAACAGTTGTTAAATATGTTGTCTATAATTTTACCGTTAGGACTTCTTACATATAATGTACTTTTACCTGAAGAGGTTACGTTTGTGAAAGTGTTTCCTTGAACCAATGCATTTGTGGCCTGAATGACAACACTTGCTGAGTCTCCCCATTGGTAGCTGGAAGCAGCATTATAAAATGATGAATTGATTAAAGTAATATTGTATCCTGAGGATTCACTGATATAAGCATAAATGTCGTTGTTTGCTGAACCTGCAAGATTATCCCTGAATACTGAATTAACTACTTTGAGGTTGTTTGCCTTGTTTTGGTAAAGGGCAGCATATGCTCCTGCTGAGTTATTTTCAAATACACAGGTATCAATTGTCAAGTCACCATCATTTGTAATGGCTGAACCTAAATTCTTTTTACCGTTGATAAATGTAATGTCCTTTAAAACAACAATGGAATCAGCACTGATTGTGTCGAATATCGGACATTCCAAGTTTGCATCCAAGATAGTTTTGCCATTACCGGCACCGATAATAGTCAAACTACCGTTATAATTCTTATGAGCCAAATTAATTTTTAAATCTGTATTGTTCTCACCGGTGAAAATTCCAGCCCCCACATAAATGACAGCATTATCAGATGCATTCACTTCTGATATTGCCTTATTTAAAGAGGCATATGGGCTTTTGTCAGTGCCCGCACCAGAATCGTCCCCCTGAGAGTCAACGTAAATCGTTTTATCATAACTACCTGATTTTAACTGGGTTGTTTCATGACTTACTGATATTGCATCAGAATCGTCACTTATAGCTATATCATTAGCTGAGCTGTCCTGTGCGCTGACAGCAGCTAGTGATAACATAGCCAATAAAACAACAGTTAAAAATAAAAGTGTTTTACTAAATTTCAATTTCAATCGACCTCTATATAACAAATTAAGTATTCAAATATAATTGAATACTTATTAAGTATATATTAAAAAGAAGATATTTAAACATTATTACAGAAGGAAAAAAAAGGATTGTCAAAAAAAATTATTTCTTGATGACAATCGTATTTTTGTTATTCATACTGCCGTAACTTGAAGTGATGGAATATTTTCCTTTTTTCAAAGTCAATTTAATTGTAGCTATCCCTTTGGAATTTGTTTTGGCAGTATATTTTTTATTTTTGAACTTGAAGGTTACCTTTTTGCCTGACAAGACCTTACCTTTGTTGTTTAGAAGCTTTGCTGTGAATTTCACTGTGTGGGAATTCTGATTAACGTTTTTAGTTATCAGAGTAGGCTTAACGGTAATCTTGTTTGTAACCTGACGGCCCTTATATTTGGATATAATCTTATAGGAACCCGGTTTCAGATTTATTTTCAATGAAGCGTAACCGTTCTTATCCGTTTTGACATTGTATGTTTTTCCGGCTACCTTGAAAGTTACTGTTTTACCCTCGCCGATTGGCTTTCCTCCGGAAGTGAGAATGCGAACAGTGAATTTGGACCCGCTATTGTAATACATAGTCAAATCCTTGTTTTGAGATATAGGATGGAGAACCTTGATTGATTTTTCAGCGTATTCTTTTGATACGGGATTTATGACAGTTACAAGATATGTTTTTGGAGTCATTTCCATATTCAATCTGATTTCACCGTTACTGTCTGATGTTTTAACATGCTTTAAACCATCTATGATTATATCGACTGAAGCATTCGCCAGAACAGAACCGTTTGTATCGTAAAGGCGAATAAGATAATTCCATCCGTCACCTAAAACCTTAACTATGGAGTTGGTCTCGATTGTAGGAAGGATTTCCAAGGTATAATTCATATACAAGCCATCATAAGGATTGTTGGCTGAAATGACATGCATTCCGGAATCCAGGACAATATTCAAATCAAATATGCCTTCGCTGTCTGTTCTTGCAACATAATTCTTTCCGTCAACACCAATTACGAATTCAGTGTTTTTAATAAGCTCTCCCGCTCCATTTAAAAACTTAAATGACATGTATGGTGTTTGACCATAATATTTTATTTCATTGTGACCGATTACAGTCATCAAGACGTCTATTGTGGTTTTATCGAATGAATTTTCATCAGGATTTTCACCCCAATAGTAACATTCAACGTCATAATGGCCAGGTTTCAAGTCAACTGCCAGTGTAATCCATCCGTTTTCATCTGTTGTGCAGTTATAGGTTGCATTGTCCAGGATGACTGAAACTGTTCTTTTTGCCATAGGCCTGTCGTTTTTATCCAATAGCTGAGCGTGGAACTGGGTTCCGTTTCTGTAATATTTAACCAGCTTTTGGGCGTTGAGCTGTGTCAGACTGCCGGTGACAACAAGATTTGCTGAAGCGTAAACCGGTTTATATGATTCATCACCGTCAAATACTGCCTTTACAACATATTTTCCAGGAATCAGGTTTGCATTCAAATAGGCTTTGCCGGAACCGTCAGTATTGGCAAGGTAAGTCTCATTTCCAATTGAAAATCTGATTTGTCTGTCCTGCAATGGTGTGCCGTTTACATCGGCCAGGGATATGTAAAACCTTTCGTTTTTGTTTATTTTTGTTTCTGACTTAAAGAGCACTGTTTTTGTACGGTTGTCAGAAGATTGGACATTGATTGTATTTACACAACCGCTTGCAAGATAAAGGTCATTTCCCAAATAGGTTGCCCTATACAAATAGCTTCCATATTCAAGGTTGACATTGAAAACAGCAAAACCATCCCTGTCGGTGTTTGCGGAAACGTTTTTGACGGATTGGCCTTCCAAATCCAATATTTCAACATATATTTTTGAAGCAGATATTGGTTTGTCCAGTAAATCCCTCAACATAACTGTAAGATTGATCACTTCATCGTCACGGGCTTCCACGTCATTGGCAACCAGTTTTGAAGAGGTCTTGTCGCTGTCGACTACCATAATCCTGGAAGTGCCTGATGCAGGCGGGTAATTAGGATTGTCAACGGAATATGTAATGTTATATTCGCCAATGTCAAGGTTGACAAGCAGGCTTGCAATTCCGTTGTCATTTGTTGTGATTACATGCTCCTCACCGTTTATTTCCATTAAAACCTGGAGGTTTTTAAGTGGAATGTTGTTTACATCACGAAGAGATACTTCATAAACATTGTTTTGTGCGGATTTGATTATCAAATCATTTGCAAGCATCAAAACAGGCATTCTGAACACTGTTATTTTGTTACTTCCGTTTCCGTAAATGTCATAATAAGGATTGGAATATCTGTAGGTAATGTTGTATTCACCAGGGTCCAATTTGATTTGAAGCCTTGCCATACCGAATGCATCGGTATATACCTCATATGCCTTTGACCATGTTTTTGAAGCTATTGTGACAACGATGGTTTTTCCATACTGGCTGTATGCATTCGGATCATTGAATTCTATTATAAAGAACTTGTTTTCACCATAGTATTGGACTAAATCTGTTGAATTGATATGGATTGACTCGAAAGCCACATCCTTACTGACAACAATTGTTGCTGCATTTGTAGAATCCTCGTACCATGTGCTTCCTTCATAATCAAGGGTTGCCAAATAGGTTGCCTCATCCAAATCGATGAAAAATGAAACTTCCCCATTTGCATCGGTAGTTCCTGTGAAAGTTTTAATCAGCTGGCCCCTGTAGCAATTAAGAGTTACTGTTTCATTGCTGATGCGGTGGCCATAAATGTCACTTAAGACAACAGTGTAAAATCCGTTTAGAGGAATTATCTTATAGTGGAATCCTGAAACCATGGTCTGAACCTTTTCTATATTGATTACGGCCTCTCCGCTGGAAGGGCTGTAAATCTTATCTCCCAGATAGCTTGCCTTAATCGTGTATGATCCAGGAACATAGTTTATTGTCAGTCTTGCAACGCCGTCATCACCAGTCTTTAGTATGAATTTATCTGACTGCTTACCGTCACTTATTGTCACTTCAATGTTTTCTTCTGAAATCAGATTTCCGTAAACGTCCTTCAGGATGATGCCATATTCATTTGCGATACCGTGCAATGTTTTGTTTTCAGCAACAATAACTGTGTTGGCAGGTTTTATAATGATGTGGGCACTGGATGAACTTGGCATGTACCATGAATCGCCAAGATAATCAATCCTGATGTCATATTCTCCCAAATCCAAACTCAAAATCACATCTGCACGGCCATAAATGTCAGTGTTTGCAACTATTGTTTTGGAATTGCCGTTTGAGTCTTCAATTGTAAATGAAAGAGGGAAATTGACCAGATTTCTGCCGTTTTCATCCTGCAATATTCCATGAAACTTATTGTTTTTACCGTAATATGTGTAATTATATGATATTAATCTGGTATTTGATACAATAACCTCAATTTGGGCGGTTGCATTTGACTTTTCAAAAAATCCGTTTCCGAGATATGTAACCAGAACCTCATATTTTCCCACAGGGCAGTCAATGTCAAAGCTTGCATGACCATTGTCATCTGTTAGAACATTGAAAAGTTTTTTGGTTCCGTTTGAATCGCTCAATTCGACAAACAGTGTCTGGTTGGATATCTTATAACCGTTAACGTTAATCAGGTCAACTTCAAATTTGCCGTTGCTTCCTTTTACGGTTACATTTTCCATGATTATGCGGGTGTTAGAGTTTCTTACATCCACATCCATCATCTGATTGTCGATTATTGCATAGGCCCTGAAGTCACTTGCATTTTCATCATAGCTCAGATTTGCAGAAGCTGTGTTAGCATATGTAAATGCAATTTCAGGTGTGACATTAGCTCCATCAGCTCTGAAATAAATCGGCCTTACAGGAATGCTGTATTCCAACTTGCGTATGTTACCATCAACGTCCATGACTCGGTCAAGTGAAGCTTCAATGACATATGCTGAACGGGATTCCAAAGACATTACAACCCAGTCTGTCAGTTTCAGATTTCCCAAAAAGATGAAAATGTTTTGTGAGTCGGGCTTTTGGTTGTCTCCCCACCAGTTGGTTGAGTAATCCACATCACCTTCAGCGGAATAGACA
Source organism: uncultured Methanobrevibacter sp. (assembly GCF_947170395.1). Taxonomy (GTDB): domain Archaea; phylum Methanobacteriota; class Methanobacteria; order Methanobacteriales; family Methanobacteriaceae; genus Methanocatella. The sequence goes on along the minus strand of NZ_CAMVTE010000014.1, from coordinate 42,880 downwards.
TCATTACCTGCATATTTGGCAGTATTGTTTACAAAAACACAATAATGGATTGTTTTGGTGTTGGAAACAGCCCCGCCGAATGAAGCCCTGTTATTGATGAATGTTGAGTTTAAAATTGAATTTGCTGATGCTATTCCCTCTCCTATGTATGCACCGTCACCGTCGACATACTGGTTTAAATTTCCCACAAACAGAGAATCTTCAATTGATACAGCCTCAACCAAAGGCTGACCGCCGTAAGCCTGACCTGTATTGTTGATGAATGATGATGAAACAACCTGATTTACAACGGCTATTTTACCCTTGTTGGCCAGGAATGTAGAGTTGATTATGCATCCGTCAAAAGAGCCGTAGCGGTCATATATATTAAATCCGACACCGTTTGAGGTGTATGAAGAATCAATATCGTTGAAAACGTTGCCTATGAAAGTTGAGTTTACAACATAGGCATATATTCCTCCAGGACGTTCGATATCAACGGCACCAAGCATTGAATTTGATGCTGATGAGTAATAGAACGGATGGAGATTGACAATTCCAACCGTATTTTCCTTAAACATTGAATTGAATATTTCAATGTAGGATGTAACTGAAAATACGGTATTGTAGCTTTCAAGACCTCTTGTGTAATAGTAGTTTGATACCTTTTCAAATGAACTGTTATCAACATGGGTTTTGGCAGTACCGCTTACCACCGCACCTCTGATTTTTGAAAAACTGGAATTGATAATATTGACAGCAGCATTTTTCTCATTTCCGAAACTTGCTGAAATAACAGCATCTGATTTGACGTCATAAACGCTGCAGTTGATTAAAGTCAGGTCTCCTCCGACAACCTGGAATATGTTGTTGTGGAAATCATCATTGGCTACTGTGATTTTGGCATTGACGATTGTCAGACTTCCCCATTCCCTTACATAAAACATTGTCTTGTCGTTAGCCCTGCTCAATAATACATCGCCAAGTCCCACAAGAGTGATATTTTTTTCAACGGAAATTTCAGAGTTTGCATTGTTTCTGTATACTCCTTCAAGAAGACAGATTGTATTTCCGTTTCCAACACGTCCTATGGCATATTTGATTGATTTGAACGGTTTTTCAAGAGTTCCACTATCAGGAGTGTTGGTTCCTGAAGGGGATACGAAATATGTGTATGCAGAAAGTCCCTTTCCGATTGTCATTGAAACTCTCTGATTGTCGACAATGGCAAAAACATTACAATCAAGAACATTTCCAACCAGGTAATTGCTGAAACTGCGTGAAATTACACCTGAAGAATACAGGAATCTTCCGCTTTGGGCTTCAAAGGAAATTGGCCTGTAAGGCAGGCTTTCATTGTCTTTAAACTCAGTAGTGATGTTTCCATCATACCACTTGAATGAAGCGATGAATCTGGAGTCAGTTCCGACGGACAGATTATTATCTTCCGCTTCAAATGTCAATACCGCCCAATCGCTGATTGAATTATTGTTGAAGTAGGTGTATGAAGGTCCGGCATTCTTTGCCCACCAGTTGTGAGGAGCATACAGGTAACCTGACCTGCCGCTTCCGCTGATTGTATCCAGAATTATGCTGTAGGTAATGTTTAAGTTTGAATGGTCTGCAGATACATAAGGTTTGAAAACACAATTTTTGGCTGTGAAATCAGTGTAAAAGACTGACATTACTGTCCATGATGAATCCGCCCTGAACACTGTGCCTGAAACATAGACACTCATGTTTTTGAAATATGCTCTTGCATTTATGTTTGAATCCAATATTGTGCTGCTTGCGTTTTCAAATTCAATTGTGGCCAATGTGGAATTTTCAATAAGAATGAACGCCTTTTTATAATTGAATTCATCATAGTTTGTATTTGAACTGAGGGATGTTATCTGAGAGTTGATAATTGTGATATTTTTGAAATTATAAACCGTATTCAAATTATTTGAATCTGGATCTGTCAGTTTAGAATTTGAAATGGTACATTTGCCCAGATTTGTAAGTGTCAATGCCATGTTTTTGGAATTGGAACCGCTTACATCAACATTGTCCATAATCAGTTCCCCTTCATTGAAAAATGTGGACATGACAGTTTCCATGGATTTGAATGAAGAGTTGTTGACAAGCAGTTTTCCCTGATTGTTTATGACTCCCAGCTGAAGGTAGGAATCAGTGTATCCGTTGATGAATCTGATATTGTTCAAGACCAGTGATGAATCCTTATTAACATTAAAGAAGTAATTTTTCTTTTCTCCGTTGATTGTTACTCCTGAAGAATTTGATTCTATTATGACATTTTTGTTTATGATAATCTTCGTATTCAAGTCACCCTTATAAACCCCATCCATCAGAATGATTCTGGAATTGTTTGATGCGCTTTCAACAGCATATCCAATTGACAAATACGGAGCATCTGAACTTCCGTTACCCCACTGGTCATCTCCATCTGGGCTGACGTAGACAGTCTGGTGAACGCCTTCATCTGATGTGACATTGCCATCATTTGCACTGACTGCCATCATGGAGGATAACAGTATAATAAAAACCACCAGAATCGGAATAAATCTTTTATTTAACATCATAACACCCCGTTTAATATTCATCCTCATTTTCCTTTTGTTTTCGTCTAAATCCGATAATCAGGAAAATCAATGCAATTGCAATCATAATTAATGCAATCCAAAGATTATTGTCATTAAAGTTATCGTCAATATTTTTAGTAACCTCATAAGCCCTTGAACTGTCAGAAGAGCTACTGCCTGACTCGCCTGATTCGGCACTTGCACCGGCAGACACTGAAGCTGCATTTGATGTTGTACCGACAGACTGCAAGTCGGAATTGTACTGGGAACTGTTTGATTTACTTAAGCTATCTGAATCAACTGTTCCATGAACTTTTGAATTGCCGTTGGAATCATCAGGATTATATGTTCCAATGATGCTCTGGCCGCCGTACTCATCACGTCCTGTCAGAGGACTTAATGAAGACCCGCTTCCGGAACCGCTTCCAGGACCCAAATTATTGCCATCACCTGAACCTGAATATTTTCCGTTGCCTGCTCCATTGCCGTTTCCTCCAATGGAAGTTCCTGTTGAAGTGCTTGAACCTGTGGAGGTAGGATTTACAGTTGCACTAGGAGTGCTTGGATGATTATTATCAGGTTCTTCCGGATCGACCTCAACCGGATTTACAGGATCTATTTCAATGGTTTTCGGTTCCCAGTGGACCCACTGCTTGTACCATGGCCTGAAAAGGTTATTGGCCACTTTCCAAACAGAATCATCAGGACCTGTGTATCCGTTTTGGGAAGTTCCCCAATAGTTGTATCTCATGTCAATGGCAAGACTGCTGCTTGATGATGAATGGATTGTTTCATATGCCGGAGCAAGATTGTCAACAATATTGGAATCTCGAATTGTAATGTTTCCGGCACCTACATTGAATGCTCCTCCCACGTTCAATGCCCTATTGTGGGAGATTGTTGAGTTATAAATGTTCAAATTGTCCTGAATGTGACCGTAATAGACAGGAGTGGTGTACTCAATGGCTCCACCATATCTTGCGGAATTGTTTGAGATGATTGTTCTCATAATGACAAAATTGCTTGAAAGCTCCAAAGCCCCTCCGCTGATTCCCGCTATGTTTGATATGAATTCGCTATCCAATATTTTACCGTCACTGGATTTTGCATATAATGCACCACCGTCATCGTTTGCGACGTTTGAATGGAATTTTGAATCTGTAATGTGAAGTTTGTTGAATGTTCCGTAAACAACACCCCCATGGTGTTCCCTGTTATAGCTGAAATCACCCAGGTCAATTGAACCTGAAGATGATCGGGTATCATTGGCCCGGTTGTTTGAGAAATAACAATCATCAATTATCAAATCGACCTGCGGGTCTGTTGATGATATGGATGTGAAGCTATCTGCTGAAGTTGCAATGACACCTCCAACCCTTGCAGAATTGCAGGTAAATGTTGAATTTGACAATTCCACGCTGGTATCTATAGTATAGACCACACCACCTATACCGACAGGATTTCCGCATTCAGAACGAATCTCATGCCTGTTTCCCTCATCAATGGACCAGACTGTAGTTACAATAACCAGTGAACAGTAATCTATTGACGCAATTGCAACATTTCCGTTGAAAAGTGAATTTTCAATTACCAAATCCTGTTTGGAGTTTGAATAAATGACCCCGCCATGGACACCCTTATTATCAATGAATTGGGATGAATCAATGGATGTTTTGCCGTAATTTGCTATAACACCACCCCAATGCCCTAGATTGTCATAAAACAGTGATGAATTAATCACCAGATTTCCCCTATTGAGTATTGCACCACCCATTCCAGTATTGATGCAGTCCTGAGTATGTCCCCTGTAGAGACCTCCATCGTTATAGACCAGGTCCCTGTCGAAAACAGGATTTGAATTGTCATGATATGCTGATGAATTGCAGATTACTGAATTGCAAATGTACAAATCACCATTGTTAAAGAACACTGACCCTCCCATCTTACTGTGTGCATTTTGGATTATGAGTGAATCAATGGTTAAAATTCCCTTTTTGGTAATGTTAAACAGCTGTCCTGCGTTTGCATCAATCACAACATTGCCCGGATTGATTGCAACGATGGTTAAATCCTTATCAACAACAATATCGGATTCGTTGTAATAACCGTCACCTACACATATTATTGCATGGTTTAGGGATTTTTCAACAGCCCCCCTAATGGTTGCATACGGATTTGAAAAGCTTCCGTCACCCTTGAGGTCATCCCCCTCGACAGAAACGTAAACGTCCATTGGAGTGTTCTTATCGACGTGGCAGTTAGGTGCAAAGACAGCTGAATTGGCCCTTTTCAAACCGTTTGAGCTTAAAAGATAATTCCTGATTATTTCATTTGATGAATCCATACTTGAAATTACAACCACAGCATAATCGTTGATGCCTTTTGAAGACAATATGATGCTGTTTGAGGCCACCATATTGTTTGATGATGAATCAGAATATGTGATTGCTGATTGGGATGCGTTTGCGTTTGAAGCGTTCAATAAAATATCATTGAATCCAACGAAACCATGATGCAGGTTTGATGCAATTAAAGCACACGGATTTGATGCATTTGCAAAAATACCGTTGTTTGTAACATTTTCATATTCGGAATTTATCGAACGGACAAATACCACATCACCGCCCAATGCATTGAAAGCGTTAGAGTCAATCAAAGTGCGGGTGGAGTTCAAATCAAGAATGATGTTGATGCTGCCACCATAAGCGTCAATACTATTGTTTATGATGTTGTTTGAGCGAGTAGAGTTCAGTATTATACCAAATGCATCAGTTGAATTGAATAGGACATCATTGCCAATCAATGTATTGTTATAACCCCCGATTACTGTAAGGAAGTTCGAATAATTGGACACTATTTTGGAATTGGATATCCAGACATTTGAAGTTCCGTTCAAAAGAATTGTTGAATTGACCAATTTCAGATTGTCCAATGTTGAATTTGAAGCATTTCCACACAACACAAGTGAAACGACAGAAGATGTGTTTTTAAATGATGAAATATTTAACGGCTTGTCAATTATCATCAAAGCTCCGCCAGTGATATTGTATAAAAGCAGATTGGAGTTGGAAGCTATTACATCAGATTTTAACAGCCCGTCAGAAGCAAAATAAACGTTGAAGTTGTCCCCATCAACAACAAATGAATTGACGACCAAATCAATACCTCCAACATCACTGACATTGATTAGTGAAATCGGATTTGCGGCATTCGCATAAATCAGGTTGCCGTTTATAGTTACGTTAGATGAATCGCTGATAACGGATATAGGTGAGTTTCCTATTCCCAACACATCTGAAACTGAGGATATCTTACTTAAATTGCCTGCAAACAGTGAAATGTTATTTCCTTCAACTGAAACGTTATTGGAGCGATATAGCCCAACCGAATAACTGCCGTTGCAGTCACTGTATAGAGTGTTGTTTGCAATCACTGAATTGTCCACATCATGAAGTTCAACAAGATATGCCATCTGCTTTGAGTGAATCACAATCTCATTTTCCGCAACTGTGATGTTTGAAAGTCTGCCCATAATATTTGCAAATGCAATGCCGTAACCGTAGCCTTTGGAGATTATGTTGATTTTATTGTTTAGAAATTCGCTTTGGCCAATCGCATCATTGTAGATGGCCTCTGCCACATCATCTGAAATCATGATAATGACGTTGTCCTTAACTGAAAGTCCCTTGGAAAGTCTCTTGTTCATCATTGCGTTAGACGGATTTATTGCCGAAGCGTCAATGGCGTATGCGTATTTCACTTTGGAGTTGACATAAATGTTGTTGCTTGAAACCGCTACATCGTCACAGACATCCTTAATGAGAATGACTGAATTGGAAACGCTTCCCTTTTTCATTATGCTTGTAATGTTGTTTCGGGAAACGGTGATGTCATTGACATGGTCTATTACAATGGATTCCCTGTCGTTGTTTATGAAATTGAAATCGCTTATCAATGAACCTTCGGAATCGCCGTTGAAAGTGATTGTAACGTCATATAATAAATTGTTTTGTTTGTTACTGATTACATTGATCTTATCGTCAAAGAATATGTTCTTGTTTGTCAGGAATGTCAATATAATAATCTTTGTCTTGCCTTCAGGGAACTGATATGTAAGATAACCGTATTCATCGAAGTACTGGTGGAAATTGGAGTCATTGACAACAATGGCTGTTGAATTCAGTATGATTCCGTTGACCATGTTGTCCAGTTCGGTATTTGACAGCCTGTCTGTAATCTCCAGATTTATTCCGTTTGTGGCGTTGGTTTCGATGACATTGTCTGTTATGACAGAGTTGTAAACCAGCCCCTCAATTGAAACACCATAGCTTTCGCTTGTAATCCTGTTGTTGATTATGGTGTTGTTGTAATATCTTTTGCCTGTTGAAGCGGCAGGAATTGAAACACCAACACTTTTTGTGTTTATTATGTTACTGTTTAAAGTGTTGAAGTTACCTAAAATTGAAACGCCGGCGTCATGTCTGTTTTTGATGTTGTTATTATGAACGTTGGAGCCGTTTCCAAATATAGATATTCCTATACCGTAATTGCTGACAGTTATCCGGTTATTGGATGCATCGACATTGTCCCCTATATTCATTGCAGAGACTACATCAGTGTAATTTAGAATGTTATTGAAGACTGCTCCTGATGAACCGTCATCGGCTGTTGCGGAAATTCCGCTCTGCATGCTTGAACCTGATACATTATTGTCATTTATGCAGAAATCACTTCCTGAAACTGAAATTCCAATGGCACTGCCTTCAACAGTATTTCCATAAACGGAAACATTTTCCCCTCTTAAATTGACACCGTATGAACCTTTAAAAATAGTGTTGTTTGCAATAACCGTACCGTCATGGTTTACATATGTGCACTGAAGGATAATGGACATAGGCATTGTGCAGAATCCCTTAAGATAATTATAGGAAATAACGTTTCCTCTGCATACAGGAGAGCCTGAATAGTCGGCATGGCCGAAGGGATTGAAATAAATCAGGTTTGTAACTGACACGTCCGAATAGGACAGGACCTCAATCCTGTTGTGTGAAATCAGATTGTAATGACATTCTCCCATGATGATATTTGAAGTGACATATGTTTTCATGTCATTGTAGATAATCCTGTTGTTGCTGGACCATCCCATAGGCATTGCATAAACACCTCCGGTATTTGCAATTCTTATTGTGTTGTATGCTATGAGGTTGTTGTTGGAATTTGAAAGCCAGATCCCATGCAGCTGACCTACTGTCACTCCCATGATTGATAAGGTTCCCTTGGTATTGTTGATTGTAAGGTTTGTGATTGTGGATCCGTCACTTCCCTTAACCAGATGAATGAATCCGTTGGAAATCTCATCTGCCGGTGAAATAGGCATTAAAGTAAGCGGACGGTCGATAACAAATGCACGGCCTGAAATATTACCTATCTTTAAGATATCTCCACTTGCTATATTTGCATCATCTAAAATTTTACCGGTTCTTGGATTGAAATAACTTTCATAATTGTCCTGAACTATTTCTATGACCTTTGGAGAACCTGCAGACAAATTCCGATTGTCAGAACTATCAAGAACAGATACCTGCTCACCAGCTGAAACTTCAGACACTGACAGATTGTCCTGTGACTGCGGACCGTTTTTTAGACATGAATCAGCATCGGCTGCAAATGCAAAATTTAGCGTAAGCACAATGCAAGACAGAAATATTAATGAAATCAGCATTTCCCGTTTTATGTTATCACCTCCACTACACCAATTGACTAAATTAAATCAAAATCAGTTAATGAAAACTAATTTTAAATTGATTATATTTTAAATTTACATTGAATAAATATTTAAATCTATGCAAAAAATTTGTTATATCCGAAAAATAAGAACATTTCCGCATTTTCTAAATAGATTTATGGCAAGAATTTTGTAAATAATCTGAAAGATATATATGGCAAATTAAAATGTTATGTAAAATTGACATAAATAGCATCAAATGAAAGATTTGATTGATAAAAATAAAAATCCATGAAAATATCATTGATTTAATCAAGCGTTTAATGAATTTAATCGAAGAAAAAAAGTGTCCGGATTATCGGATTAAAAAAAGAAAAAAAGTTAGTGAGAAATTAATTCCCACTAATTAATTTTTATTTTTGCGGTTGTCTTAGCAGACTTATATGTGTTGTCTCCTGCGTAGCTAATATCAGCTGAGAAAGTACCTTTCTTGGTTATGTCAAGTTTGAAGGTAGCTTGTCCTTTATCATTTGTTTTAGCAGTGTATGTTTTACCGTTCAATTTCAATGTAACTTTCTTACCTGCACCGAAGTATGTTTTACCGTCGAATGGGTTTGCATCGGTTTTTAAAGTTACAGTGTATGATTTGGTTTTATCACTGGCTTTATATGATTTGGAAGGAGCGCTGATTGTAACTGCCTTTTTGGTTATGGTAATCAGGTATACTGACATGGTTGCGTTGTAGTTGTCATCACCTAAGAATGCGACAGCAAATGTTAATCTGTTTTCAGCAACGAGGTTGATTTGAACTCTGGCAAATCCGTTTTCGTCAGTAGTACGGTTGAGCATCTTACCGTTATAACCAATATATACAGTCTTGTTAGCTAAAGGTTTACCGTTTTGATCTACAAGTTGTACTGTGAAGTTGCCTCCACGTTCACCTAAATTGTATTCAATTGCAGGTTGAGTGTAGTTATTACCAAGAACTTGTGTAGCCATTCTTACAGGAGCAATATCTTTAATAGTTATTGCAACATCAACAGGCAGGATTTCATCAGTTCCAGCATAAGCAATGACAACTTCAGTGTTTGAAGCAGCTTTGATAGTTACTAAACCATCTGCACCGGAAACAGTGCTGTTTGCAACACCGTTAATAGTGTATGTTACAGGTGCGTTAGCGATAGCTTTACCAGTACTGTCTTTTAAGATAGCAGATACAGTTCCATCACCGGATACAGTGATGTTTGTGAATTTACTGTCTAAAGCGGTTTGTTTGATTTCTTTAGCAACGTATGCAGCATCGTGTGTATCATCACCTGAGTAGACTACAACAACACTGTGGTCTCCAGCAGCTAAACCTGAAACAGGAACAACAGCAGAACCATTTTCATCTAAAGGTACAATATTTTCCTTACCGTCAACAATGACAGATACGTTACCTGTAGCACCAGGGATAGATACGGACACGTTGGTGTCTTTACCAATAGCAATGTCACCAATGGTTACATTAGCCTGGCTAGTTTCTTTAGGAACACTGAATGTTTTACTGTCATAAACTGCTTCGTGTGCTTCGTCACCTGAGTAGATAACTACAACATTGTGGTCACCAGCTGTTGCATCAATAGGAACGCTAGCAGAACCGTTTATTAATGGAGCAATAGTTTCGTTACCGTCTACAATGACAGAAACATAACCTGTAGCACCAGGAACATCAACGGTTACATTAGCTTTTTCACCTACTTTGATGTCAGCAGGAACAGTAATATTTGCTTCAGTTACTTCTTTTGCAGATACAACAACAGTAATGTCTTTACTGTTGGCAGGATCATAAGTGATGTCACCAAGGTAAGTTGCATAAACTATGTGGTTGCCTGCTTCATCAAATACTACGTCAACACTGCCAGTATTTTCATGCAAGTATTCAATTGCATAGAACTGTTCATCATCAACAGTTACAATTACAACTCCTACTGCACCTTCCGGAATTGTTACAGTAATAGTTGATTTTTGACCTACGAAAACATTAGTAGCGTTAATTTCAACTGTAGCTTCTTTTTTATTCACATTGTATGAATCGAATGCCATTGCAGCAGCAAATGCATCAGTTTCATTTACATATGCAACGATATCGTGAGCACCTTCTAAATTATAGATGGTTACAGTACCGTTGACAACTTCTCTTTCAATACCGTCAATTAAAACAACTACTTCAGCATCACTGTTGTATACAATGCTTATATTCATTTCTTCACCAATAGTGATGTTTTCAGGCAATTTGATTTCAACTGATGCTTCACGTTTGGTAACATCAAATACTGCGTTTCCGTATGCTTCTGTATAATTTTCATTTTCAAAAGCATAAATTTCAAGCAGATAACCTCTTTCTTCAAGAGGAATTACTGTAATTGTTCCATTGACAATTTCTACAGGTTCACTATTTACCATGACCGCTATGTCAGGATTATCAGAAGTAATATTGATTACTACTTCATCGCCGACTTTGATGTTTTCAGGAATTTCAGCATTAATGTATGAAGGCTCTTTTTCAATGATATTTAATGTAGCAACATCAGAGTAGTTGCTGTAATAAATATCGTCACCCATGTAGTATGCAGTGACATTATATGTGCCAGCTACATATCCAAATATTTCAAGAACGTTTCCTTCATCTAAATCAATGAAGAATGTACCATTGCCAACAGCAATAAGCACAATACCTGATGCACCTTCAGTAACGTTTACAGCAATAGTAACTTTTTCATTCACTTTAGCGTCAGTGACATTTACAGTTACTTCACTATCTAATTTTAATACTTCAAATGATACATCATCGACAGCTGCAGTGTATTTGTTAGTTTCATCTGCAAATGCAATAATGGTATGAATGCCTGCAGTAGGAATAAAGGTTACTTTATCACCTATTATATCTACAGCCTGACCGTCAATAGTAACGACTACTTCAGCATCAGTATCACTTAAAATGGTAATTTCCATTTCTTTACCGACAGTGATGTTTTCAGGCAATTTGATTTCAACAGATGATTCGTATTTGTAAACATCAACTACTGCTACTGCTACTTCATATTTATAGTCTTCATTTTCAGAAGCATAGATGGAAATTATGTAATTTCCTTCTTTATCAGGAGTAAATCTAATTGTTCCATTGACAATTTCTATAGGAGTCTCGTCAAGCATTGCAATTAAATCAGGATTATCAGCTGTAACATTAAGTACAACTTCATCACCAACTTTGACGTCTTCAGGAATTTCAACTGTAATGTTAGAAGGAGATTTATCAACTATTTCTACAGAAATTACATCAGAAGCATTAGCTTCATAGTATGCGTCACCTAAATATATTGCAGATACATTGTAAACACCAGATTCAAGGAAAGTAATGTTTACTGATTTGCCCATATTTAAGTCAATACCCCAAATAAACTCATCAACAGTAACTAATACCAAACCGCTAGCAGCATCAGGAACATCAACTGTAATAGTTGTGATTTCACCCACTTTAGCAGGAGTGACGTTGAATGAAATAGGAGTTTCAGTTCTGTTGATTGTGAATGCTGTAAAGTTATAAGCATATTCGTTGTTGGCATCACCTTCATATATTGCAACAATGCTATGCTCACCAGCAGCGATTTGTTTAATTGTTGCAGTAGCAATACCTTTATAATTAATTCTTAATACTTGTTTTTTACCGTCTATAATTGCAATTACATTACCTCTTGCATTACCTAAATCAAAGGTAACTTTTGCATCCTTGCCCGCTTTTACATCAGCGACATCAATAATAATATCAGTAGGATATTTAGCTACGGTTAAAACAGCTTCAAATTCGTCAGGTCCGTATGGAGCAACTTCAGTCAAGTATGCAATTACGGTGTATTGATTTGCTTCCAATCCGGATACGTTTACCTGACCTGTACCGTTGGTAACATTTACATCGTAAGCTCTTCCGTTAACGATTAATGTTACTTCACCAGTGTCATTAGCATCGAAGGTGATGTTGAATACTGCAGTTTCACCGACAGTAATGTCATCAAATTCAACTAATAAGTATGGGTTCATTGGAGTGTTGTTTGCAACAATACTCATGGATTCATCAACATTTACAGATCTGTCACCGTATAATTTTTCAGCGAATAGGACATTGTCAGTTACATTGACCGGACTTCCTTTTTTGACTGAAACAGCATAGTCTCCGTTAACATCAATAGAGTTATATTCAATATCTAATGAACAGCCATAACCCCATTGAGCATAGCTTATACCGTATACCGGAGCGTTTTTAACGTAACCTGCTTTGTTGACAACATTAATTGTATTCAATACTATTTCAGCTTCACCATCTTGCACTTCAATACCTGATACTAAAGCATCAGTATTTTTAGAAGTAGCATATCCTGCAACATTAATATTGTTACTTACAATATAAAGTTTAGTTTTAGGTTCTGCAGCCATAGGAATAGACACATAAATACCTAAGTTAGGTCCACTTGATTCAGTTGTAATGTTATTGCCAGCTATATAAAGTTGGGAATTAAGAATTTGCATTGCGTATGCTGCTCCAGCGGAATCCTTACCTGCTTTAGTGTATAAATTGAAATTATTCTTCATTACAAAAGTATTTTTATCATATCCAAAGTTAATTGCATAAAGATAAATTGTATCTCCTGCTTTTGAATAAGTATCAACCATTGTGAAGTTATTGTATGCAAATGAAGCATTAGTAACTCCAACTACATATAAACATTGAACAGTCGGGAAGCTGTATACGCTTTTTACTCCGGAATCAATAGAATTATATGTGAAATTAATATTTGTACTGTTCCTTATTCTAACAGGATTAACAGTATTCAATCCCATCATGTAGTAATTCCAATCATAATTAGAAGCATATAAACCAGGCAATTTTGTAGTTATGGTGTTGTTGTAAACTAAAGCATAGTTAACACCATCTAAATTGATTGCGTTTGCACTATATTCATCATCAGAAACGGTACTTTCAAATACAATTGTGTTGTTAGCAATGGTAATATTGTTAACACCAAATGCATCAATAGCTATTGCATCGTAATCTCCTCTAGTAACTTTGTAAGTAATGTCTAAATTAGTTAAAGTTACATTGTTTCCGCCAACGGTTATTAAATCACCTAAAGCAGAAGTTGCACTGTTTACAGTAGTGGTTAATTTTAAACCATCAACAGTTACATTGTCAGAAGCAATTACTAATCCCATGAGGCTGAATGATGCAGCATCACTTGAAATAAATACTGGTCTGTCAATAATAATGTATTGAACAGTGCTAGATTTAGCGAAAGCTCCTTTAAAGACCAAATCATCGTAAGGGACATCTGCTTTCAAGAAACCTTCTTTATCAAAGTAGTTGAAGAATATTTCAGAAGTTATGACATTATCCAATCCGTGGAAAGTTACGGATTTGGTTTCAGGATTAATTATGTCATCACCACTGTAATCTACAGTAAGATCATTTAATCCCACTTCAATAACGTTTGCAGGAATTTCGAAAGTAGCTTTACCATATTTATCTAAAGTTATAGGTTCAAATTCTTTACCGTTGACTCTGATAGTTATGTTACCGGAAGCTTCCACTACAGTCACATTAATTGTGTTGTTGTATCCGCTCCAAGAGTCAGCCACATCAATTTCAATAATAGCATTTAATCCATTGTATTTAACTACATTGTCTTTATCTTCCGCATATTTAACAGCTTCATCACCCATTTTGTCAGCACTGGATAAAACATTCTTGGTAACTGTGTTACCGGAAGTTGATTTCAAATCAACAGCATATGCTTTTTCTGTAGAAATTTTGTTACCAGTGATGATATTATCACTTGAACTAACAGTTAAAGCATCTTTAAGATAGTTATTGGTGAAAGTAGTGTTTTTAGCGCTGGATGAAGATATATAAACTGCACCATTATTACTTACACCGAAAAATGTATTGTTGTCCACAACAGCATTTTTACCGGAAATAGTAGCTGTTTTTGCAGTGTTGCCGGTAGCAGTACAACCTTCAGTAATAGTCATTGCACCATCAATATTGTTGTTTTCAATGATACTGTATGTACCTGCAACAAAGCTTGCTCCACCAGTCATAGTATTGTTTCTGTAGATGTTTTTAGTGGAAGTTGTACCCCATTGATTTACAATACCGCTTCCTTTGAAATTGTGGATAGTGTTATTTTCCACTAAATTATTGTCACTGGATACAGTCATTGCATACATTGTTCCAGCTTCAGGCATTGCATTGTAAATAATGTTGTTAGTATAGTTAACAGTACCAGGTTCTTCACCTGTACCTACAAAAATGTTGGATGCTACTACATTACCTGATGAACCGGTTACATTGAATATGTTGTGGTCGAATGAAGCGTATTTACCACCATTACCAAGTACTAAAATACTTGAACCAGTTCCACCATTTTCAAAGTATGAGTTTGTAACAGTTGTGTTGTAAGATCCTGAGTGAATAGCAACAAATCCAGTACTCTTACCGATTCCACTCATATTAGCTTTTACAGTAATTTTATCAATATTTACGCCAGAAGCACCTTCAACAAATAAATCACCGTTAAGAATAGTGATGCCTGTAATATTTGTGTTATCTCCACCAGCAACAACCTTGAGTTGAATACAATTTACTTTGTTAAGGTTACTATCGCCTAAATCTGTAGCATATTCAAATACTGCATCACCAGTTGAAGAAATTATATTTACAGGTTTGTTGATGAAAGCGGAATATTGGCTGATATTTCCTATGAATACACCTTGGAAGTCTAAGGTAGCTCCTTCAGGAATATGTTTAGCTAAGTAATTATTTTCATCAAAGAAACTGTAGAAAGTTGCATTAGTTATGACAAATGGAGGGCAGTTGTTTTCTACAACAGAAGATCCACCAACAACAGATACAGCGTCGTTACCAAGTAAGTCATGAGCGTATAAAGTGTTTTCAGCAACAGTAGCATTTGATTTTTCTAAATAAACCGCATATTTACCATTAGCTTTAACAATATTATCAGCAATAGTTAAATTATGACTTACACCGTCATGAGCTTGAGCATAACTTACACCATAAACGTTATTTGCATCAGCATATGTATTATTATTTACAACAATAATTTCATTTCCGATAATGTATACATCAGAAGCTGACATTTCAATACCAGAAAGTAATCCCCATTGACCATCACTAACTTTACCCATTACTCCAATACGGTTATTAGAAATAATTCCTTCAACGGAACCTGCCCAATCTTGAGCATAAATTCCTAAATTGTTACCTTTACTAAATGTAACTAACATATTATCATCAATGATAAAATCAGTTACAGGACCAGTAATTTGAATAGGATAAGCAGCACCGGAATCAGTTACACCAGAAGTGGTATTTACAAAAATATCATTTCCGGAAATAACAATTCCTTTAGAGTTGTATAAATCCACCGCATATAAATAAAGTACAACACCGTCGTTTGTTGAAGCAAATTCAGTAAATTCATTACCAATTATTTTTAAGTTTGTGGCATTATCAACCATCATAACATCAAGTGTTTGGTAATCATTCACAGTATTAACAACTGCACTTACAAGGTTTTTTTCAAAAGTGAAATTTATACAATCCTGAACACCAATTGCCAATGGATAATCTTTGTTAATACCTATTTTAGACCATGAAGCAGTTATAGTTGGTAATTGTGCATCAATACTGTTCTTTTTAACGTTTACATTATTTGAAGCACGAACCTCAATTACATGTTGATATATTTCAGTATTGGTTGCATTATATCCTGCAGCATAAGTAATAATATTGTTCAGTAACTTGAGATTATCACTTTCAATTGCACGAATAGCAAATGAATCCTTGTTACCTACACTTTTAATATCAATAAGTACATCGTCAACAGTTACATCTGAAGCTTTAATATCAATTGCAGCACCGTCAATGGTCCTTACAATATCAAAACCATTTAATGTAACCTTATCGGATAAAATTTTAAATCCAATATTATAAAATACGGTATCATTTTCACAAGTAATAACTATAGGAGTATCGATAGTTATGGTATCAATTCCCAAACCGGAAAAATTACCGTCAAATGTTAATTCTTTTGCGGAAATACTTTTGTTAATAACACCATTTTCATCGAAATAATTGAAGAAAGTGGAGTTGGTTACAACATCTGTTGCAAGTATTTCACCAGAGCTACTGCCCTCATCTGTATCAGATAGAGTTTCACTCTCCTTCACATTACTAACAGATAAATCTACAGCATCAGATGCATCAGCACCCAAATTTGCATTAAGATTATCTTCTGCACTAACCGCACTGACACAAACAAGCATCATTACGACCAGAAATGCGCAAATAAAAATATTTTTATTCATCTTCATTTTTCTTATGGCAATAATTACTCAACAATTACCGTTGAGAAGGAATTGCCGACCTCCTTTTTATTAAATAGCCATTAGATTTAAATAAATTCAACTAATGGGTTTTTAAAGCCCCTACTGAATTAAAACAGTAGTTGACTCAATCACTCGATTAATAATTATAAAGTTTACCTAATCAAAATTAAACCAAACTTTACAAATTTAATGTATGTGTAACATCCTATTTAATATTAATGAAAATGAGAAAAATAGAAAATATTTGAAAAAAAGAATAGGAGAAATCAGTTCCCCTAGTTAATTTTTATTTTTGAACTTGCCTTAGCGGAACTGTATGTATTATCACCTGCATAAACAATATTTGCAGAGTAAGTTCCCTTCTTGGTAATATCAAGTTTAAAGGTAGCTTTCCCATTACTGTCTGTTTTTGCAGTGTATGTTTTGCCGTTTAATGACATTGTAACTTTTTTGCCCGCTGCGAAATAAGTTTTACCGTCAAATTTGTTTTTATCGGTTTTTAAAGTTACAGTGTATGATTTGGTTTTCGCACTTGCTTTAAATGATTTTGCAGGAGCATTGATTGTAACGGCCTTTTTGGTTATTGTAATCAGATATACGGACATTGAAGCGGCATAATCATCATCACCTAAAAATGCAACGGCAAATGTCAGTCTGTTTTCAGCTACCAAGTTAATTTGAACTCTGGCAAATCCATTTTCATCTGTAGTACGTTCCAGGCATTTACCGTTGTAGCCTATATAAACAACCTTATTAGCCAACGGCTTGCCATTTTGATCTATCAATTGAACTGTGAAGTTACCTCCCCTCTCGCCAATTGCATATTCAATGGCAGGTTGGGTGTAGTTATCTCCGACAACAGATGTGGCCAATCTGGATGTGGCTAACTTAAGAGTTATGGAAATTTTACTTGGTAAAATTAAATCAGCACCCTCGTAAACGATTTCAACGATTGAATTTGAATTAACTTTAATTTCAAATTCCCCATTTTCATCAGTTGCAGTTGTATAGTTGCTTTCTCCTATTTTATAGGTTATTTCGGCATCTCCAATACCATTTCCATTACCATCAACTAAAACAGCAGATATTATTCCCTTACCGCTTACGACAATGTTTCTGAAACTGCTTAAAACGGCACTTGCAGGTATGAATTTACTAACAGTTGCAAAATAATGAGATTCATCACCATAATAGACCACATTAATGTTATGGCTTCCGACAGCAAGACTGGATACGTTGAAATTAGTTTTACAACCTATTAATTGCTTAATATACTCATTTCTATCCACATAAACATAGACTTCTCCAGTGGCGCCAGGAATTTCTATATTGATTGGAGTATCAGCACCTATTTTTATATCACCGACTGTTAAGTTAATCTCGCTGGCAACTTTGGAAACATCAATGATTTCACTAGCATTAGACATCTCATAAATATCACTGCCAAGATAAACAACATCTAAAACATGCCTACCAGCACCAATCTTTTCAATAACAAAACTAGCATAACCACCTTCATCCAAAGAAACAGTCTCATTAACATTATCAAACACAACAAGAACATCACCACTGGCATTCACAACACAAATACCAACACTAACATCCTCACCAACAACAACATCACCAACAGTTAAATTAACTTCACTGGCAAGTTTAGAAACATCAATGATTTCACTAGCATTAGACATCTCATAAATATCACTGCCAAGATAAACAACATCTAAAACATGCCTACCAGCACCAATCTTTTCAATAACAAAACTAGCACTACCATTCTTATCCAAAGAAATAGTCTTATTAGCATTATCAAACACGACAAGAACATCGCCACTGGCATTCACAACACAAATACCAACACTAACATCCTCACCGACAACAACCTCACCAACAGTTAAATTAACTTCAGTAGGTATTTTTGAACCTCTAAATACTGTGAAGTTATAAGAGATTTGTTTTGATTTGAACCTTCCATCCCCTGAATAAACAATATGAGCAGTTTTATTACCGACACTTAAATTAGGAACTGTAATTGTAATATTATTTTCTGAAATGTTGCAGCCATAATTGTTTAAATCAACTTCAACATTAAATGTGCCTGTCAAATCATCGTGAACTGTTATTATTACAGAAGCATTTTCACCCAAGGTAATGTCTGAAATGTTTACATCGAATTTCGGATCTAATAAACTTGATTTTCCAATGGATTTCAGTGCATTGGAAGTAGTCAAATAGATTATTCCGTCTTTATTCATCACAGGTGTTCCTACAATTTTTTCACCCATATCAGACTTCCATAGAATATTTCCACTATCATCAAATGCATATAACATTTCATTCAATCCAACATAGACATTTCCGTCAGTTCCAATCAGCATTCCTGATGTGAAATTTAAAGAGGAAATTAATTTTTCACTACCGTCAACAAGATTATATTTGTATAAATTACCTTTAGAATTAATGAAATACAATCCATTGTCTTCATCCAAAGCCAACTGACCTCCCAAACTGGTTATAGGAGTTTTCCAGATGATATTTCCTTGTGGAGTCATTGCCTGAATATTATTATTCAATACTGCATAAATAATGCTTTCAGAACTTACAGCTGGACGTACTGACTGAGTATTGCCTGACAATGAGGAAGATATTTCTTTTTTATCCAAATCTATGATTTTAATGCCATCATTGCATGCAATTACTGCATATTTATCCCCAACAAGCACCGGAGCAGATACCGGCTGAGATTTACCCAATGAAATCATTATAGGATTTCCTCCATATTCCCATAATGAATAAGGAACAATAACTAATTTATAATCACCACTGGCGTGTTGATACTCGCTTGAAACATAGATATTTGATTTTGAATCAACTATAGGGGCAAATAAGCTTGATGCCTGATATACATGAGAATAACCATAGCGTTGACCGGATGTCTGATTAACAAAGTATAATGAATTGGCTGAAATAGGCACAATCACTACATCACGACTGATGGCAATTCCAGAGATATTTTCACTCACATAATTATAGTTCCAGCGCTCTTTTCCAGCATCATCAATAGAATAAACGCCAGATGATGTGACTATGCAAATATTGCCTTCACTATCAATGACAATATTTTCAGTTACATTTCCATTAGTGTTATAACTCCAAACAATTGCACCATTAGAATTACTGTAATATGGAGATTTTCCATCGTTTCCAACATCATAGCCCTGATTAGGCCATTGCGGAGTCTGATAATCTGAAACAGTGAAATTGGTTGTATTTCCAGCATTATTGTAATTATCACTAATTAAAGTTGCTGATACTGTGTATGGACCTACAGGCAAGTCAGATAATGTCCATAAAACCTTTCCAAGTACATTGACTTCTTTTGTAATGTTATATTCGCCACAAACAATTGTAACCTTACCAGTAACGCCACTTGGGACAGTTACTTCAATATTTTCTTTTGCACCAACTTTAATGTCCGTGGCAACAATTGTTAAAGTAGTATTCGCTTTTAAAACATTGAATGATGCTGTATCATTGATTGAATCATAATAATTATCACCGTCATAGCTTACATAAACTGTTTTTGGCCCAACACTTAAATTGGAAATGGAAACATTTGCTTGGCCGTTTTCAAGTTTTGAGGTTTTATTTTTACCGTTCACATCAACATATACATATCCGGTTGCATTTCTATTCAATACTACCTTAATGATGGCATCCTGACCATAAACAATATCCGAAACGTTGAGTGAAAACTCAGGTTTGATTCTTCCAACACCAAAATTAATATTGTCTCTGCTTGATAAATACTTTGAATCACCATCATAAATTGCAGTTATATTGTAATTGCCCTGAGGAATGGATTTTATAGTGTAGTTGGCATTGGAATTTGTAAGTGTTAATGTTTTATTTTCATTGTTGATGATTAAAGTCACATTACCTGTTGCTGTTTCTGTTACCTCAACTGTTAATGTAACTTCCTTACCTATTTCAACATCACTGGAAGTGATTTTTGTTGTTGAATTGTTTTTATATACCGTAACTGTGACATTTTCTGCTGAAGGTTCCCAGTGATCGTCACCGGAATAGAATACTTCAATCACATTTTCTCCAGAACTCAAATTATTAACCTCAAATAAAGTCTTAAATCCGGCAACAGGTTTTGTTTGGTTGGCAATTGTCAAATTACCAGTTACATCTTCCGAAAATTCAACTTCAACAATCACAGGTTTTCCAACATAGCTATCATTGGCATTTACGGTCATGTTTACCTTACTTCTCAGATGTGTGAAGTTAAATGTCACTTGAACACCATAATAGTCCGCTGTAATTTCCCCATAAAAAGATGTTAAAGTGTAAATTAACTGTGCTGTACCATTAACCAATAATAGTTCCTCGTCTGATGAAATACCACCAATGGTTTTGACTTTAAATATCACATCGGCCAAATTACTTGCATCATAATATGAAATATCACCCGCTCTTGTAACCAGATTATTTAAATCAAAGGTGATTAAAACCTTTTCATTTTTGGATATTGAAGTAGCATTTGCAGATACATTCAAAAACAGCCAGTCCCCACATGCAGATGAGTATGCTGCAGGTACGACAGTGTAATTTTGCCAGGTATTGCCCCACCAATTTCCGCTAAGATTACGGTAAACACCCAAATAATCAGATTTTGATGCAGAAAATACTACCTTGTTTGAATTTTCATATGAATTATTTACTATGATTGAATTTGATACATAAACATTGGCACTGTTGCCATCAACATAGATTACTGCAGATCTGGTTCCCAAATCAACATTGCCGTTAAACGCACAGGAATCTATTTTAACTTCAGGAGAGTTTGCAACTTTAATACATGATGCATGATCAGCAATTGAGGATACCCTATTTGCAATGAATTGCGTGTTTGTAATGGTCAGTGGCCTATTACTTGCATCAAAGAATATGCAACCATATTTAACTGTGTTTGATTTGAAAATTGAATTTGTTACAGTTCCTTTAACGCCAGTTTTTTCACCGCCAGTTGAAATTAAGGAATAGTATGTTGAATCTGAAGCCATATTATTTAAAAAAGTACAGTTATCAATTAAAAATTCATTTGATTTGATCAACATTAACTGATTTTTACTGTTATTTGCAAATTTGGAATTGAACACGTTAATGCTTCTCGCTTCGATTAGTGTAGTTCCAGATGAGCGATAAATATTATTAAATTCACAGTTGTCAATTTCGGTAAAACCTGTGGATTGCCTTATAATTCCCGTATTTTTGGCAGCAAATACCATGTCCTCAAAAATGATATTTGAAATTTTGAAATCGGAATTGTTTGTAAGTGTAAAAATTGTATTTGGTAAATTTCCGGTGAATTTTACATCATCTTCACCTTTTATTATCAAGTTATAGTCTATTGTAATATTGGACTCTGAATATGTTCCATCCATAATTATTATATTTTCAGATTCCCTTGCAAGTTGGCATGCCTTTGCAATTGTGGCAACAGGGCTTTGTCTTGTTGATCCGTTATTGTCATCATTTCCATATTTTTGTGAGACAAAAATATATTGCTTAGGAGTACCGATAGAAACTTCATTACTTTTACTGTTTGATATACATGGGACGATATAAACTTGACTGTTTTCAATGTTTTTCACATTTATTGTAAAATCTCTGCCAGTAACGGTCCTATAATAATTGCCGTCCATGTAAACATCATAATCAGATTTATCCAAAATGTCTGAATCATAATATTTTTCATTGGTTAAGCTTGCGTCAATGTGTAATGTTACTTCATCCCCTACCTTTTCATCAGCAGTTAGTTTAAGTTTGGAAAACTCGATTGAATTATTTAAATAAAAATTATCCTTGATTTCACATGAAGAAACAGAATTCAGATTAACAATTAAAACATCACCCACTCTTGTATGGTTAATGAATCTATTACCTATAATAGTAGTATCAGTAGGATTATTATCACCTTGAGCAATAATACAAACAGCAGTACCTATAGCAGCACTATTTTTTATAAAAGTATTATTCAATAAAGTAACACTACCCTTACCAGTAAAAGATATACCTCCACCACGACCAATACCATTAGTAGACAGTTCAGACAATGACCAGCATAGGTTCTCATTATCCTTAAACAATGAATCTTTAATATAAACTTGTGGAGTACCTATAGTTGCTGGTTGGTCATATGCAAATATAGCACCACCACCATTATCAGTAGTACAATTATTACCAACAAAGGTAGTATTATAAATCTGCAAATAACTATAGGTACATAATGCACCACCATTCCAACCGGCTAGATTATCAGTAAAGTTGGAATCATATATTGTTGTATTAGCACTTTCATGAGTATGTATTGCGCCTGCCCACCAGAAAGCGGCGTTTTTATAAAATGTTGTATTCCTTACAACCAATTGACCGCAGTTGTTAATACAACCGGGTTCTGTTTTTGCATAGTTACCTTCAAAGTATGAATCGGTAATATCCATACGTGCACCATTACAGACCCCAATATTAACATTATCCATAGGGTCGTAAATGCTCACACATCCAAAATCAGAAATTATGTTTGTAAATGTGGAATTTTCAATTGATGCATAACCTCTCAAAAGATAAACCAATGAAGAGTGGCCTCCGTCCAAGGTACAGTTTGTAAAGTAACAGTCTTCAATTAAATTATTGGAATTTCCAGCCATTTGAAGAAATACTGCATTAGGTTGATATTCAGTTGCAATCCATTTGAATGTTACTCCCCTCAATGTTATTCCCAAACCTGAATTTTCAGGAACATCTATTGCCAAGTAAGTGATAGGTATTGCTTCAGGATTTGCATCTCCAAAATAGGCTCCTGAACTACCAATAATAGTCACGTTATTCCTAACTTTAATTTGATAGGAATTATCCTCAGGATCTGTCGGATAATAATTTGTATTTTCCTTAAGTTTCAATACATAATCTTTATCATCCAATGAGCAATATTTTTGTAAATCATTCCAGTCATTGACAGTAATTACACCAGATTGCTCTGTTAACAAATCATTTTGGGAGTCAACCTCCAAATCCAATGATTCGTCAACACTGGCTGTAAGATTAGTGTTTTCCAAATCATTAGCATATGCACTACTGATACCGAAAATCAGAATCAATAATGCTAAAATCATTAAATACTTTTTATTTAACACAATAATACCAACCTATTTTAATAAAATATTAAATTATGTTAAATATTTATGTTAATTACATTATATAAACTTTAAAGTCTGTTTGAAAAAAAATAATGAATGGAAGAATTAATCTTCCTAATTAATTGTTATTTTGGCGGTTGATTTTGCAGAAGCATAAGTATTGTCCCCTGCATAGCTAATGGTGGCAGAATAAGTTCCCTTTTTGGACATATTTAGTTTGAATGTTGCATGACCGTTACTGTCAGTTTTTGCAGAGTATGTTTTGCCGTTGACAGTCATTGTAACCTTTTTACCTTCACCAAAGTATGTTTTACCATCAAATTGATTTTTATCAGTAGTTAATGTTACTGTGTATGATTTGGTTTTTGCACTTGCCTTGTATGTTTTTGGCTGAGCATCAATTTTAACGGCCTTTTTGGTTATTGTAATCAGATATACAGACATTGTTGCATTGTAGTATTCATCACCAAGGAACGCAACAGCAAAAGTCAATCTGTTTTCAGCCACAAGATTAATTTGCACCCTAGCAAATCCGTTTTCATCAGTAGTTCTTTCAAGACATTTACCGTTATATCCAATGTAGACTGTTTTATTGGATAGCGGCTTGCCGTTTTGGTCAAGCAATTGTACTGTGAAGTTACCTCCACGTTCACCTAGTTTATATTCAATTGCAGGTTGTGTGTAATTGTCTCCAACAACAGTTGTAGATGATCTGATTGGAGCAAGATTGTTTATTGTAATTGCAATATCAGCCGGTAAAATCAAATCATCGCCACAATAATTAATCTCAACAACAGCATTTGAGTTAATCTTAATCGCAAATTCCCCATTTTCATCAGTGAAATTGGAATAAGTAGTGTTTGCAATTTTATAGATTATTTCTGCATTAGGGACAATGTTTCCAAATCCGTCAACCAAAACAGCAGAAATCAATCCTTTACCATCAACTGTCATGTTTGTAAATCTGCTTGAAATTGCACTGGCAGGTATGAACTTATTTAAATAAGCCCAATCATGAGTATCATCACCCAAATAAATTATATGGATATTATGGTTTCCAACTGCAAGACCTGACACATTAAAATCAGTTTTTCCATCAGTCAGTTGTCTTACTGTTTCATTTTCATCAAAATAGATGTGAACTTCCCCAGTTGCTCCAGGAATTTCAATGCTTATTGGCGTATCAATACCAATTTTTATATCTCCAATTGTCAATTTGATATCACTGGTCAGTTTAGAAACATCAATGACCTCACTGGCATTTGACATTTCATAAATGTCGCTTCCAAGATAAACAACATCCAAAACATGTCTGCCAACACCTATCTTTTCAATGACAAAGCTAGCAGTGCCATTCTCATCTAAAGAAACACGATTACTGACCCCATCAAACATAACAAGAACATCCCCACTAGCACCAGGAACACTAATAACTACATCAATATCCTCACCAACAACAGCAGAACCAACAGTCAAATTAACATCACTGGACAACTTAGAAACAATAATGGAAGCACTAGCGTTAGACACCTCATAAACATCACTACCAAGATAAACAACATCCAAAACATGACTACCAGCACCAATACTTTCAATGACAAAACCAGCAGTGCCATTCTCATCTAAAGAAACACGATTACTGACCCCATCAAACATGACAAGAACATCACCAGAAGCATTCAAAACACAAATATCAACATTAACATCCTCACCAACAACAGCAGAACCAACAGTCAAATTAACATTACTGGACAACTTAGAAACCTCAATAACCTCACTGGCATTTGACATTTCATAAATGTCACTTCCAAGATAAACAACATCCAAAACATGCCCGCCAGCACCAATACTCTCAACAACAAAAACAGCAGAACCATTATCATCTAAAGAAACACGACTGCTGACACCATCAAACATGACTAAAACATCACCACTGGCACCAGGAACGTTAATAACTACATCAACATCCCCACCAACAACAGCAGAACCAACAGTCAAATTAACATTACTGGACAACTTAGAAACCTCAATAACCTCACTGGCATTTGACATTTCATAAATGTCACTTCCAAGATAAACAACATCCAAAACATGCCCGCCAGCACCAATACTCTCAACAACAAAAACAGCAGAACCATTATCATCTAAAGAAACACGACTGCTGACACCATCAAACATAACAAGAACATCACCAGAAGCATTCAAAACACGAATACCAACATTGACATCGTCACCAACTTTAGCGTCAGTGAGATTAATCAGCACCCGTGTAGGTTCCTTAATGAATTTCTCAACACTGATATTTACTGTTGCATTGGATTTGAAATGATTATTGTCCCCATTAAATTCAACATAACACCCATATTCACCATTTTCCAAGAAAAGAGGAAGAGTATATTTGCCCTCTTCATCGCTGATGCCGATAAATGAGTAATTTCCCAATTTGAAGTTTAACAAACGATTGGCTAAAGGATTGGAGTTTTCATCAACCAATGTGACATTCAATTTTCCAACTTCCCTTTCTCCAAATGTCAAATCATCTGCAATTATTCGTGTTTTGCTGACATTTACAACAAATGAGTCAATTATATCCTCACATTCATAAATTGAATCAACCGGAAGAGTAATATTAATATTATAAACACCATTGGAAAGATTGATTAGATTGATTCTGGTTTTACCGTTGATTAACCTTGATTCGGAAGATTTATCGTTTATATTAATAATTAATGTTGCATTAATTTCATTAAGACATGTTATGTCCAATACAGCATCATTTAATGTCTGAAATATTTCCAAATCCAAATCAACTTTTGTTTTTGGAAAAACAACACTGTCTTCAGCATAGGATGGTGAATAACCGACAGCACCAAAAACAGCAGATACATTATTTGAAACCTTTTCAAAGTCATATCGCATGCTGGCTTTACCATCAGAAAGGTTTAAGACATATTCAATACCACTTAAATTTAATGTAACATTACCATAGCTGACCAGATTCCCATACTGATCAATTACAGTAACTGTAATGTTTACAGGATTTGTAAGATTATAGGAAATATTCAAGCTTAAAGATGTTTCAATCGGATTTAAGAATGTAAACGCTTTAATGCAGGCAACCTGTGAATTATATGAATGACTGGAATACTTAAATTCAAAATCATATAAATCAACCCAATTTTCACCATCCCAACTTGCATAAGAGGTGCCTGCTGAATAAATTTTACTGGTTAGTGCTACAGCTTCTGAAATTGGAAAACCTGCACTGCCGTCAGTTGTAATATTAAATATCACTTCAAAAATATCACCCTTTTTAAGAGGTACAAACTCATCCAAGTAAAATGTATAATAGCCTGAATTGGAAATTCCAGATTTGAAAGTCTTAAACTCTCCATTTACCTTAACTGTTACAGTCCAATTGGTTAATTTTTCAAAGTATGTTGAAACCGCTGCCAAAAACTCATCATCGGTTGATGTGTATAGATTCTTATAGAGAACACTTGAAGGAGCATTGTAGAAATAATCTGTCACACCTGCAATGTCATACTGATAATTCTTGTCAAGGGCAATGGTATCGTTTAAAATGAAAGTATATGCAATTGCCCTTTGAGGATTTAAGAAAATATTATCATAATATGAAATATAAAAATCACCTTTATCTCCCCAATCTGAACCCCAACTGTTTCTTACAATCCATGCTCCATCACCTTCAATGCTACTTCCTGATTTAAAGTTTGATTTGGAGTAATTATCATCCCATCCGACAATTGTTACAGCATGATTTGGTGAGTAATCATCCTTATACCAATAGCTGTGTGTATTGAAATTATAATAATTATAATTATAATACATTGCAGTAACTACAGCACCGTATTTCATTAAAGCCGTCTTGATTGTATCCCTGTCACCAGAATATTTAGGAGTTACATCCACTATATTTTGAACATGAACAATACTGTTAAAAACTGGAGATAATGTGGATAAGGCATCATATACATCATCCATATCATTTATAGGGCCCAACCAACTTGAAAGATAAGCCCAAGACATCATATCGAACCCACCATTATTGGTATCGAGAGTTACTCCGTAATTATGATCCCATCCATAATTGGAATATAAAGCCATCAGATTTTTTATGTTTTCTTCTGAAAAATCATAGGTGACATTTGAAATCTTTAGGATACATGATTCCAGGGCAGTAACCGGTGCAAAAGCCCAACAGTTCCCGCCGTTCTTTTGATCCTTTGCAACTGTAACATAACCTTCATCAACAAGACTGAATTTGCTGGGCAGGTCACCAACTGATGAGGGATTAACTTTAAACATGGCATAACTGCCGTTTCCAAGGTTTAGATTAAACTTATCGGTTACATATACATCCTTATTTATTTCGGCAGTATTATCCAAATACCAGTTGTAATTTGTAAGAGAAACTTCAAGTGTGTTTAAAAGAGAATAGACTGCACCGGCACATGATGCATTATTATGCTCAAACCTGTTGTTTTTAACATTGAGGGCACCGGATTTAACAGCAAATAATGCTCCACCGTTCAATGCATGATTGTATTGTAAATTGGAACCTGTTAATGTGAAATTTCCATACATATGATATATTGCACCGCCGTCAAATACTGCAGAGCTATTAAGACAGTGGATATTGCTTAAATCCACAGTGGTCTTTAAAGTGGTGATTGCTCCACCATAATTTGCACTGGAGTTGACAAATTCCAAAGTATTGCCTGAAAACTCGGAATCCTTTATATAAATTGCGCCGCCGGCATCAATGAGGGATGATGAATTATAAAACTTGGATTTTGAAATAGTTACTTTATTAGCGTAGTCACATGCAATTGCACCACCATAGCTGTATGCTGAGTTTCCAATGAAAACTGAATTGGAAACATCCAGAGTTCCATAAATCATGTAAATGGCTCCACCATATGTGGCATAGTTATCTGTGAAAGTGCAATTGCTGATTGTTAAAACAGTATTTTCATAATTTTCATTATTATAAATTGCCCCACCATATCGGTTTCCATAGGAATCACTGCCACCGATACCCTGAGAAAAAATGGTGTTGGTAGCTGTGATTTTTCCACGATTTTGAATGGTACAGTCAAGCAATGTGACATTTTGAAGCGTTAATGAATTTTTAACGATAAAACCTTGACCGCCATAAGCGATGACAGTTTTATCAGCGTCATGACCTATTATGCTAACCAGTTCAATATTTTTTGAACTATCCAAATCATATCTGCCGTTTGCCAAGTGAATATTGCAATTCGCCTTGATTCTATCTGCAGTTAAATATTTATAAGGTTTTTCAAGTGAACCGTCACCTGTATCATTTTCAAGCGATGCATCAAAGTAATAATCGTTTGATGCTTTCAACATATCCTCTTCACTGATGGAAACTACTGGACTTTCAACATCCAATGCCAAATCAGTGCCATTGGTTGAAGCAAAAGATACTGGAATGACCATCAATAGAACAATCAGTGAAAAAAATAAAACGAATTTATTTTTTCTTTTAAACAAAATAATCCCTCAAAGTTTTAATTATTCTATATTTTTATTTGAAAGACTATAAAATATTAATTATATTTTAATTTAAAATGAAAAACTAAAAGAAAAAAAAGATAGTGGGGGCTTAAATCCCACTAATTGATTTTAATTTTTGTTGTTACCTTAGCCGCAGCATATGTACCGTCTCCGGCATAATTGACAGTAGCGGAATAGGTTCCCTTCTTGTTTAAGTTAAGTTTAAAGGTTGCCTGACCGTTAGCATTGGTTTTTGCAGAGTATGTCTTGCCGCCAACACTCAATGTTACAGCTTTACCTGAACCGAAGTAGGTCTTGCCGTCAGCTGCCTTGACTGTAGTTAATGTTACAGTGTAGGATTTTGTTTTTGCACTTGCCTTGAATGTTTTTGTAGGAGCGCTGATTGTTACAGGCTTTTTGTTTATTGTAACCAGATATACTGACATGGTTGCATTGTAGTCTTCATCTCCTAAAAATGCCACTGCAAATGTCAATCTGTTTTCGGAAGCAAGGTTAATCTGAACGCTTGCAAATCCTTTGCTGTCGGTTGTACGGTTGAGGCATTTTCCGTTATATCCTATATAAACAATTTTATTGGCTAACGGTTTGCCGTTTTGGTCTACCAGCTGCACTGTGAAGTTTCCACCGCGCTCGCCTATACCATATTCAACGGCATATTGTGTGTAGTCCTTACCGATTACATTTGTGGCCTGTCTAGGTTTTACAAGATCCTTTA
Organism: uncultured Methanobrevibacter sp.; assembly: GCF_947170395.1. Taxonomy (GTDB): domain Archaea; phylum Methanobacteriota; class Methanobacteria; order Methanobacteriales; family Methanobacteriaceae; genus Methanocatella. Next base: position 12,664 of record NZ_CAMVTE010000014.1, on the reverse strand, counting down.
AGGTCAGTGAAATATCAGATGGCAATATCCAATTGGTCCCCTTATAGGAAATCTCCACAACGGTATTTGAGTCTGCCTGGATTGTAAGCTGACCTGCCCTGTTTGTAGTGGTTTTAAACTTGGCTCCATTAATGGTATAGTCAATATCTGCATTTGAAATTGGTCTTCCACTCTCATCGACTAAAATTGCATTGATTTCTCCACTGCCTGAAACTGTAATGCCTGTGAATCTACTTTCTAAAGCTGTTCCATTGACAACCATGTTTGCGTATGATGATTCATATGTCTCATCACCCACATAAACAACGACAATATCGTGATTACCCACAGCAAGGCTTGGCACGCTCAATTGGGTTTTTCCATTGTCAAGAGTCCTGCTATATCTTACGCCGTCAACAAATACAAGAACGTTTCCTGTTGCACCTGATACTTCAATTCCGATTGTAGTGTCTGCACCGATTATTGGTCCGCTTACCGCCAGAGCGATTTTGCTTGGAAGTTTGTTTACATAAATTATTTCCGAACTGTTGGACATTTCATGGTTTTCATCACCAAGATATATTACATCCAAAACATGCTCACCAGCACTAATTTTATCAATAACCACTGGACAATAACCATTTTCATCCAATGGGAACTGATTGCTTCCACCATCATATATTACAAGCACATCACCTGTTGCATTAGGAACATAGATATCCAAATCAACATCTTTTCCTATTTCGGCTTTGCCAATGCTAATTAGAACCTGACTTGAGTTTTTGGTGAATTTATCAACATTGATAATTATTGTTGCAGCTGACTTTATATGACTGTCATCCCCATCGTATCTGATGCTGCAGACATAATTTCCCACATCCAACATCAATGGAAGGCAATAAACTCCATTGACATCGCTGAATCCGCTGAATGAGTATCCTCCAACAGTAATGTTAATCAGACTGCCGCTTAAAGGATTTCCCACATCATCAAGCAATGTGACGTTCAATATTTTCATGTCTCTTTCGCTGAATTTCAAATCTTTTGCAATTATCTGTGTTTTGTGTACATCAACCACAAATGAATCTGTTAAAGCATCACACTCATAGATGGAAGTTTGAGGAAGGTAAACGTCAATGTCATAAACGCCATTTGAAAGGTCTTCCAACACAAGCTTTAGCCTACCGTTGACAAGTCTGTAATTGAAAGGATTATCATTAATTTCAACAATTACGGTTTCATTGATGATATTTGAACATGATATAAGCAGGCTAGCGTCATACAATTCCTGTGAAATATCAAGATTCAAAGTCACTTTTGTTTTTGAAAAATCAACTATTGCTTCATTAAATGAATGGGAATATCCTGGAGCATCAAAACTGGCTGAAACGTATTTTGAATCGCCTTTGAAGCTGTACTGTATGCCGACAATTCCGTTTGTGAGGTTAAATAAATAATCGACACCATCTAAATTAAGGATTACATGACCGTGTTCAACAGGGTTTCCGTCCTCATCAACGACTGTTGCGATAATGTTTATGAGATTTTCAGCCTCCTGCTCGAAATACAAACTCAGGAATGTCTCAATAGGATTTAATATTGTAAATGCCTTAATGCATGCCACCGCTCCGTCATTGGCATACAATTCATCTGCATAGAGATCCATCCATGTTTTACCACCATTCAAACTTTCATAAGACATTCCGGCAGAGTAAATGTCATTATTTAAATCCTTTGCTTCTGAAATTGGAATGAACGCATTGCCTTGGGAAGTTACATTGAATATTACCTCAAAAACATCACCCTTTTTTATAGCAATAAGGTCATCCAAATTAATGGTATAATATCCAGGATTGGAAGTTCCTGATTTAAATGCTTTAGATTCGCCATTCACATTAATTGTAACTGTCCAGTCTGTTAAATTCACAAAGTATGTTGAAACGGCAGCTAAAAATTCATTGTCGCTTGCAGTGAAGACATTTTTATACAACAGATTGGAATAGCCCTCATAATACATTTCATTGGTTTTACCTGCAATGTCATACTGATAGTTCTTATCGAACCTGACAGTATCGTTGAGTATAAATGTATATGTTCTTTGAGAAGTAAATGTAAAACTTCCATCATAATAGGAAAGATAGAAATAGCCGTCATCATCTTCGGTTGTACCCCAGCTATTCTTAATAATCCATGCCCCATCTCCTGGAGGAGTAAAAGTGAAATTGCTTGCCGGAAAATCATCATCCCATCCGACAATGGTTACAGCATGATTGGATGAATATTCATCCTCACAATAATAGCTGTGATGAACATCATCAAATAAATCCTCATCCGAATACATTGAAGATGCAACAGCACCATATTTCATTAATGCCTCCTTAATTGCATCATTGTCTGTGAAATTGTCCCGATTCAAAAACAGAATATTTTGAACATGGACAATACTGTCAAATACTGCAGATAAAGTGGACATGTCATTATATTCGTCATCTGCATCATAAACAGGACCTAACCAACTTGAAAGATATCCCCATGCCATGTAAGGACGTCCTCCATCATTGGTATCATCCTCATATCCATAAATAGAATAAAGACCCATCAGGTTTTTGAGGTTTTCTTCGGAAAAATCATATGTGACATTGGATGCCTTAAGGATACATGACTCCAAAGCTGCAAGTGCAGCAAATGCCCAACAGTTACCTCCTTTTGCCTGATCCTTAACGCTTGTAACATAACCCTCATCAACCAGACTGTATCTGCTTGGGAATTTGTCAACATAAACTGGAATAACATTATACATCGCATAATCACCATTTCCAATGTTTAAGTTGAATTCATCAGTTATCCAAAATGTGTCATTAACCTCAGCAGTATTTCCCAGAAATACATTGTTTTCAAGAGAAACAACGAATGTGTCTAAAAGGCAATAGACTGCCCCTGCACATGATGCGTTATTATAATAAAACTTATTGTTTTCGACATTGAGGGCATTTGAATTGACAATATATAATGCACCACCATTCAATGCATTATTGTTTTCAAAATCGGAAAGTGTCAGGGTGAAATCACCATACATATGATAAATTGCCCCTCCATCCCATTCAGCAGTGCTGTTAATGCATTTAATGCCGTTTAAGCTAACATCAGTGCCCAGGGTTGTTATTGCTCCTCCAAATGTGGCGGAGGAATTTATGATTTCCAAATCACTGGCAGCGAATGTGGAAGCTTTAATGTAGATTGCGCCTCCGGCATCGTCAACGGATGATGAGTCATAGAATTTTGATTTTGAAATTTTTACTCGAGTGTCATAGTCACATGCAATGGCACCACCATAACTGTATGCCCTGTTTCTGATGAAAATGGAATCACTAACATCAAGAACACCTCTGGACATGTAAATGGCACCACCCGCTGTCGCATTATTGTCCATGAATTTACAGTTGCTAACGGTTAAAACTGAACCGTCATCACTTAAAATGGCTCCGCCAAGAAAATTGCCATATCCGTCATAAGTACCGTCACTTCCTGCAAAAATTGAATTTGTAGCAGTGAGGTTTCCCATATTTACAATCCCTAAACCCAAAAAGGTAATGTTTTTAATTGTTGCAGAACCGTTAATGAAAAAACCTAAATCCTTGGAGGAGATAACAGTCTTATCCACATCACTGCCTATGAAATTTACATATTCAAACACTGAATCATAATCAAGTTCATATTCACCGTTTGCCAGGTGAATAGTGGAATTATTCACAATTCTTTTTGACTTCAGATATTTATACGGACTGTTTAAAGTCCCATCACCATCATTTTCAGCTGATGCATCAAAATAATAATCAGCCGTACCTTTTAACATGTCATTTTCACTGACAGAAATTGTACTGTTCTCAACATCTGCAGATTCATCACATGACAATCCGGCATCATCATCCAAAGCAAATGATGCCGGAATAATCATCAGAAGAACCATAAGTGAAAAAAGTAAAATGAATTTATTTACTAATTTTGTCAAGTCAATCCCTCAATAGTTTTAATTATATTTATTTATGTACCAATTCATATAAAAAATTAAGTAAAGTCTAAAAGAAGTTCAGATTATGAAAGGATGTTACTGTTTAATAATTCATTTAAATCAGAAAAAAGAGATTGAAATTGGTAAAAGATTGGGAAAAATCAGTTTTAAGAAAGGCAATTACGTTTATGTTGGCTCAGCAATGAATTCACTCAAATCAAGATTGAAAAGACATTTGAGCGATGAAAAAAAGATGCACTGGCATGTTGACTACCTTTTGAAAAATAGCGAAATAACAGATATAATCTATAACAGATCGGAGAGAAAAATAGAATGTGAGCTGTCACAATACCTATCCATGCAAACAGAAGGCATTAAAGACTTCGGATGCACAGACTGTGATTGTGAAAGCCATCTTTATTATTTTAAAACAAAAAATGAAGCTATTGAATGTGTGGAAAATGCATATGATTCAATAGCCATGGAATTTGAACATTTTAGAAAATGAATCCCCGTTTTTTCTTGTGGTTATAGGAAATTTCAAATGAATTGAGGGCAAGATTTCTTAATGCATCCAAATCAGCTTCACTTACACCTACAACATCTTCCCATTCGCTTTCAAGCTCAGAGATTTCATCCAGAATCTCAACTCCCTTATCAGTAAGGCTGCAGTCATAGGCAAGACCCTTATCCGGTGCCTCATCGACTTCGATTAGTCCCTTTTTGGCCAATTTCTGATATTTTTTAAGATACAATCCCAGATGAAGGTTGAACAAATCATCCTTTTGCGCCTTTTCGAACTGTCTTATGCGAATCCGTTTGTGATGAGGCTTTTCGTGCTTTTTGACTTGTTTTAAGAGTTTCACCTGTGACTCATGAAGAGATATGCTTAGATTTTCCCTGACATATGTCATCTTTGACTCTTCAATAATTCCTATTAAAGAGGATGCATTCATGTTTTCTATCGCATTTACATGGGGATGTGCCATTTTACCACCTATTTCATTTGTCCGAAGATTCCTCTCATTATTCCTTTTGTAACTTCACGTGCGGCGGTGTTCATTGCCTGTGTAGCTGCCTTTTCAACCATTTTCTGTTGTGCTGATTTTTTGGTTTTCTTGCCGCCTGCAGGTTGTCCGCCACCTAAAACTGTTCCTAAAAGATCTCCCAAAACAGATTCTGCTCCCTGTGCCGGAGCTTCCTGTTGCGGTGCTTCCGGGACAACTTCAGGAGCCGGTTCCTGAGCTTTTACCTCTTCAATGATTTCCTTATCAACTGCTGCCACTTCACTTTCTATGTTAGGATTGGAATCGATTTTTTCAAGAAGCATTTCATAAGCGGAAAGTCCGTCAACAGCTTCACCGTATTTAGGCTTAAGTTCTGAGAGATTAATCAGTTCTGATCTCATTGTATCGTCAATTGCACCAATATAACTTTGCGGAGGTACAATGTCGACCTTTTCGACAATTCCAGGAACTCCCTTTTCATCGAGAACAGACACCAATGCCTGCCCGATTCCAAGCTCGGATATTACATCGGCAGTGCTGAACTCAGGATTTGGTCTGAATGTTTCTGCAGCAACCTTTACTGCCTTCTGATCTTTTGGAGTGTATGCATGAAGTGCATGCTGGACCCTGTTACCCAATTGGGCAAGAATATCATCAGGAATATCGGCAGGAGACTGTGAAATGAAATATAATCCCACTCCTTTAGAACGGATTAATCTGACAATCTGTTCTACCTTTTTGGCAAACTCTTCAGGCATGTCATCAAACAAAAGGTGTGCCTCATCAAAGAAGAACACGAATTTAGGCTTATCCATGTCGCCCACTTCAGGCAGGTTTTCAAACAGCTCGGAAAGCATCCAGAGTAAAAATGTGGAGTATATTTCAGGAGAAAGGGATAACTTTTGAGCATCCAAAATATTGATTATGCCTTTTCCGTTGTCATCGACCTTCATGAAGTCATTCAAGTCAAGTGCGGGTTCGCCGAAGAAATCGTTTCCACCCTGATCTTCAAGAGTGAGAAGGCTTCTTAAAATGGTATTGGCTGATTTTTCAGCTATTGCACCATATTGGCTTTCATATTTGTCCTTGTTTTCAACAACGTGATTAATCATTGCCTTTAAGTCTTTCAGGTCAATGATTAGAAGTGATTCCTCATCAGCAACCCTGAATATTATATTCAAAACACCTTGCTGTGCTTCAGACAGGTTTAGAATTTTGGAAAGCAAAACCGGACCCATTTCAGACAATGTCACTCTAATAGGCAATCCTTTGGCTCCGAAAAGGTCCCAAAATTCAACAGGATATGCCTGATATTTGAATCCCATTTCTGCGAGATGATACTTTTCAACATTTGTTTTGATTTTTTCTGTTTCAGAACCCAATTTGGCAAGTCCTGAAATGTCCCCCTTCATGTCAGCTAAAAATACAGGAACACCCAAATCGGAGAAGGATTCAGCCAGTGTCTTGAGTGTTATTGTTTTACCGGTTCCAGTTGCACCTGCTATCAAACCATGACGGTTGGCAAGTTTTGGTGATAATGAGACATTAACGTTTTCATTACATCCAATCAATATTTTATCTTCTGCATACATCTTTTTCACCCGTTTTCTATTTTCTTAATTAACCAATTAGTTTTTTTAACAATATTCTGTCGTCTGTAAGCCTTTGCAATTCTTTTGATTGCATCCAAGTTTTTAATGAAATTGTCCAGCCATGAGAAAATGTCTCCAGGATAGACTTGAATCTGATACTTTCTAAACAGCTTGTTTGATATGTCCTGCGGGTCACGTCCCTTTAGACGCTCATGAATGATTACCTCGGAAATTCCTCTCTGCATGCAAGAACAGAACGGCCTGTCCTGACATCTGCACTGCATGAAATCGCTTTGAAGAGCAATAAGCGCATCCTGGAATTTCTTGTCAACCTTTTCAATCGCTTCACCTGAAGAGATGATATCCAAAGTGGACTCTGCAAACAGTCTTGTTGAAAATTTGATTTTCAGGGCATTTGCAATCTGATTGTGGATAACGCTTGAAAGATATGCGTTTTCAAACATCTCCAAATCCATAGCCACCGCCAATATCAGCACTTTCAATTTGTCATACTTATCCTTTTTTTTATACATCGGCGAGAGGCCGACATAACGTTTAAGATAATTGTAATCGTTTAAAGTATTTTTGATGAACTCCGCATCCTCAATCGATAAAAAGGATACTGATGTTGCCCTGCCGTACTTTGTAACTTCAAGCCTGCCGTTAGGGCTTTTCTCAACAAGACCAAGTTCACACATATCGTCAATAGCTATCTTTATACTTACAGGTACATCAATATTTTTATAAAACTTATTCAAACCGTCCATCGATTTTATTGAAGTCGACGAGATATCAGCCAGAATCTGCTCATAGGCGGACTGCTCATCATATTCTATGTATACGTCTTCACTGTTGCTTTCCAAAAGGTCCAATGCCATTGCCTCTTCGGATTCACCTGCAAAATCGTTGCCAACTTCAGGAAGCAGGTATACTATTCCACGGTCATGATAGGAAGGTCTTCCTGCACGCCCGAGCATTTGCGAGAACTCATTCGGATTTATCCATTTGTTTCCCATTACCAGCGAATCGAATATTACCTGGGATGCCGGAAAGTCAACACCTGCCGCAAGGGCCGCAGTTGTTACCACACATGAAATCTTTCCCCTGTCAAAGTCCTTTTCAATCTTTTCCTTTTTATAATAGGACAATCCTGCGTGATATGCTCTTGCGTTGACCCTTTTGTTTGTCAGAAAGTTTGTAATCTGATGGGTTTTGCGCCTTGAATTTGTAAATATGATAGTCTGGCCTCTGAATCCCTTTTTGGATTTGGTATTGAATTCCCTTTGAACCAGTTTCTGCATGATATGCCTCTTTTGGGATTCGTTTCTGACATAAACCAAATGTCTTTCCAAAGGAACCGGACGCTCATCATACTTGACCAGCTTCATGTTAAATTCAGATGCCAGAAATTCAGGGTTTTTGACTGTAGCGGAAAGACCGATTATTTGGGTTTTAGGATACAATAGCTTCAAACGTTTGATAAGACCATTGAGACGTGTTCCACGGTCTTCATCATCAATCATATGAATTTCATCAATCAGAACAACTCCCAAATCGGATAATGATGATGAGTTGCCGTTTCTTAAAAGATAATCTATTCCCTCATAGGTTGCAACAACAATGTCCGCCTTGGATACATCACTGTCAGGAAGATTAAGCTCACCTTTTGCCTTTACACGATTTCTGCCAACTTTAATTGCAACCTTCAGACCCAATCCAGAGTATTTCCTTTTAAAATCCCTGTATTTCTGATTGGCAAGCGCCACCAGAGGGGTTAAAAACACGAATTTCCTGCCTTTAAGGGCTTCGGTGATTCCTGCAAGCTCTCCTACCAGAGTCTTTCCGGAACCTGTTGCGCTTACGACAAGCAAATCCTCTCCCTTTAAAAGCCCTTCCTTAATGGCCAGATACTGAACGGGAAGCAGTTTGGTGTTGCCCGAGTCAAGAAGCACCTGTTTAAAGTCATTGTCTATCTTTAAACGTTTCATGTCAATTGGAGGAATGATGTGCTTTGACTTTTTGGTCTTATCGAAAAGAGTCAGGTTTCTGTTTTTCAGCGGATCAAAGTGAGGAGATAATATTGATAATGTTTTTTCAAGACTTCCAGTCTTTTCCAGTGTCTTTTCAAGGTTTCTAAAAATTGCTCTGTCAAATCCCTGAAGCTTCAACTCCTCTTTGATTGTATCATGGGCACAATCCTTGCAAATGAGCTGATTGTTGTGTTTATATGAATATGATGAATTCACGATTGTAATGTTTCCTTCAAAGGCACAGAAATCACATACCTGAGTGCGTCTTACCTTAATGTTAAGTGATTTCAAAAACTTTTCAACCTTTTCATCTTTGGTTGCCAGAAATACCGCCTGTGAGCGAAGCAATTTAATGACTTCTGAAGGAGGAAGCAGTTTTTCATTTAAAGTGGAGTTGTCATTGAAATTATAATCGGCAATGAATCTGGAAATGGAAAGTGAGTCACCATCATTGCTGAATTTAATGTTTCCAACAAATTCAGGAACCCTTTTGTGATTTAGAGCGCCTTTCGGTGAACCTATCGGATATAATCTCCACTGTTTTTTTACCTTTTTTAAAACTAGCATCGTACTTAATTATATTATTCGTTGTTAATAAATCTTTAAAAAAAAATATGAAAATTCAACTACTCCATGTAGTCGAATTTGGTTTCCAGAATGATTATTAAAGCAAAACCGATTACTGCAACAAGAAGGCAAGGGAAAAGTCCTGCAAAATTAACGCTTACTGAGTTGATGATTTCAGCACCAGGAACCCTAAGAGAGCCAAGCATTACACCAATCAGAAATGCCATTGTAATCTCTTCATGGTTTTTAAGCAGGTAATTAAGGATTTTGGAAAATCCTAAAATTCCAATCAATGCACCAACGACAAAAACAATGATTTCAACAATGTTTAATGTGTGAAGTGAATTCAGCATATATTTGTACTGGCCTAAAAGCAGCAATAAAAATGATCCTGAAATTCCAGGCAAAATCATTGCACAAATTGCTATCATACCTGAAACGAACAATATCGGCAGTGAATGATTGGCTGCAATCGGATTCAGACTTACAAATATGTAAGTTAAAACCAAACCTATTATCGCAAAGAGAATATTTTTCAAATCTATTTTTTCAAGCCTTCTAAATAGAATAACAGCTGAAGCTATAATCAGACCCAGGAAAAATGAATATGTCCATGCAGGATATGCGTCCATACAGAATGTCACCACTTTAGCAAGGGTTAAAAACGCAATACCTATACCCAAAACCAGCGGAATGAAGAATTTGAAATCAATTTCATCAAACAGCCCTTCAATAAATCCATTGATGTCTCCTTTTAGAAGGGGTTTTACAAATCCAAATTTGATTCTACTAATTGCTTCGATTAAATGGGCATAAATGCCTGTAATTAATGCTATTGTCCCTCCAGAAACGCCAGGAACAATATCTGCAGAACCCATCAGGACTCCGCGAATAAATATCAAAATAGCTTCTTTAAGATTAAAATTCAAATTATCACCTAAAAAGTAATTACTATAATATTTGATTATAACCATTAAATAGATTTTGATACCAAATGGTTATTTGGCCAATGTTTGATTTACAAAATCCAAACTGACATCAGCAAGTCTTACAATATCCTTAGTTGAATAACCCTCATTACTTAAGATAATAACCATCTTTTGCTGAGATTCCAATAACTTCTCATCCTTAGCGGCCAACTCCTTATCTTTAATAGATAATGCTTCATCCTTAATAGACAATTCCTTATCCTTAATGGACAATTCATCATCTTTAATAGACAATTCTTCATCTTTAATAGACAATTCTTCATCTTTAGCCTGCAATGTCTTTTGGAATTCTTTATTTGCCTCATCAACCTTCCTTTGAGCATAATCCTCAATTATTTTCATATTTCCACCCACCAAATTTGAAATTGTTTTATTCAACGATTTATTTTTAACAAATTTGTCGCATAACAACAATATTACTCCCTTTACAAACTGACCTATTTCCGAATTCAACCCAGGAATATTTGTTATTGTTATTGCAGAATCATATATCAACTGATCAGTTCCAAGTTCTGATTTCATGAAACAAAGTAAGCCAATCAACAATAATTCTTTTTTAGAAAATTTTTCCTTGTTTTCTATTTTAACATTCATCCTATTTAAAAATTGATTTGCATCATAATTTTTCAGAGAATGAATATATATTGGAAATCTAGACTGCGAATTAACACAATAGCACTTGGTATCTGCCTCTTCAACAGTGCTTAAAACATGCACTTCAATATCTTTTTTAGATTTGATTGCAACGTTGTCAATTAAAGCACTGTAGAATCTAAATCTCCTCTTGTCATTAATATCGACATGAGAACTTTGAAATTCAAGTATGATGACCTTGTCTTCAAGCTCAAAAACCATGTCAGGCTTATATATCTTTGGGTCGATGATTGTATATTCAGTAGGATGAACTTCAACAATTTTTCCAGAAATATTAATGATTTCAATCAGTTTCTGACCATATTCCTGACCCTGAATTTTAAAAATTATATCCTCGTGAAATTCCACAAAATCCAACCTCCTTTAAATTATTAATTATTCTTTAATTTATAATTAAAATAATATAAACCTTTTAATATTAATTTAAAGCAATATTTACATCATTATAGAAAAAATAAGCAAGTTTAAAATATTATTTTTAATTTAAAAAAATTATGTAGCTTTGTAAAATAATTATTAAAATAAAAAAAAGAGAATAATTCAAAATGAATTATTCATCATTGAAAGGTTGTGGAAGTTCACAGACTCCACTGTCTTTTGCAAGGTATGCATAAGCAAATGCAGCACAGATTGCACCGAGAATAGGTCCGACAAGATATATCGGGAAGAATCCCCAAAGGTTTTGACCTCCCAAAATCATGTCCATCAGGTATGGGCCAAATGTACGTGCAGGGTTAATTGATGCCCCGGTAAATGCACCTAAAACAGCAATAACTGCAGCCACTGTCATACCTATTGATATTCCGGCAAAACCAGGTTCTGCCTTTTTATCGACTGCAACACCCATTACAACCATCATAAGGAAGAATGTTCCCAAAAATTCGGCAAACATTGCCTGAAGATATCCTACACCAACACCAGGAGCAGTGGCACCAAGTCCTCCGATTGTTACGGCTGAAGCGCCCATGAAAAGATATAGCGCCAAACTTCCAAGACATGCTCCAATGGCCTGCGCAACTATATAGTAGATGCTGTCGATTAAATCTATGTTTTTGGTTACAAGCAGTCCGATTGTTACAGCCGGATTTAAATGTGCACCGGATATCTTACCGAATACGTAAATACAAACCATTACTGTTAGACCAAACACAAGCGCAATTGCAATCCAGTCACCCAAACCACCAAGAATACCAATTCCCGCATTTCCAGGATCGATGCTATCTGAAATCAGAAGAGTTGCAACAGCAGATCCTGTACCGAACAGTACAAGGAAAAAGGTTCCCAACAGTTCTGCAAAGAATTTCTTTCTTATATTGCAAGTCATCCAACTCACCTATACGGATTCTCTCCATTGACAGTATTCGTGTTTGTTGTCAACCAAAGATGCGGCAGCACAGTTTTTACATCCCCTTACAGGAGAACCGGGAGCGCCTTTGTTAAGCGCAATGATGTTTGTCATCATGGTTGCTGTAATAGGTTCTGAAGTCAAAAGACATGGGTAGTCGGCAAGTCTCATCAGGGATGAGAACCTTACTGTTATTGCACATGCAGGATATGTGTATCTTTGCGGATTCATTACAGTTTCATTAGCTAATATCGGGCTTAAGTCAACGTCAAATCCATTGATTTTCGGCACGAGTTCTCCTCCGGTGCCGGCCCTGAATTTACGGGCGCCGCTAATGGCATTGAATCCTCTGTAAATCATGTCCATGAAGTCACAGTTGTGCAATTCGGCGGCTGCACCCCTTGTTGGATATTGCTGTACGAAGTTGTGGAATCTTTTTGAAAACAGATCTACAACCATCGGTGCGTTAAATCCGTCAAGTTCCAATATAAA